>JAIOPQ010000001.1 GCA_021413825.1 Spirochaetia bacterium | reverse complement strand
TCCACCACCCCGTTCGGTGCCGGACGGGCGGAAGCCGTTGCTTGAACGGCTTGAACGGCGTCGTCTGTTTTACGAATGCGCTGATGTAGCGCACGAAATTCATCCGGGTAAGTGATTGCATTCTGATCCACAACCGTTACCGAAATTCCTCGTTTTGCGAGGGCAAATCCTACAGCACTCCCCGCAAGACCAGCACCTACTATCAAAGCCCGTCCGGTCGCATGTACTGAACGCTGAAACGAATCACTGTTTGCTGAAGGCTGGCCGGATGCTTCTCCTTGATTTACTGAGTCCTGTTCAGCTTCTGGGCTCGCTCCGCGGAAAATGGCGTGAATCATCTCACGCTTGGAACCAAATCCCTGCGCTTTTTCTACCTCGAATCCGACCTGCTTCAAATTCCTCTGTACGCTTCCTGCCGCTGTGAACGTTGCAAGGGTTGCATGTTTCTTTGCAACTCGTCCAAGGGGCTCAAGTATCTCCATACCCCAGAAGTCTGCGTTTCTCGCCGGGGCAAATCCATCGAGGTAGAATGCATCGAATTGTCCCTGAAGAAGGGGAAGCATTTCCTTTGCCTCACCAAGAATCAGCGTTAGGCGAATGTTTTGTTCGATATAACAATGGTGAAAGCCTGGAACCAGGGGTGGATAGCGTTCTAACAGACGATGGACCCAGGGTTTGAAACGTTCTGTAGTTCCAATTGATTCTAGAGCACGGCGCAGGTCTTCCGGACGAAGCGGATGCTTTTCCAGGGAGACAAAATTCAGAAAACCATTTGCAGCCTTATCTTGAAACATCGCACAAGTAAGGATGAAATTCAACCCTGTTCCAAAACCCGTTTCGAGAATATTGAATGTGCCTGTTAGATTGGCGAACCGTTCCGGCAGTCGGTTGCTTTCAAGGAAGACAAAATTGCTTTCTTCGATGCCGGACCCTGGCATGAAGTAGATATCGTCGTGTAACGTTGATCTAGGTTCATTTCCATTCCATTCGATTTGTGCAGGAACCAGGGTCTCAGCGAAAGTCCCGGATTTCACGAAACCAGCCCTCAGCCCTTAACGATCAGATACTTCTTTTTACCGACTTTGATTGCGTATTCTCCAGGGAATGTAAGCATATGATCGCGGCTGGTTACGGTTTCCAGATTGTCCCCGATCTTAACGGCTCCCTGTTCGATCAGTTTACGGGCAGCGGTCAGGCTTGTTTCAGTATTTGAATCCACCAACGCCTGAACGAGTAGAATCTCTTTTGCCGAAACCTTAAGCTCTGGCGTTTCAGGCGGAAGAACAAGACCCTTACGGGTGCTCTTTTCCTGTTCCCAAATTTTACGCGCTTCTTCACCGGATCCGGCTGGATGATAGTCGTTTATGACCGATGCTGCAAGTTTCTTTTTGGCCTCAAATGGATCTGTCTTAATCCAATCATCGATCTGATCCAGGGTAAAGTCAGTAAGTAGTACAAAGTAATTCTTTAATATTGTATCCGGGATTGACATTATCTTTGCAAACATGGTATAGGGAGCTTCTGAAATCCCAACGTAGTTATCAAATGATTTGGACATTTTCTTTTGTCCGTCCAAACCAACGAGCAGTGGCACAGTTAGGATGCTCTGTGCAGGCTTGCCGAACTTTTCCTGCAAATCACGGCCCATTAGAATATTGAACTTCTGATCTGTACCGCCCAGCTCAACATCGGAATTCAATGCGACTGAGTCGTATCCCTGCACAAGCGGATACATAAACTCAAGCAAGCTGACCGGATCACCGGCCTTGAGTCTTTTGGTGAAATCATCTCTTTCAACCATGCGAGCTACTGTAACCTGAGCCATCAGGCCAAGCACATCGTAGAAATTCATTTTGTCGCACCATTCTGAATTGAAACGCACGGTTGTCTTGTTCTTGTCCAGGATTTTGAAAACCTGATCTGCATAGGTTTGCGCGTTCTTCTTAATATCTTCACGTGTCATTTGCTTTCTGGTGCTTGAGCGACCGGTTGGATCGCCGATCATTCCGGTAAAATCACCGATGAGAAAGATAACCTCATGCCCCAGTTCCTGGAAATGCTTCATCTTACGCAGAAGTACTGTATGCCCCAAATGGAGATCGGGAGCGGTTGGATCAAACCCTGCCTTGATCTTGAGAGGAACGCCAGTCTTCTCTGATTCAATCAGTCTTTCAACAAGTGCACCTTCCGGTAGAAGTTCCTCCGCGCCGCGTTTGATCCTGTCAATGGCGGATTGAACAGATGGCGAAAGTTTTTTTGGCTGGGGTTCTTCTGGCCCGGCTCCGGGTTTCTTGTCCTGCATTGCTTTCACGGCATCGGCTTTGCCTCTGTCGTCAACATCAAATCTGCCGATGATAAAATGTGCACCCGGAGCATTTGAACTTACTTGTACAGTTCGAGGATTACCTGGCGATCGAGCGAAATCGCTCTCCTCATACCTTGCGGGCGTATCTGGCAGATTTGCGCGAGTATTTTCTGTATCTTGAAGCGAACAAACTACTCTACGATAGAATCCAGCAACGCGAGTTGCGAGGCTTCTTTGCTGAGATTACCGGGGCCGGTATGCGTCCCGATGGAAAGATCAGGAAACGCAAACTAGACGCACGTTCGCAGCGCAGAAAGCTCGCAAGCATCCGTACCTTCTATTCAATGCTTGTCCTGCGTGGTCACTTACAGGAGAGTCCGGCAAAGGATGTTAGACCGCCGCGCATCAAACGCAAATTACCTGGATTTGTTCCGTATGATGAAATGCGTCGTCTGCTTGAAGAAGCAAAACCAACGGGTCATCTGGCGCATGAGCGGCTCATTAGAGATCGAGCTATCATGGAGATTCTGTATTCTTCTGGTATGCGGATTTCAGAATTGCTTTCCCTTGAAAACATTTCAGCAAACCAGGACCTGAGTGCCCTCAGGATACTCGGGAAGGGTAGGCGAGAACGAATTGTGTTTCTCGGAGTGCAGGCGCAAAAGGCCCTGCGCGAATATCTTGAAGTCCGTCCTGAATTTCATCCCGTTACTGCACGGCTGTTTGTGAATCGAGATGGGACAGAGCTGAGCGATCGTGGCGTTAGGAAAAATATGGTGAGACTTGAGCGCGAGCTTGGCCTGGCCAGGCATTTGCATCCGCACAGGTTTCGCCATAGCATGGCCACCGATCTGTTAAATGAAGGCGCGGATATCAGGGCAGTTCAGGAATTGCTCGGTCACAAGAGCCTTGCAAGCACGCAGATTTATACCGGGGTTTCGAAGGATCGCTTAAAAGATGTGTACAGACAATCACATCCGCATGGCAGGTCGAATCCTGCCGAACACCAGACACCTTCAGAAACTCCGCAGGAATCGAGGGGTTCCTGAATCCCGGTTCCCGGACTTTTGCCTTACTTCATTTGCGAAGCGAATCCAGAAAACGGTTTTCCCGTCCGTGTGGTTAAAGAAAAAGGATTATGGCCACTGAGTTTCATTCCACCACGATTCTTTGCGTGCGCAAGGACAACAAAACTGTAATCGGAGGCGACGGTCAGGTAAGCCTGGGGCCAACGGTTATGAAAAGCGGCGCCAAGAAAGTGCGCAGAATTGCAGGGCGAGATATTGTAACCGGCTTTGCCGGTGCGGCAGCAGACGCCTTTACGCTCCTGGAACTATTTGAAAAGAAAATCGAGCAGTTTCAAAATAATGTCGGTCGGGCCTCCGTTGAACTCGCTCGCGAATGGCGGACGGATCGGATGCTACGACGCCTGGAAGCAATGCTTGTCGTTGCCGATCAGAAAGAAATGTATTTGATTAGCGGCACAGGTGATGTAATAGCCCCGGATGACGGGGTTCTGGCGGTTGGATCTGGCGGAAACTACGCACTCTCCGCCGCTCGAGCGCTCATGACTTCAAGTAGTTTGAATGCGCGAGAGATTGTGCAACGCTCGCTTGAAATTGCGGCCGACATATGCATTTACACAAACAGAAATCTCACAATTGAGGAACTATGACAGGCGATCTTGACCAACTTACCCCTTCGCAAATCGTAGCAGAGCTGGACCGGTATATTGTAGGGCAGACCCAGGCCAAGAAAGCAGTTGCGATTGCGATTCGCAATCGTATCCGTCGCAGAAAACTTCCGGAAGACATGCAGGAAGAAATTGTGCCAAAGAATATTTTGATGATAGGTCCTACTGGCTGTGGAAAAACTGAAATTGCCCGCCGCATGTCGCGGCTAATGCATGCTCCTTTTATCAAGGTGGAAGCTACAAAGTACACCGAGGTTGGTTACGTTGGTCGCGATGTGGAATCAATGGTGCGCGATCTATTGAACACGGCCATTTCGCTCGTTAAAAAAGAATTCAGAGCCAGGGTTGAAACGGAGGCTCAAACTGCAGCCCAGGATCGTTTGCTTGATTTGCTACTTCCTTCCGGAAACAGTAAATCAGATTCTAACTCTGGCGGATTCTCTGATCTAGTAGCAAATCTGTCATCGCTTGGTTCGCGCGTTCAAACCGGAATTGAAGAAGAAAAAGTTAAATCGCAGCCGGTTGATCCGGAAGAGAGCGATCGTAGAAATCGCGCGCGCGAATTGATGCGGCAGAAACTAACCGAGGGATCCCTCGAAGACCGCGAAGTCGAACTGGATGTTGCTTCTGCTCCGTCGCCCATGGTTCAGGTATTGTCGGGCCATAACATGGAAGAGATCGATATGCAGATGCAGAATATGCTCGGCGACCTGATGCCAAAGAAAAACAAGAAGCGTCGCATCCCAATCTCTGAAGCCAGAAAGATTTTGCTGAATGAAGAAATTGAAAGGCTCGTCGATCAGGATCGGGTAATCAGTGAAGCCATTCGCCGCACGGAGCAGACTGGAATTGTATTTATCGATGAGATGGACAAGATCTGTGGAAAGCATTCTGGCGCAGGCCCTGATGTATCGCGCGAAGGTGTGCAGCGTGACCTTCTTCCAATCGTTGAAGGTGCAACTATTACAACGCGGCACGGTCCAGTGAAAACAGATCACGTTCTCTTCATTGCCGCCGGTGCATTCCATCAATCCAAGCCATCAGATCTAATTCCGGAGTTACAGGGTCGTTTCCCGATCCGAGTTGAACTGGAGAAGCTTACTGAATCAGATTTTAGACAGATCCTTGTTGGTCCGCGCAATTCGCTCACGCAGCAAGCTGTTTCTCTCCTTGATACAGAAGGCGTTCATATTGAATTTGCAGAGGATGGGCTTGATGAGCTGGCACTCTTTGCGCATCGCATAAACGAAGAAACAGAGAATATCGGAGCGCGTCGCCTGCATACGATCATGGAGCGATTGCTCGAAGAGATTTCGTTTAACGCCCCGGATCTAGCAGCAGATAAACGCAACATTCGAATCGACCGAACGTTTGTACAAGAGCGTATGCGGCCGATCACCGAAGATCGTGACCTATCCCGCTACATTCTTTAAATTCCATCTCCCAGGTGTTTACGACTTTGGTCCAGGTGAACACGAATGGTCGATATCATGCTGGCAGGAATTCGCACGCCGAGCTGCGTTAGGCGCTCTTGATATTTCTGGATGGAATAATTATGTTTGGAGCTCTTTACGAGTTCGTCAAAAAGACTCCAAAGATAGGGCTTCATCTTTTCCACAAGTTCAGGGTTGTCCATTAAGGCCGTGTGATAGGGACGGAGCAATCTAGCATTCACGCCCCGACAAACGCTGCGATAGAAAGCAAAACGCAGCAAGACTGGCGATTCAGGATCTCCGCGCTTGAGATCACGCTCAAGCAGATTGAGGTTAATGCAGTCAACGATCTGAACAGGATAGGGCGATTCTGACATGCCGCGAATCCACGTGTGAATCAGGAGATTCTCAACGTGCTGCTGTGTTCTGCATTTAGGTGATGGGCACTCACCGTCGTATCCATCTTCGCAAATAATATAGAGTACAAGGTCCACGTCTGATGTTTCAGTCGCAAGGCCAAAGTTGACCGACCCCATCACATCGAAGCCGACGGGAAGACCGGCCTCTGCAATCACTCGCGCAAAGGATCTGAACTGTAAAATTCTATTTCTGGAAGCGACTGTTTCATGCTGGCGAAAATACTTCTTGAGGTCATTGAATTCATTGACCAGCGGATGATCTGCAAATGGAGGAATCATCTTTGCGCCGGCCTTCCGCTACTGTCGCGGATAAACACAGAAAGGTCGAGCGGACAACCATCCTGTGCACCTGGAAGAATTGTTTCGTGTAGACCTTCTTCATCGACCTTAACATCAATGAGAGCACGATTGGTTTGATCATTTAAGTGCATGAGCCGAACCTGTTTGATTACTTTATCTTCCAGATACACTTCCGCGTAGGTTCCACCAGCCTGATAGCCTTCAAGCGAATCGACCCCACCGAAATTGGAAGGGTTCAAAAGAATTGTTCCGTTCTTGCGCGCAATTCCGTAGTCCTCGTGCACGTGGCCTGAAACGACAAGTAGAGGAGAGTGTGAGTCAAGATGATTACGAATTCCTTGCGAACCCATGTGGCCCATGGCAGGAATTCGATCAAAGTAACCGTAAGCTGGATTGTGGATCACACAAATTTCCGGTTTCACCTCATCGAAATACGTTTCTGGATCGGAATACAGGACGCCATCTACAATGCGTTCATGAAAAACAACTGCCAGTTTCTCCGGGATCCCTGACGTTGCAACAGGTGCCCCGCCGTATCCAGCAATTCTAAGACCCTGGAAGCCTCGTTGCGCATGATGGATTGACCGTCCACTCAATGCCGTATAACGTAAGTCGATGTCGTAATTTCCAGGAAGTAATAGGCATTCAGCGTTTCCGTATTTTTGAATGAGACCTTCGATTAAATCGTACTTCTCTTTCATTGTCTTTGTTGCTATCTGAAAAAGCCTGCGATACTCTGAAGCCTTTGCTACGAGGTCGATTGGCTCACCGCGTGGTGTTTTTGCGAATTCTGCGTACCTGTCCGGGAAACGGAGTATATCGGTCGCGAAATCATAGGGATACAACTTCTCGGGAATGGATTTCAACAGAGTGTAGAAGTCTTCCTGGAGACAGACAAAATCGTAGGTGTTGGTCTCATCATAGAATGCTTTGTACAAGATGTCGCCGGAAAGTAAATACAGGTCAGCCTCTGTGGTGGAAAGTAGGACGCGCAATTCTTTGAGCGCATCGTGAATGTCGGTTACGTAAATGATCTTCATTTTCTCTGGCGCAGAAGTTTTCCAATCTCCTGCCTCATTTTCGTAAGGAACACAGCTTCGCTGAAATGGGATACGTTTTTTTGGAAGTCCGCAGGGATGAATTTGTTATCGGCGCAGCGACGAACTGCCTCGCTCAGCGATTCTATGGACTGCTCGTTGAAGAAAATCCCCGTCTTCGCAGTTACAGTCTCAAGTGCTCCACCTTTTGCAAGCGCCACCACCGGACATCCGTAGTACTGCGCTTCCACCGGAACAATTCCAAAATCTTCAACTCCTGGAAATATAAGGCCCTTTGCGCTGGCATAAAGCCTGGAAATCTCTTCGCGCGACACCGATCCCAGGAATTCTACGTTTGTCGGAGCCTGTGTTTTCAGTCGCTTCAATTCTGGTCCCTTTCCCACGATCTTTAATTTGAAATCAGGACCCAGATGTTTAAACGCATCAAGGGCTAAATCGATTCGCTTATATGGCACCAGCGCACTAACGACCAGGAAGAAGTCTTCGCGTTGTGACTTTGGAATTCTGGGTGCCGAGGCAAAGCAAGGTGGATGCACAACTCCGGCTGGCATACCATAATATCGGCGGAGGCGTTCTGCAACGAACTGGCTATTGCAAATGTACCGATCGACGCGTGGAGCGCTCGCAGAGTCCCACATGCGAAGGTAGTTTGCAAAAAAGGGAAATACCCAACGGCTAAAGAATCCGCCTGGACTCCCGTCCATGTTAGTATAAGGAAAATAATCGCCCGTCATATCCCAGACGTATCGCATGGGGCTGTGAACAAAACAAATATGGGGAACTCCAGGGGGTACGAGTACACCCTTGGCAACACAATGCGAGCTTGAGATTACTAGATCATAGTTTCTAAACTCAAATGTTTCAATTGCAGTAGGGAACAATGGAAGATAGTTCCTATAGCTGGATTTTTTGAACGGTAAACGATCAATGAATGATGTGCGTATGACACGATTCTCTATGAATTCACTCACGCTTCCTTTGTTGTGCAACAGAGTAAAGAGATCTGCATCCGGATAGAGTTTAAGTATTCCTTCAAGGACAGCCTCGCCCCCACGCATACCAGTAAGCCAGTCATGGACTACTGCGACTCGAAGTTTGCTTGTCATGAGGTGAAACGATTTCAATCCGACGTATGGCGGAAACTACAATTCATATCAAGGCTCAGGATGGGCTGAAGCTCACAGGAACAATCTGGGAGCCCAAACGACCCAAACAGTTGCTGCTGTGGATTCATGGATTTGCCGAGCATCGCCGCCGATACGCACATTTTGCCAAATGGATGAATGAGGAGCGCGTTGCGTTTGCAGCCATCGACGTTCGCGGCCATGGAGATTCAGAGGGTCGACGGGGCCATGTAAGCGATTTCTCCGAGTATTCGCTCGATTGTTCTACATTCTTGCATTGGGCCAGGCAGAATTTTTCAAAGTTGCCAACCACATTGGGCAGCCATTCACATGGTGGGCTCATAGCCGCTCGCTTCCTTGAGGAAAATCCATCTCCCATCAAACTGAAATGCGCCGTCTTTAGTGCGCCATTCCTGGGACTGCCTCCGGACTTTCCAAACTGGAAGCGTAATATGGGGAATTTTGTCGCCCGCATTGCTCCCACACTTTCAATTCCAACTGGAATTGATTCGAATTTACTCACACACGATCAGAAGATTGCGCAGCTCTACGCAAACGATCCCACAGTATTCAAGACTGCAACGAGTGGTTGGTTTTCTGAAGTAACCCTCGCGCATTCGCGCGCGCTCTCGCGAGCCCCGCTCATCAAGCTCCCGGCAATCGTGCTCCAGGGTATGGCCGATAGAATTGTAAACATTGACGCCTCTCGTCGCTTCTACGAAGATATTGGGTCTGAAAAGAAATTCTGGGTACCATACCCGGGCCTCTACCACGAAATTCTAAACGAAACCAGCCGCCTCAAAGTATACGAAGAAATATTCAAGTTTATCAAGAAATACGGACGTTAGGCGATACACAGTATTCGGAGGGGAGGGCCGCCAGCCGGCCGCGTTCTCGACCCGTAAGCGAACAGATCGGGGCAGCTCAATTTCGCCTGCGGCTGCCGAACAACCCGGTCGCTTGAGCTTCAGGTTACATGCGAACTTGAAAGAATCTTGTCCAGAACGTTAGGCGCCCACTTGCTGAGGAATAATCCGACTTTTTCCTTTGGTCTGGAGGCGATTACATCGCGCTTGCGTTTCACGAGGCCTTCAAGGATACTCATTGCTACTTCTTCCGGCTCCAGTCCACCTTCCGTATTTGTGCTGTCTTCGCCGCGAACGCTTCCGTTGGCTGTGAGTGCGTTCTTGGTGATATTAGTTTTGACAAATCCCGGAACTACGGTCATGACATGGACACCTGATTCCATGTTTTCAAGGCGGATGCTATCGAGATATCCATGCAATGCATGCTTGCTTGCGCAATACGCCGAGCGTAAATGCGTGGAGAAAAGCCCCATCATGCTTGAAACGCCAACCAGGTGCCCCTGGGATTGCCTGAGTAACTGAATTCCGTTCTTATAGAGGTAAACCATTGAATAGAAGTTAATGGCCATCAAGGATTCATACACTTTCATATCCGCTTCTTCTGCGGTTGCGCGCATACTAACCCCTGCATTGTGAATAATCCCATCCAGCTTTCCAAAGTTTGGCAGGCACAGGTCGATTGCTTTCTTGCAGTCTGCTTCAATGGTTACGTCGCCTGTCATAATTATCAGATTGGAGGAATCTACGTCCTCTTTAAGTGATTCAAGCTTATCCTGCGATCTGGCCACAGCGATTACCTTTGCGCCCATTGAAATCAGCAGACTTGTCAGTTCGCGACCAATCCCGGAGCTTGCGCCGGTCACAACAAATGTTTTGTCCTTGTAAAAGAATCTCATGCGTTACCTCGCTTGCTAAAAATCCGCTTAATGAAAAGGACAAATCTGGCCCAGATTCCAGGAGAATGGGATCCAGCAGCAGATGTGACTGGATTGGGCGAAAATGTTTCAACAGAACGCGAAGCGGATGATGGTTCTATATCAGGAAGACCGTTTCGGGAACCAAAGATATTCATGGGATCGAGAGCGGTTTTTTGCAAACGTTTCCATTCTACCATTGCATCAGACATGATTTCAGGAATAAAATCCCGGCGATGCTTGCCGATGCCGTGATGATGCGATAAAGATCCGCCTGAGTTTAGAATTTCCTCGCGGGCCGCATGTTCGATTTCCTTGAAGACTTCGGATGGATCGTTTACTCCCTTTGCATAAAATGCAAAATAGAAGTAAATGCAGGCACCAGTATCGTAAATCTGGGTAACGCGGCATGTGACGACAGGACGACCTGGGAGGTTTCTTTTTGCGTGTTCTTCATTGATACGCCGTTTAACGTTTGCACAGAGTTTTACAACGTTGGTCCACGGGACTGATGTTTCAAATGATTCTGCAATCAGATGATGATTCATCATGAAATCGCGAATATAGGCAATCCCAAACGTTAGCTGATATCCTCGCTGTCCGTTTTCCGACCCACCCTTTAACCCGGCATGCTTTCTTGCAATGGAGTAAACCATTTGCTCCTGAGCCGCCACTTCCTCTTGAGTGCCTTCGAACACGAGTGTACATGCAACCATTCGATCCGGATCGAATCCTTTCACGGTTGTAACAAAGAATTTCTGTAACTTGGCTTTTCTAATTTCCCATTGGGTTTCCTCTGCAGCGGGCTTCAACGCCTGGCCCAGTTGAAACTGAACATTATCCATAAGGCGTACGCTTGCCGGGCGTGTGCTTTGCTGTGCCAGCTCATACATGAATTCTACGCCGTGTTCAAATTCAGAGAACACAACCGAGCCATAATGGCGTTCCGGGGGAAGTGGGAAGAGTTTTACAATTGCTGATGTAACGATTCCAAGGCTTCCCTCAGAACCCAGCAACCAGAGCCTGGGATCGATGCCGATAGACTCGCGAGGTAGTGCGGACGGCCGCGAAAGGATTCCAGACGTCGTTACCACTCGAACATCCAGTACGATTCCTTCAATATTCCCGTACTTATTTTTCTTCATTCCACTTGCATGTGTGGCTATCCAGCCGCCCAGAGTGGAGAATTCCATGCTGTCAGGCTCATGGCCCATGGTAAATCCATGCTTTGAAAGGGATTCAGTAATATGGCGGCCCACGGCACCGGCTTCAATGCATGCCATACGATTGACAGGATCAATCCAGAGCACACGGTTCATCTTGCGCATATCCACAGACACGATCATGCGTGTTTCATTTTCCGGGCAGCGCAGGGCGTCGGTTACGTTTGTGCCGCCGCCGAATGGAATAATGCAAACGTTGTGTCTTTGTGCAGCCTCGACGATTCTAGTTACGTGCGATTCTTCCGTGGGAAACAGTACGGCATCAGGAATTCGTAACATCTTTCCGTACTTGATTAGGTACATTTCTTCCTGCGTATGTCCGTGGCCATGGCGGAGGCGAATTGGGCCATCCAATACAACCTGGTCTTCCGCGAGCGCTGTCCGAATTTCGTTCATGAAGCCAGCGTTTAACAATGGTTCTGCGATGAAGGTTGGATAATGCGAGGTCTTGATGTCTTTCCCGTCGATTGTATGCCCAAGCGTGCGATTGATCCAGGGCAGTAAACGTGGCAGATCCTGGCCGCTCAGTTCATAACGTGTTCCAGATAGCTCCACGTTGCCCCGTTCGTTGATAATAAAACTTGTATCCTTAAAACCCCAGACATCCAGGCTTTCGTTTTCCAGGGGTTCAATGGCGATTTGTTCTGGGATGTATTTTCCGCCCCGAGATGCTATTGGAGTTGGCCTGGCAGCGGAGGGAACGGCGCGAGCCTCGCGCATGGCGCGGAAATTCTTACTCAGAGGGCCGGCATTGCTCACTGCCTTCTTGATTCCGCGCAGAACGTTTGCCGCTGCTTTTGCTTTCCAACCCTGCTTGATTCCCATTCGATTCCTCAGACCCATAAGGTCCAAAAAGAGTGCCAGGGGCAACCGGTTTTTAGAACTGAGTCTGGCGCCCTGGTATTTAATAACATTGCGTAAATCATGTAAAAGAGAATTCAGGCAAAGTGAAATGGATGGAACGTTAGGCGGCATTACCATGCCCGGAATCGGAGGGTCGTTTACTGGCTCTAACTGCCACCAGAATCTGGTCTATCAGGCTCCTTTATGATCCTATATTCGCATTTATTTCGATCCATTCTGGAGTCGCCGAAATGCAGTTTTTGAACGTGACTAATGTATGGTTCCTTTCTCAATCCTGGACCTTGCGCCTGTGGCGGAAGGTTCCACACCCGCTAACGCCTTTCAGAACAGCCTGGCAATGGCCAGGCATGCAGAGTCGCTGGGATATAAGCGATTCTGGTTGGCAGAGCATCATAATAATCCCGGAATTGCGAGCGCTGCAACGGCGGTTGTAATTGCACACGTGGCTGCGGGTACTCAGACCATCCGCGTAGGCTCGGGTGGCGTAATGCTTCCGAACCATGCACCACTCGTGATTGCAGAGCAGTTTGGAACCCTGGCGTCCCTCTATCCGGATCGAATCGATCTGGGACTGGGTCGGGCACCTGGTACTGACATGTTTACAGCGCGAGCACTCAGACGTGATCTTGCGACAAATGCGGATCAATTTCCCACCGATGTGCAGGAGTTACAATTCTACTTTGAACCGGTTCAGCCTGGCCAGAAGATTCGCGCGATTCCCGGGGCGGGTTTGCAGGTTCCAATCTGGCTCCTTGGATCGAGCCTGTACAGTGCTCAGGTTGCAGCCATGCTTGGATTACCTTTTGCATTTGCTTCGCATTTTGCACCCGAGCTTATGATGCAAGCGATTCAGATCTACCGCGAACGATTTAAACCTTCCAGCAAACTGGACAAACCCTACGTCATGCTATGTGCAAATGTGATTGCCGCAGATTCAGAACGCGAGGCTAAACGACTCTTTACTTCGCTTCAGCAAGCAGTCGTAATGCTGCAGCGAGGAACGCCAGGTAAATGGCCAGCACCGATAGACGACATTGAGACCTTCTGGTCGCCCGCTGAAAAAGCCGGGGCGGATCGATTTTTGACGTATGCATTTATAGGGACCACTGACACCATTCAAGCAGGAATTGGGGAATTCATAGAAGCGACTGGCATGGATGAGCTAATGATCACAACGCATGTATATGAGCAAGAAGCTCGACTTCGATCGCTTGAGATTGCAGCGCATGTGCGCGACAGACTGTCGCTTGCCGTTTCGAAATAGTTAAAAATGTGGACTGGAATTGCGGCGGCGACTGAATCAAATCTGTGAACAGGAAACTTCAGTTACTGCAAGGCGATATCACGCATCAAGAAACGGATGCGATTGTTAACGCCGCAAATGAGTCGTTACTGGGTGGAGGGGGAGTGGATGGTGCAATTCATCGCGCCGCTGGCTCGGATTTGCTGGCGGAATGCCGGACACTCGGCGGCTGCCCTACGGGGCAGGCGCGGATTACAAAGGGATATAAGCTTCCAGCCCGGTTTGTAATTCACACAGTTGGACCCATCTACAGCGGTGGCAAGCGCGGAGAAGCTGAGCTTCTAGCCTCGTGTTATCGTAATAGTCTTGCGCTTGCGATTGAGAATAAGATCCGGACAATTTCTTTTCCCTCTATCAGTACTGGCATTTACGGCTACCCGATTGCCGAGGCATCGAGGATCGCACTCAAGGAAATCGCCGGAGCTCTTGAAACGTTTGATGAAGTTCGCGTTATTTGCTTTTCAGCAAAGGATCTCAAAGTCTACCAAGATGCCAGGGAAGAATTGAATTTGTGAACGGGGGATACACTATTTGTGATTTCACAGTCAGCCCCATTCGTAAAGCATTGCCCCGTAAGTAAATCCTGCACCGTACACGCTCGACAAGATTAGATCACCTTTTTTGAGTTTGCCGGCTGTATTCATTTCGCTGAGCGCCGTTGGAATGGAAGCCGTGCTTATCCCACCATATTTATCCACGATCACTTCCACTCTTTCCATTGGGAATTCCAGAAAGTCTGCCAGTGCTTTTAAAATCAGGGCGTTCGTCTGGTGTGGAACGTAGTAAGTAATATCTTTCTTGTCTATTCCGATAGTCTTTGCTTCTTCCAGAACGCGTGTCATGCTTTCTTTGCATTTAGTAAGGGCCAGTTTTAACGATAGGCGACCATCCATGGAAGGTTTGGGCCTTGCCGCTGTGCTCATGTCTCGGCCATCTAGATAGAATTCCATTGCATTTTGTGATTCTGTATAAATTGTTTCAAGTGCCAGGGCGCGCGAAGGCACAGTTCCTGTGCTAAATAGAATTCGTTTTAATCGTTTGGGATCTGGACTCAGTATCAGAACCGCAGCGCCTGCTCCATCACCAAACAACAAGTTATCTCGATCATAATAATTCAAGAAACGGGAAAGTGCATCGCTTCCAACCACGAGCACGCAGCTGGCTTCTCCCGATAACAGTAGTCCCTGCGCCTGGCGCATTCCAAATACCCAGCCTGAACATCCAGCCTGCAAATCCATGCTAGCAGCATTTATTGCACCAATTTGTTCCTGGATTTTAGAAGCGGTGGAAGGCCACAAATCATCCTGGGAATTAGTTCCGCATAAAATCCAGTCCACGCGATCTGCTGAAATTCCAGCCATTGCAAGGGCCTGGCGCGAGGCTGCGGCACCCATATCGGATGTGGTTTCGTTTGCGCCAATCCTACTTCTCTCGTGAATCCCTACATTCTTTAGAATCCACTCCGAGCTCGTTTGGGCCAGTTTTTCCCAGTGATCGTTGGTAATCCTGCGTTCTGGAACATAGCAGCCGATCCCGGCAATCTGAACTGCATTGTACTTGCTTTCGGGAGACATAAGGTAAGGCTGGCATTGTATGCCAGTCATGGATACACTTCCAGGAAGCGCTCCTGCTGTCAAACTCGTCGACGTAACTGACGTACCTTTTGATTTGAGCATCGCTACGGCGCGCACGTGCTATTCGGGCAAAGGAATTATTTCTCCGGAGGATGTTTCGCGCACACCAGAGGCGCGAGCCATTCGCGATCGTATTGCAAAATCAACTTTGCAGGCCGGTCATCTGACTACTCGCCAGCATGTTCACTTTGTCTTTGCAATCGATAATGTAAGCCGTCACCTGGTCTGGAGTTTTCTGCATTCACATCCGTTTTATAATTCAGAGCAGGTAAGTCAGCGCTACGTTGAAGTTAAGTCAGATCGATTCTATGTTCCATCGTCGCTCAGAGCCGCTGGTCGCGAACGTGAACTTGGCTTTTATCTGGATGCAGTTACGTATTCTGTAGGAGTCTACCGCGAACTTCTAGGTGACCTGGATGCACCTGCCGAAGCCGAGTTTTATAAAATATTTCCTGCCAGAAAAACAAAGCATGAAACATGGAAAAAGACAACGCATAAGAAGTCCATGGAGGCTGCGCGTTACATTCTTCCGGTTGGAATGCACACGTATTTTTATCATACAATCAACGGACTGACGCTCCATCGCTATAGAAGGCTCTGTCTGGCCTGCGATGTTCCAGAGGAAGCAAGAAACCTGGTTGAAAGCATGATGGAAGCCGCAATTGCAGCTGACCCATTGTTTGCAGCTGAGATTCCGGATTCAATTCCCTTGGAAGACACAACGGAATATCGTTTCTTTAAAGAGTTCTTTGATCCAAATCCAGAGGTGGCATCCAGGAATTTCATTCGCGAGTTTGATCAGGATCTTGGCAGGAGAACGTCGCGCCTTGTTTCATTTGAGAGCAATGCAGTCGAGGTGCTTGCATCTTCGGTTCGCGCAGTGCTGGGTGCAACGCGTGAAATGCTTTCAGATGAGGTTGCAGTTGATCTTGTCCTGAATCCCGCGCGCAATTCTCACCTGTCCAGTGCCCTGAACGAGACCACCCTTTCGCGCATTTCGCGTAGTCTACTGAACGTTCACTATACCTTTCAAAAGAAAATCTCACATACTGCTGATTCGCAGGACCAGAGGCATCGCCTTGTTCCCGGTGCAAGGCCCATGCTCATGAAGCATTTTACGGGACATCCTGACTATGTAACCCCGGCCCTGATTCGCGAGCATGCAGCATCGTTTGAAAAGTATCAGGCCGCGATGAACGTGCTTTTTGAGAAGATCAATCGATTCCTTGATGCTGGCGGTAGCGAAGAAGAGGCTGTTTATCTGCTGCCCAATGCATTTCCAATCCGATTCTTTGAATCAGGTGATTTGCTGAATCTGCATCATAAATGGAAGATTCGCACGTGCTATAATGCCCAGGAAGAAATATTCCAGGCGTCCGTAGACGAGCTCTCGCAGGTACGCGATGTGCATCCTGCCATTGGACGCTGGGTCCATGCTCCCTGTAGAATCAGAAAAGAGGCGGGCGTTCGTCCATTCTGTCCAGAAGGTGATAAGTTCTGTGGTGTTCCCGTCTGGAACCAGGACCTTTCCCAGTACAAGCGCGTAATTTAACGAACGTTAAACGGCGCTATCTCATCCGCGTCTATGCCACCTTGCTTTGTAGAACTTTTCCGGCCAGATACGCTGCAGGCAGGTATGCAGCAAGGTCCAGAACCACAAACCATGCAGGCGCGGGAAGCATGAACGTGTTTGCGATTCCACCAGCAAGAAAGAGTGCGCCAATTACCAGTGCGAATTTGAGTTTGTGAGTCGCGGCTACCAGAGCTGCGACACCGGCACCTGCAAACGTTCCAAGTGCATGGGCCAGGAAGGGGAATATGAAATGCTCTGGCTGGAAAAGCGGCATGGCTGCCCTCAAGCTTTCTGCATCTGAGGGATCGACGCCGGCCGGCAATGGAATAACAGAACCCCCTGCGATGATTAGCCCCATATTCACAATGCTTCCGGCTACTGCACCTGCGAGCACTGAGAGGATGTTCCTGAAAATATTCATTTGGCCGCTCCAGATCAACTATTGTGTTTTTGAAAGGAACGTTGCAGCTTCGTCCATATTCAGAGCAAAATACAACGGCAACTTTCGCAAATGGCATGTGATCGTGTAGAGCATCCTATAAACTTTGTCCGATTGACCGATCACTACAGTCCAACCCATCTTCGGATGATCGAGTGTTTTGATTTTCATAGTAACTGACACGCCGGGCATACTGAGCATTTTGCTATCATCAATAATGAGATGAATCCGATTGCTTTTTGCGCGAGTCAACGTTTCGCGTAGCTCGCGATCTGCGTCAAAGACGTCCGCTTCTGAAATGGATCCCGGAGCCTGCATAAACAGAATCTTGTCTGGATCAAACCAGGAGATTGAATATGGCATTTTCTTGTCCGATTATGCTGATCTCATCGCGCCTTTCTGACTAGTGTGTGGCCAGGAGACGGTCTTTGGGTAAATAAATCTTCCAGAAGCCAGGTTGAATGGAAAGATCAGGGTTCCAACCGCGTTCCAGCTCTCCATCCACATTCATCCAAACTGGTGCAGGATGTCTAATTCCAATGTTTTTTACAAATCCAGTCAGGATTTCTTCAGATCCAAGATGCGATCCCTTGAAGAGCGTTGGAAACATTTTAAAAAGGCGCGGCCTGCTTTTGAACATTGGTACAAGATAGAATAACTGACCATCATTTACGCGCACCGCAGGCGCAATATGCATTGAACCACCGGTGTATTGCGAATTGTGAATTGTGATCATGTTGCAATCAACGTCCGTGCGCTTTCCATCGATTGTAACTTCAAATCCGTATGGTTTATGAAACAGCAGCTTCCACAAACTTGCAACTGTATAGTTGGCAGCACCCATCCAGCGCATTTGAACTGCAAGTTCCGTAATATCGGCAATCAAACCAACCCCAAAAATATTGAACGTTATGCGGCGAACCGACGCGCCTGGTTGCTCCTCGCGATCCATTTTCAACGCCTGGTATTTGATAACTGCAAGATCAGAATTCTGCACAGAATTAGATCTGAGCGCACTGATCAGGCTATCGCGCGCGCTTTCATAATCTGTGATCAAAAAATCGCGCAGAAAGCTATTGCCGGTTCCTCCAGGTAATAGGCCTACGGGTCGATCGAGGGGTTTAAAGTCAGAGTGTTCTGCAAGTCCCTGGACGCTTTCTGAAAGGGTTCCATCGCCACCCATGAAAATCGGGACATTGTCCGGATCCTGAATGGTCTCAACAGCAGCCACGCGAATGTCAGCCAGGGACTTAGTCGGGCGAAGGGTTAGATCGTTTCCGAATTCAGCCTTCCAGACCGAGGCAAAGTCCTGGGCACGCTCCTTCGCCTTACCTTTACCGCTGTTCGGATTGAATACCAGAGTGCCCTTTTTCATTGTATAAAAAGCGGCGCGTGCAAATCCTGTGTCAATCCAAAGTGCGGCTCGTCCGCAAAAGAGCGCGCCTGGAATCAACCCATACACCCGTTCTCCCGGAAGAGATACTTGCATTCGTTCCCGCATCGCCGCGCATCATAGTAGACGGAACCCTGGGCGAAGCAGGGCATAGCAAGCTTTTCCATGCGAAATATCCTGAGGCGCGCATAATCGGACTCGATCGTGATCCCGAAATGCTGGATCGTTTGCGCCCAACCCTGGGCGGCGCTACCTGGATTGAGTTACATAGAAAGCCATATCGCCTGACGCCTGAGGTCCTGGCCGGCCGTCATGCGGATTTCATCCTGCTCGATCTGGGTGTTTCTATGTTTCATTTCAAGGGGGCAAAGCGTGGATTTTCGTATCAAGATGAGCTGCTCGACATGCGTCTGGATCCGGATTTACCCCTTACGGCCGCTGATTTGTTGAACCGTAAGACCGAACGTGAGCTAAAGCTGATCTTTCAAGAGTATGGCGAGGAGCGATTTGCAGGCAGAATTGCCCGGACGATCTTTGAGAAAAGACCCGTCCATTCAGCCCAGCAACTGGCAGCCCTGATACTTGCCGCAGTTCCAGGAAAGGGTAAGTCCGGAATCCATCCAGCTACGCGCGTGTTCCAGGCGCTCCGGATTGTTGTAAACCGCGAACTGGAGGAAATCGAGGGTTCAATTCCCCATCTGGCCGAGGTCTTAGCTCCCAATGGAAGATTGGCTATTATATCGTTTCATTCATTAGAAGATAGATGCGTCAAACATGGCTTTCGCGCGCTTGGTCGGGAGAGATTCAAGATCCTTACGCCAAAGCCAACCATGGCCGGGGAGGCCGAAGTTTCAGGAAATCCGGCTTCTCGTAGCGCGAAACTGAGAGTAATCGAGAAACTTGCTGATTCGGACCGATAATAAGGAAGCAATGCGTGGCCCAAAGAGTGGAATCGGAGGATTATTCCTGGTCTTTTTGACCCTTTTGATTCCATTTGGCCTGGTTCATCTCTATACCCGCAATCTGGTCTCGGCTGCCCTGTTGCGCAGAGATATTCATATGGCAGGCCTTAAGAAAGAGCAACTCCTCAAAAAAAATCTGGCCCTCAAAGAGGCCCTGGGCAAGCTCACCGGCAAGGATCTCGTTCTACCGTCAGATGGTTTGCCGTTTTCTGAGAACAATCGAATCGTGAGGCTCAGGCTGAGTGGGGACAGCGAAGCGGCTGATTCAGGCGCGAGCAGAGCGAACCTTCCCTAACTACTTGTGAAACTGAGTGAAATTTTTGCCCCAGGCGATCCCAGGCTAATCGAATCGAGCGCAGACTTCGAGTTTCATCGAATCACCGATGACTCGCGTGAAACGGGCCATGGAGTGCTTTTCTGTCTGAGCGAACAGGGCAGACCATTTGCAAATCATGCATTTGAAAACGGTTCGATTCTGTTAATCGGACCTGACGAATCGGCAAGCCCTTACTCGCGCGGATGGATCAGGGTTAACAGCGTTGCCAGGTGCATGGGTGATATCGCAGCCGCCCTCCATGGACGACCTACTGAGCGGCTATCAGTTGTGGGCATAACTGGCACAAACGGAAAAACATCTGTTAGCTGGATGGTCTATCATCTCTGGAAGAACGCTGGGATTCGCGCAGGCCTCATTGGAACTCTTGGAGTTCGATACGTCACTCCATCAGGTGAAATGGAAATCAAGACAGGCTACACAACACCGCGCTCCTATCAATTGCAATCGCTCTTTGCAGATATGGTGCGCGCCGGAGTTGAACGAGTAGCAATGGAAGTCTCCTCAGAAGCTCTGGCCCTGGGAAGATTGCATGGCACGCGCTTTGTTGCGGCTGCTTTCACGAACCTTACACGCGATCACCTGGATTTTCATGGGAGCATGGAAAACTATTTTGAAGCAAAGAAACTTTTATTCGCCCGAACTGCTGCAAACAGAGGTAGACTCATTGTCTATGACGATGGACTCGATTCAGAAGGTTATGCGAACAAAATGAGCGAATACGCTCGCTCACTGGATTCAGAAGCAATTGTAGTATCTCGGCCAGTCGACCTTAATCTTCCTGCCAGTTTTCAGCGAATCAATGCAAGGGTTGCCATTGAGGCCGCGTCCTTTTCAATACAGGAATCAGAGGCGTTTCTAAACAGTCTATCTACGCTGCCAGCTGTGCCGGGTCGATTTGAACCGATTTCCCTCGCTGCGATCAGCAAGAACAAGGACTCGATCGCAGTTGTGGATTATGCGCACTCTCCGGACGCGCTTCTGGTATTGCTCAAAGAAGCCCGTGCGAACTCTGATTTCGTGATAACAGTTTGCGGTTGCGGCGGAAATCGTGATCCGGGCAAGCGACCTTTGATGGGCGAAATTGGCGCGCGCGAATCTGATCTATTTATCATTTCAGACGACAATCCGAGAAAGGAAGATCCAAAGGAAATCAGAAATCAAATGCGTTCAGGAATTGGAGAAATCCGCGGTGAGGTTCTTGAAATCGGTGACAGGAGAGCCGCGATTATTCGTGCCCTGGAGGAGACATGCGATCGATCACAGAAATGTCTTGTGGTGATTGCAGGAAAAGGACATGAAACGGTTCAGATTCTTTCAGATCGCACCGAAGTTTTCTCCGACGCAGAAGAGATCAAACATGCGATAAGCGTCATTGGGCACAGGAATCTATGAGAGTCTGGAAAAGCGACGAACTGAATCGTGTTCTCGGACTTCCTGTCCAGGGAAAGCCACAGAATGCAAGCGGTGTCTCAACGGACACACGCACTCTTGCGCCCGGGAATATTTTTGTCTGCCTGATTGGCGATAACTTTGACGGGCATGAGTACGCCACTACTGCCTGCCAAAAGGGTGCGACGGGAATTATTGCAAACCGCATGCAAGGCGAGCTTCTGAAAGAAGCCATTCCCCCGGAAATAAATCTCTACCTGGTTGAAGATACTCTCACGGCGCTTTTAAAACTGGGGGCGCATGCACGGGATTCACTTTCATGTCCCGTGCTTGGTGTTGCCGGATCCAATGGAAAAACATCAACCAAAGACATGCTTGCAGGCATGGGACGCCAGATATTCAAACGCAGCTATGCAACGCGCGGAAATCTGAATAACCACATTGGTTTGCCCTTAACTCTGGCAAACATTCCAGAAGACGCGGAAATCGTAATTCTTGAAATGGGTATGAATCACGCAGGTGAGCTGGCTGAACTCTCAAAGATCGCAAGGCCTCATCATTCTATCGTAACATCCATAGCTCTTGAGCATGCTGAATTCTTTTCTTCTATAGAAGAGATTGCGCGCGCTGAACTTGAAATTACAGAAGGCATGTCTGGTGGAACGCTTTTGTATCATGCAGGTAGTCCGTGCCAGGAAATTGCAGTTCAAACTGCAAAAAATCGCAAACTGACGTTGGAACAATACCAGGCTGAGGGATCCGTCCGGCTGGACGCTGCGGGGATTTCATTTGGTTTTAAAGGACAGTTAGTAAATAATCCCAACTATTTTAGTCGTGTAATGGCTGAGAATTTGTATGGGTCGATTCTGTTGCTTGCTTCAGCCGGTGTTCCAGTCCCGGAGTTGATTCGAGCTGCAGGCCGGGTTAAACCGGAGGCACAGAGGCGCTTTCAAGTATTTCGAAAGAAGCAGAACAATCGTGAGATCTTGCTGATCGATGATTCGTACAATGCAAACGAGGCATCTTTTCTAGCTGCAATCCGATCAATGCGCGAGATCCTGCCGGAAGGCAGGCTTGCCCTGTTTGCTGGCGAAATGGCGGAACTCGGTAACGTGAGTCCGTCTGCCCATGCCTCGGTTGGAAATTCAGCGGGTGAGATGGCATTTGCCGAGGTATTTGCTTCCGGAACAAAGGACGCACAGATTTTGCTCGATGGATACCGCGCCCATTTCAAAGAGGGCAGGACAGTCCTTGAAATCGATCCGCTCAAACTTCTCGATGGCTTTACCCCGGATAAGTTTGATGGAATTCTTGTAAAGGGCTCAAGGCGCGCGCGAATGGATCTTGTGAGCGATGCAATCAAAAAGAACGGATTCGTAAACCAGGCGGAAAGCGATGTTTGAATATTTATACTCTTCGGGTCATATGCCTGGATTTTTTCGGCTATTCGGATACGTGAGCTTCCGCGCAGTGCTTGCTGGCCTTGGATCGATGGCATTCTGTTTTATCTTTGGGCCAATGATCATTTCCTGGCTGAAGCAATTGAAATTTGGTGAACGCGTGCGCACGGACGGTCCGCAGTCGCATCAAAACAAAGCAGGCACGCCAACTATGGGCGGAATTATGATTCTGCTCAGTCTCACTATATCCTGTTTGTTATTCGGCAACCTTCGCAACACCGGTTTTGTGCTGATGCTCGTGTGTACTCTGGCGCTTGGAATGATTGGGTTCATGGACGATTATTCAAAAGTCGTGCTGAAGAAGAAAGGTGGTATGAATGCCCGGATGAAGATGGGATTAACGCTGATAGTAGCGCTGTTTTTCTGTCTGTGTTACAACTTTCTCATGCCTGAGCCCAGTGTGCTTCGTAAGATCGAGTATGCTAAGACGGGATTGTTCCTTCCATTTGTGAAAGGTCAGGTAGTGGATCTTACCCCCTGGTTCGCTCTGCCGTTCTGGATGGTAGTTGTGGTTGGTTCGGCCCATGCCGTAAATCTGACAGATGGTTTGGATGGCCTGGCAATTGGCAATGTTGCAATCGTCGCCGTGACGTTAGGCGTTCTTGCGTATATTACTGGCACTCCAAAGGTTGCAAACTATTTGAATGTTCCCGCAGCTGACGGGGCGCATGAAATCTCTGTATTCCTTGCCGCCCTTACGGGTGCTGGCGTGGGCTTCCTTTGGTACAATGCGGCGCCCGCTATGGTATTTATGGGTGATACTGGATCGCTAGCTCTGGGCGGATCCATTGGAATGGCCGCCATCTTACTCAAGAAAGAAATTCTCCTGGCGCTCATGGGCGGAGTATTCGTTGCTGAGGCAGTGTCTGTGATCCTGCAAGTGGCCAGTTTCAAATCTACTGGAAAGCGAATCTTCAAGATGTCGCCGTTACATCATCATTTTGAATTGTCTGGTTGGCCTGAAACGCGGGTAGTGATCCGATTCTGGCTGGTTGGAGTAATCCTGGCGCTCATCTCACTTTCTACTCTGCGGATTCAGTGATAGAAATTTCTGGGAAACGAATTCTTGTTCTGGGTGGTGCGGGTAAATCCGGTGCTGCCGCAGCTGAGCTTTATCTGAAGCTCGGTGCAACGGTAATACTTTCCGACTCTGATGCGGAGAAAAAACTCCCGTTTCTGGGAAGTGCAGGGCTAATTGACGTCAGGCCGACCGACGGCCCGGAACTCCTTGCAGAAAATCCCGACTTTCTTGTGACAGCTCCGGGAGTTCCCTTAAGCCTTCCTGTGTTTGCTTTGGCCCGTGCAAAGGGTATTCCAATTTTTGGGGAGAACGATCTTGCGGCAGAATTGATACGCAAGCACTGGAAAGATCCGCCATGGATTTGTGCGATTACTGGCACAGACGGAAAATCCACAACGACAGCACTCGTTGAAAAATTGGGCGAGGCTGCCGGATTTAGTTCGATTGCATGTGGCAACTTTGGAATTCCATTGTCGTCATTGGTTCTTTCACCCGTATCAGAACAAGAATCATTGCTAGCGCTTGAATGCTCTTCCTTTCAGCTTGAGCCTGCTCATTTCCTGCATGCGCATATTGCATTTATTCTGAATCTCAATCAAGATCATCTGGATCGGTATGCAAGCATAGAGGAATACCTTTCGGCTAAGCTCAAAATCACGAACAAGCAAACCCTGGAAGATCTATTCATGGCACCCGGAGAGATTCTGACTTCAAATGGAGGTGCCGCACGACGCATAGCCCTCGAATCTCTTCAATCTGTAAAGTCAGACGGGATCTATTTCAGGGACAAGCGCGTTTGTGCCAGAGATGAATTTCAACTTCCAGGATTGCATAATATATCTAACCTGGAGTGTGCTCTGGCAGCTATCGATGATCTGGCTCGCCGGGCTAACAAAGAGGTTAGTGTTGAGCGTCTTGCAGCCGTTATACGATCGTTTCGCGGCCTGCCGCATCGTATGGAGATTGTAGGTAACTGGAAAGGGATTGAATTCATCAATGACTCTAAAGCAACTACCGTGCAAGCAGTCTGTTCTGGTCTGACTGCTTTCAAGGGGAAGCGCGTAGCACTCCTGGCTGGAGGGTATGACAAGGGATTGAGCTATAAGCCCCTTGCAGACTTTGGAGCCAGTATACTACCGTTTGGAGCGGCGGCAGCAAAGATAGCTGCAGATACAAATACCGCCAGGACATACATGGATCTCCGGGAAGCATTTGCTGCAGGTCTTGAGGTTTGCCGAGCCGGTGGTGTTGTGTATCTGGGGCCTGCCTGCGCGTCCTACGATCAATACAACTCGTATGAGGAGAGGGGGGAGCATTTTCGAAAACTCTGCGCCACGCTCTTTGCCGGATGAAGAAGGATCTGAGTTTCATTTTCGAACTTCTGGAACGCAAACGAGATCTGTTTTTGTTTGGCGTGATCCTCTGTATTGCCGGAATGGGGCTGTATGCTCTGAATCCGGCATCATCCCTGCAGGCAAGAATTGATCAGGGGGATCCGGATTATTATTTTATCAAACAGATGCTCTGGTCTGTGCCCGGAATTTTGGGCCTGTTCGTGTGCGCGTATGTTCGTTTGGATTTTCTTAGACGTTATGCGCTTCTTTTTCTCATCCTCACTACTTTCAGCTTGCTCCTTGTGTTTGTACCTGGTCTTGGGCAGAAGGTCTCGTCCAAAACTGAAAGCTTTCATCGCTGGCTGGCAATTGGTCCATTTCGCTTTCAGCCATCTGAGTTTGCCAAAATTACGCTGCTGATTTATGCCGCGCATATTCTTGGGAAAGTGAACCTGAACGCTGGCGAAGCCGATTTCAGAAGGCTCATCCTTCCATTCACGCTGATGGGTGCAGTACTACTCTTGATCCTGATTGGGCCGCAATATGGCACGACTATCTGTACTCTCACAGTGCTTGCTATCATGATCTATTTGTCCGGTTTTCCGATGCTTCGCCTGGTGCTCGTTGGAATTTCTTCTATTCCGCTACTCCTTCTTGGAATTTTCCTGGTCAACTATCGTATGGAGCGGTTCTGGGTCTGGCTGGATCCATATTCGTACAGACATGAGGGCGGATATCAACTCGTCACTGCCTTTCGCGCGTTTCAAGAAGGCAATATCACTGGAACAGACATCGGAACGGGATTCGCGCACCGTTATTTGACATTCGGTCATACCGATTTTATCCTGGCATTGTTTGCCGAGGATTTTGGAATAGTCGGCGTCGGAATTTTGTTCTTACTCTACGTACTGTTTATCTGGCGAAGTATTCATCTGCTCGGGCGCGTGAATCAGCCCTTCTATTTCATGCTTGGTGCTGGTTGTCTGGTAATGCTGATTGTTCAAAGTCTGCTTAACGTTGCAGTTGTGACGGGAGTCGTTCCAACCACTGGCGTAAGTTTGCCATTTTTTAGCTACGGCGGATCGTCTTTAGTTGCGAGTTTTTGTATGGCCGGTCTATTGCTCAATGCATGCGGTCAGAGTGAGGCTGAATGAAAGTACTGGTTGTGGCCGGAGGTACCGGTGGTCATATTTCTCCTGGTTGTGCGATGGCGGAAGAGCTTCGATTGCGCAAGCACGACGTGGAATTCTTGACTTTAGTCCGGAACGAGGCGTACGCTGATTTGAAATCGGCTGCATTCAAAGTTCATTCGTATGCTGCGCCACCATTTCCATCCGGAATCGGGTCGCTTATACCGTATCCATTTAAATTGATGAGCGCATTGCTGGATGCGATTATTCCAGTGCGCCGGGCAGACATTGTGCTTGGTCTCGGCGGGTATCCTACACTTCCGGCCTTGTTGGCTGCGGTCTTCTTTCGCAAGAAGATCTATCTTTGCGAACAGAATGCTGTTCCAGGCCAGGTAACGCGATTTTTTGCTCGGTTTGCCAGGCACATTTTTGCAACCTTTCCGATTTCTCGGCTATCAAATGTTTCTCTTGTCGGTAACCCCGTTCGGGCTAAGCTACGTTCTGCAGCAGCAGGGCATGAATGGCCCAGTAGTTCAAAGTCCATCCTGATTTTGGGCGGAAGCCAGGGTGCCAGGCAGTTGAATGAAATGGTGGTTGGGCTTTTACTTGATCAAGCATGGAGTGAAACGTATCGATGGTTTTTACAATGCGGAGAGAACAATCTGGAAAGTGTTCGAGCAAAGCTCGGAGAGAGAGAGAACGTAACGTTATTCGGTTTTCATTCAAATATTCAAGATTTATATAAACAGGCACATGTTCTTGTTTCACGCTCCGGTGCCGGGATCCTGACTGAGGCCATGCTGTTTGGGCTGCCAATGATTCTGGTGCCTCTGGCCAGTTCCAAAGATGGCCATCAACTTGCGAATGCGAGAATCTGTGAAAGCGGCGGGGCTGCTCGCGTTTTAAATCAAACAGATAGCGATCCTGCGGGACTCGCAAACATTCTGCGTGAGCTCCTGGAGAACGAGGCCACAACGGCTGCGATGGCTCTGGCATCCAGGAAACTGTTTCATGATAATGCTGCGCTTCGGATTGCAGAGGCGATCGAAGCTGGATGAAAGTTTATTTTATTGGAATTGGCGGATCGGGTATGCTTCCGCTTGCGCATCTTGCAGCAGAATCGGGGCACGAAGTCTACGGATGTGATCCAAAGGCCAGAGCACAGGCGGGGCTGATTGTTTACAATGATATTGATCCAGGTCGCATAGCCTCCGTTGATGCAGTAGTGTTTAGTTCGGCGATTCCTGCGGATCATCCTGAGCTGGTGGTCGCGAAGAACCGCAATAGCAAGGGAGAATTGAAACTGTATCATCGCATGGATTTCTTGCGGGAGCTTCTGGCCCAAAATCCGATTCGCATTGGGATTGCTGGAACCCATGGGAAGACTTCAACTACTTCGATTGCCGGTTGGGTTCTGTTACAGATCGGGCTTGATCCTACAATCTTTGCGGGTGGGAGACCGAAATACCTGGAACAGGGAATGCGAAAGGGCAATGGCCCTGCCGTATTTGAAACGGACGAATCAGATGGATCGTTCCTGAAAAGCGGGGCAAATGTTCGATTGGCTCTCAATGTAGATAGAGATCATTTAGATCATTATGGCAATGAGCTGGCTTTACACGAGGCGTTTCGCCAATTTGCTATCGAAGGCGAGATTGCAGTGCTCAATGCTGAGGATCCTGTCCTGCGAGGAATCGATGGTGCTGTCTACTACTCAACAAATGCCGATTTTCCGGCGGACTACCAGGGCAGGTTCATGGGCCAGACGGACGATCTAGAAGTGTTTCGAGGCAAGGAGCGAATCGGTGCGCTTTCGGTGTCGCTACCTGGCAGGCATTTTGCATCGAATGCTCTGGGCCTTTTTGCACTGCTCGATACTCTGCGCAGCAATGGACTCATCAACTTTGAACGCGGGACGCTGCTTGCTGCATTTGAAACCTTTCCCGGCGTGGAGCGACGCATGGAGCTCATTGGCACTGTGAATGGTGCTGAAGTATACGATGACTACGGGCATCATCCGTCAGAAATTGCAGCGGTTCTCAGTGCCCTTCGGATCAGAAATCCAGGCAAGCGGATTCGAATTGTATTTCAACCCCATCGTTTTACCCGCACAAAGGAGCATGGGGTCGGGTTTGCGAACGTTCTGGCGTTAGCCGATGAGTGCTGGATTCTTCCCCTGTATTCTGCAGGGGAACAGCCAATCCCTGGAGTAGATTCAGAGTGGATTGTGCAATTGACCGGGAATCGTGCTCGGATGACATCTGCCTCTGAGCTTCAGGTTTTGTTCAAGACCGCACAATCAGGTGACATAATTCTATTTCAGGGAGCAGGCGATGTGTCCAGCATGGCACATGCTGCCTTGAAACGTGCTCAGGAAACCTGATATTTCAATTTTTGGTTGCGCCGCAATGAGACATAATATATTCCATCGCTCATGGTGGAGCCTGCGTCAGAGCGACGTAACCTCTTTGTATTCCTGATTCTATCTTCTGTACTGCTGGTTGTGGCTGGCGCCGGTATCGCATTCTATTATGGAAAGAGCTATACAAATGTCAAGCAGATTCGCGTGACAGGAAATTCGTACCTTACGTCAGCGGAGATTCTACTTGCATCAGGTCTCAAAGCGGATGCCCCTTTGACGCGCGGTGATTTATTCGCTGCACGTAATCGGCTTCTTGCTGTGCCTGCAATTAATTCTGTTATCATGGAAGATGAAAGCGGAGAAATCGTGATTCGCGTACACGAAAGGCTTTGCTCTGCTGTGCTCAGACTCGATGGAAGTATGATCGATGTGGATGAAACAGGTCGAATTCTGCATTACGATGGACGCTGCACAGCTTCTCCGATTGTAAGCGGGGCGTTTAGAATCCAGGGGAACAACGCATCTGGTGAAGGTCTAAACGAGACATTGATTTCGCTCCGCAGTATTCGCGAACAGGCGCCGGATTTGGAAAAAAGGATTTCTGAGATACTTATCCGCAAAGGCTATTACACGTTATTTATGATTCGTCCGCCGATTCAAATGGACGTTCCGGATCTAACCACGAGCACAGTAGAGCGCATAACGGTATCCCTTGCATATTTTGAGAAGGAGGGGCGCCAGAAAGGCAGAATCGATCTTCGCGGCAAGAACGCGCTCTATCAGCCGCAATCATGAGGGAATTTTCTGCAATCGATATCGGTTCAAGCTACGTGCGAGTCCTTATGGGGCGGCGTGGCGATGAAAATGAAATCCAGGTAAACGGCGTAGGTGTTGCTCCATCGCGCGGTGTAAGAAACGGAGCAATTGTAAATATTGAAGGGACTGTTCAGTCGATTCAAGAAGCAGCACGCGAAGCCGAACTAATGAGTGGACTTGTAGTAGAAGACGCGGTAGTGAATGTGACAGGAAAGCATCTGCGAGGCGAGAATTCACGCGGAGTTGTAGCAGTCACAAATCGAGATCGCGTGGTAACTGAAAGCGACGTGCTGCGAGTAATCGAGGGCGCGCAAAACATTCGCATCCCTGCGGATCAAGATATCCTGCATGTGCTTTCGCGCGAATTCATTGTGGATGATCAGTCAGGAATCCGCGATCCAATCGGAATGACGGGTGTTAGGCTGGAAGCTGAAGTTCATATAGTAACTGCTGGAAGGACAGCTGTTACCAATCTTAAAAAGGCAGTTAACGGGGCCGGGATTCGAATCGTGAACATGGTGATGTCGTCCCTCGCTTCTTCAGAAGCAGTCTTGACGCCTGGTGAAAAAGATCTGGGTGTAGCAGTCCTGGACATTGGAAGCGGAAGCACAGATATCATTATGTTCGTCGAAGGTGGCGTTCAGTTTTCAAGCGTGGTTGCACTCGGCGGTACTCATGTAACGCAGGATCTTTCCATTGGGCTTAAAATTCCAATGGAAACTGCAGAAGCAATCAAGAAGAATTCAGGTTCAGCGCAGGTCGCCGCAGTCGATCCAATCGAGAAAATTGAATTACCAGCGCTAGCCGGGCGGCCACCACGCTGGGTGCTCAGACAGGAAATCGCCTCTATAATAGAGCCGCGGATGCGTGAGATATTCGAACTTGTCGATGCAGAACTCAAACGATCCGGAAAGAAGTCTTCCCTGTCGGGTGGAGTTGTTCTTACAGGTGGCGGAAGTCGTGTCGAGGGTGCTGTGGGTCTTGCAGAAGAAGTATTCGCACTTGCAGCCCGCAAAGGTCTGCCGCAAACACCGGGCGGATTTTCGGAACGAGTGGAAGGCCCTGAGTTTGCAACCGCAGTTGGACTCTTACTATCAGCCGCCTCCATGGAGAAGCGCGAGCCAGGCCGTAAACAATCAAGCGGTACGGGCTGGGTTCGGAAATTCAAGGACTGGGTTTCTGAGAATTTATAAGTAATTAGTAACGATTCAGAGGGAATAAATATGATGCAGCTAGTAGACGAAAAAACATCACCGGCCCTGATCAAGGTAGTTGGAGTTGGTGGTGGCGGAATGAACGCAGTCAATCGCATGATCGATGCAAACCTGCGCGGTGTAGATTTCATTGTAATCAATACCGATGAACAGGTTCTCAAGAAATCTCGTGCAGAAATCCGCATTGCTATTGGACAGAAGACAACGCGTGGAATGGGAGCGGGTGGCGATCCAGAAATTGGAACACGCGCAGCTCAAGAAGATCGCGATCGAATCTTACAAGCGCTCAAAGGTGCTGATATGGTGTTTATTACGGCCGGAATGGGCGGCGGGACAGGAACGGGCGCAGCTCCAGTGATTGCAGAGGTAGCGCGCGAACTCAAGGCCCTGACTGTTGCTGTAGTTACCGTTCCATTTGAGGTGGAAGGCAAGCGCAGACGCGAGTTTGCATTGAAAGGACTTTCAAGTCTGCGCGATAAAGTGGATACGCTCATTACAATCAAAAACGATTCGATTTTCAAAGTCATAGAACAGAACACACCAGTGGATGTTGCGTTTAGAATTGTAGACGACGTTTTGCTTGGTGCAGTCCGCGGAATTTCCGATCTGGTAAACGAAGCCGGGCTAATCAATGTGGATTTCGCAGACGTTCAGGCTGTAATGAAGGAGACCGGTGATGCAATCATGGGCGCGGGCGAAGGAATGGGCGACAATCGTGTAGGCGATGCAGTCCACCAGGCTATCAACAATGCCCTCCTTGAAGAACAAAGCGTAGAGGGCGCTACCGGAGTACTGATCAACGTTTGCGGTGGCGAAGACATGGCCATGAAAGAATGGAAAGATGTAAGCGAGCTAATCACACAAAAAGTGGACCCGGCAGCAAATATTATTATTGGCATGACTATTGATCCAGCCCTGCGTGAAAAGATTCGCGTGACAGTAATTGCAACCGGCTTTAGGCGTGCAGCGGCTCCCGGCAAGAAACCAATCTTCCCTGGAAGCCCGGAGACAGGCAAGCCGGAGCAAGGAAGAAAGCCATATTTTCCATCTGCGCAACCAGTTAGGCGCCAGGCCGGAGCAGAAGACTACCTGCCTCAGACCCAGGCAGAGCCGGATGAATCAGAAGAAGTGGTTCGTCAGTACGGAAATTCCGGAAAAATAGATTTGAATAATCTGGAGATACCTGCTTACTTGCGTAAGCGATAATGCACTGGATTATTTGGGTTGTGGGCGGCGTTGGGCTTGCCCTCTTAGAAATACTGGTTCCCGGCCTCGTATCACTCTTTCTTGGAGTGGGCGCCGTGATAACGGGACTTCTCATAGCCGCAGGGTGGCTACAGGATCTGGTGACTCAGATTTTCGCCTGGATCATAATCTCGCTGGGATTGTTTCTGCTTTTCAGAGGCCAGGTCTATAAATACTTTCCTGCTTTTGAACGGAAAGATGCAATCACTGAAGACGATGTTATGCTCGGGAAGATTGTGGAAGTTGTAGAAGCAATCGAACCGGATAATCCTGGTCGTGTGCATGTTCATCAGAGTTCGTGGAAGGCAGTTGCAACGCAAAGCATTGCTGTTGGTGAGAAGGTTCGCATTGTCAGGCGTGATCAGATGACACTCAATGTAGAACGCGCAAACTGACTCATTTTTTCCGTCGCTAAACTAGCTCAAAATTCGTTGACACTGAATCGTTCGGCTTATATTGACGAGATTCCCTGGAGGTCCTATGATCTTTCTTCTGGCCGTTGGCCTAATCGTAGTTTTGTTCTTTATGCGGCTCACGCTGATTATTGTGCCGCAGCAGCAGTTATAATGGAAGAAGTCATCGACGTTGCGCCGCAGATTTGTATTACAAAGGACAACGTGCAAGTTGAAGTGGATGGAATTCTCTATATGAGGGTCCTCGATCCTAAACTTGCAAGCTACGGAATTCAAGACTATAAGTTTGCATCGATTCAATTGGCGCAGACGAGCATGCGTTCAGAAGTAGGTAAGCTGGAACTGGACCGCACGTTTGTGGACAGGGTTCGAATTAACGATGCAATCGTCAGGGCCATTGATCATGCAAGCGCTCCCTGGGGCGTAAAAATAACGCGTTACGAAATCAAAAACATCATCCCGCCCAAAACTATTCTGCAGACCATGGAAAAGCAAATGACGGCTGAGCGTGACAAGCGCGCTGACATTGCGCATTCTGAAGGCGAGCGCGCGGCGCTGATCAATCTTTCCGAAGGTGAGAAAACGGAAGCTATCAACATATCAGAGGGGCATAAGCAACGCCAGATCAACGAAGCAGAAGGAAATGCAAGGCGAATCGAACTGGTCGCGGAAGCGACGGCCACAGCCCTGCGCGAGGTTGCATCTGCAATGCAACATCCTTCCGGAGCGCGCGCGGTTCAGATGCGTATAGTAGAAGAATATATTAAACAATTTGGCCAGATCATCACGGAAGCGCAGACGTCTGTCGTTCCAGTTGGACTTGCAAATATCCAGGGATTCATGGCCGGATTCTCCGAGTTAATGACCAAAGCCGCACCACCAAGCGGCGCCACTACGAATCAAGGACAGGGAGGTTGAAATGGATACTGTAGGAATGGTCATATTCATTATTTTTGGAATCTATGTGTTTATAAAGTTTGCACTTTCCATCCGGATCGTTCCGGCCCAGGAAGTGTATCTAGTTGAACGACTTGGTAAGTTTCATAAGGCGCTGGGATCTGGCTTTCATTCATTGATCCCGTTCCTGGATCGAATCACCTACAAGCTTACTCTTAAAGAAGAGGCAATCGATGTTCCAGCTCAGGTCTGTATTACAGGTGATAACGTTCAGATTCAGGTAGACGGTGTAATCTACATGAAGGTAGAAGATCCATATCGCGCAGCATACAACGTTTCCAACTACCGTTATGCGCTCATTCAACTGGCGCAAACTGCGATGCGAGCGGCCCTGGGCCATCTGGAACTTGACAAGACGTTTGAAGAACGCGAAACCCTCAATGCTAAGATTGTCAAGATTGTAGATGATGCAGCTGAACCGTGGGGAATTAATATTTTGAGATATGAAATTCAAAATATCGCTCCACCCAAATCAATTCTACAGAGTATGGAAAAGCAAATGACGGCAGAGCGGGAGAAACGCGCCACTATTGCGCGTTCAGAAGGTGAGAAAACCTCGCGCATTAACAAATCAGAAGGTATGAAGCAGGAGCTGATCAATAAATCCGAAGGTGAAAGACAGAAAACAGTTAACCAGGCGGAAGGGGAAGCATCTGAAATAAAAGCGCTCGCTATTGCAACTGCAACCGGACTCAAGAAAATTGCAGAGGCAGTGGGTCAGCCTGGAGGTGCCGAGGCCATGAGACTCAGTCTGATTCAGGAATATCTGCGGCAGATGGAAGGTCTCGCCAAATCAAGCACACGCGTTGTGTTACCCCTTAACATGGCTGATCTAAAAGAAACGCTTGGTGGCCTTGGACTCAAGAGTAAACAAGAGTAATCAGTACGGTGACTGCATTCGGATTGGAAATCCGTCCGATCTGAATGCAGCGGATTTTTCACGCCTCACAATTGAGGCCAAATCACTCGCACCCTGGCGCAAGGGCCCATTTGAGTTGCATGGACTTCGAATCGATGGTCAATGGGACAGTAGTCTAAAATGGAAACGTGCATTAGCCGTTGCCGATTCGCAAGGTGGGCTAAAGGGAAGGCGAGTCTGCGATGTAGGTTGTAACAACGGATACTACCTATTCCGCGCCATCGAGGCCGGTGCCACCTCGGCACTTGGATTGGATCCTGCAGTCAACTTTGAGAAGCAATTTGAATTTATTACGCGGGATTTAGGAGATTCGCGAATTTCGTTTAAGCGTGCAGGCTATCAGTGGTTGCTTGAAGAAAAGCAAGTCTTTGATGTGATTTTTTGCATGGGTGTGGTGTATCATCAGAAAAATCCATACGAGTTACTGGACGCCCTTCGCGAATCGCTTGCACCCGGCGGATATGTAGTGCTTGAAACCCTTGGTGCCGATCTGGGTGAACGAATGATTGTGCCCGCTGGAAAGTATGCAGGGCAGGGCGGAATCTGGATGGTGCCGGGACCCGTGGCCATACAGAACATGCTGAGACGCTCCGGATTCGGAACCAACCGGATGATGGATGTCTGGGATGCTAGAGACGAACAGAGCAGGACTGAATTCGCAGATCTCCCTTGCATGAAAGAATTCTACAACGACACAGGCGACAAAACGATTGAAGGATACGAAGTCCCTCTAAGATACCTCTTCCTGGCTAAAAGATAGAATTGTAATTAGAACGGAATTTGATTGCCACAGCCTTTCGCGTGCAAAAATAAGAGCTAGATTCTCTGCAGAATCGTCCAATCCAATATTAGATTCCGTAGAGGGAGACACATGAAGAAGTTCCTGGTATTTGCAATTTGTATCTTTTCAATCTCAGTTCACGCTCAAGAAGAAACCGAGCAAAAGGTCCTCGCTCCAATCAAACGTTTGATTGGAAATGTGAGATACAGCGATAAAGCTAAGACTCCAGCAGAGCGCGTCGCCCTTGAGGATAGAGCGCTTGAAAGCATCGGCTCCATGCAGATGGCTGAATTTCTCCTGGGTGATTTTGCAAAACGCGCAACACCAGACCAAAAGGACAAATTTTCCAAACAACTTCGTGAATATATTCGTTACAAAGCATTTCCCCTTGTTCATAAGTATTTTAAGGATATTGACCTGACCTATGAACCGCCAGTAATCAACGGTGATCAGGCCCGCGTTCAGTCTTCAGTTGTGTATTCCGGTTCAGAACGCCTAACATTCTCCTGGATATTGACTAAGGTTGGGGAGAATTACGTGATCACGGATTTCCTAAACGAGAAGCAAGCTTCAAGCATGCAGGTGAACAAAGAAGCACAGGTCCAGCCAACGCTGAAAACCAAAGGCATTCCTGGCCTGCTTTCAGTCATGGACAGTGCGGTTGCGCAAGTTAAGAAAGCGGCTGGAAGATAGCCGACTATGTCCAAGTATGTAATTCGCTTTTACGATTTCTATCTTAAACATACCACTGCAAGCGCGCTCGTAGCGCTTGCACTTTTCCTCGTAGCTGTATACGGAACTTCAAAGCTCAGCATTAACTCGAATCAACTCGAACTTTTGCCTGAGAATCTCCCGCACGTCCAGGACGCAAAAAAGATTACAACGATGGTTGGTGGGACTGGTTTTCTGATTATCACGCTTAAGAACACTGAGCGAAATGAAGGGGACAAGCTCGTTGAGCAGGCTCGGCAGCTAAAACGTTCCGGTGATGATCCTGGCGCCAAGGCTCTGGTAAAGAAAGCAAACGTTGAGTACGCAAAAACCAGAACAGCGGATATTGCACGAGCACAAGTGCTTAAGAAAGCTTCAGATGAAATTGCAGACGAACTCAAGAAAAATCCAGACGTGCGCTTTGTTCAGTATAAGTTTTCTCTGGAATTTCTAAAGCGTAAGTTCCTATTGTTCTGGAAGACAGAGGACCTTAAAGAGGCTATACGACGTGTTTCAATCAAGCGCGACGATTTAATCAAGAGGGCTGACCCGTTCTTCATCGATCTGGGCCAGGGACAGGTGAATCTTGATCTGTCCGATCTTCTAGCCAAGTATCTCCGCGTAGGCAAAAAAGAAATCATTGATGATTATTATGTTTCGCCAGACCGCAGGATGATGGTGCTGCTTGTAAAACCAGCATTCTCGATGAATGAAATTAATAAAAGCCGCGAATTGATGGCTGGAATCTCAAAGCACATCGAGGAAATGAAGTTTAAGGACCGCGGGATTGAAGTTGGATTCACCGGGCTCTATCCAACCTACGTGGATCAATACGATTCAATCGATAGTTCGCTCAGACCAACTCTTGTGCTTTCTCTGCTAGGAATAGCCGGCGTTCTAGGATTTTTCATCCGTAGATTCAGGTTGATTCTGGCCCTGCTTGTTTCATTGGTCTATGCAATCATTCTTACCTACGGTTTGACGTATTTCGTGATTGGAAAGTTGAACTTGATCACCGCAATTTTTGGGGGAATCCTCGCGGGTTTTGGAATCGATTTTGGAATCCATTTCGTATTCCGTTTCAAACAAGAATACTGGCAATCAGAAGATACAATGGACGCGATCAAAACGACAGTGCTCCGCACTGGTCCGGCCGCTTTGTTTTCAGCTGCAACGGTTGCGGCCGCATTCCTCGCCTTGATCCTATCTGATTTCAAGGGTTTCTCGGAGTTTGGCGCGATTTCTGCTTACGGAATCGTTGTAACTATGCTTTCCATGTTCATTCTCACGCCGCTTCAAATCGTAATGTTTGAAAAATGGTTTCCCGGATTTGTAAAATCCCTGGGCAAAGGCTCACCAGAACCGGATTCTTTTAAACCGCGATTCAATGTTCCGCGAGTGTCAAGAATTGTTGTAATCACCAGTCTTGGATTGACGGTACTTTTTGGAATCCTTGCACGCGGAGTTGGGTTCGATCACGATTCGCGCAACATGCTTTCCTCAGATATTCCTTCAGAATACCTGCGCGAAGAGATGGATCTGCGGTATGACATTGCAGGGGATCCGCTTGCAGTTGCAACGGATACAATCGACGAAGCTTCATCCCTCTATGAATATCTTGAACCGCCGGATGAGCGCTTGCGGGGAACTGTAGCTCAAATCGTTTCTCCATTTTCATTTGTTCCGCCAGCCGTGCAGCAACTCAGGAATGCGGCCCTGATTCAGAATTTTGCAGGACAGACCAACATTCCAGCTGCCCTGATTCCCGCGGAGTTTAAACAGTACTACGGACAATATCTACAAATTACGCGTGAGAAGCCGTTCGTTCTAAACGACCTTCCGCCACGTATGCGCGATCAGTTTCAGAATGTTGATTCTTCTCCCATTAAAGGATGGCTGACGTTCATCTATCCGGAAGTAGATCGCATGTATTTTGCCCAGGACCTGGCCCGCCTGGACAATCTGGTTGGTGAAATGCACTATCCGATAATCGGGCGGCTAACAATCCAACGCATAGCATACGAAATTCCCAACTGGGAAAAGAAGCTTCGCAAGCGTTTCCCAGGAAGCGACGTGAAGAAACGCGTACTTGCAATGGACTTAAGCGAACATGAAATCAATGGCACAGTTGAGATACTCAACAGGATCGATGAGAAAAGCCTGAAGAGTCTTGGGTTTTCTGACATGGTGAATCAGGAGATTCTCAAATCGCGACCCTTCAAGAGTTTGGAAGACGTTCAAAAAACAACGAAGGTGGCGCGAGCTACCGGCTCTACCATGCTTGTTGCGGAGTTTACCTACATAATCCAGCGAGAGTCGCGCTGGATTATCATAGGAACGTCTGTGCTGGTAATGCTTCTGTTGCTCGTCAGTTTCCGTAACCTCAAGTCCTGTCTGATTGCATTAATTCCCCTGATTACAGGGATGCTTGCCATGTGTGGACTCATGGTCATCGGAAACGTAAAGTTAAATTACTTTAACATCATCGTATTTCCAATTATCATTGGTTATGGCATCAATAGCGGCATTTTCATGTTGTTCAGATCTCTGGAGCTTGGATCTGCGGTTCAGGCACTTGGGAGAATTGGTCCTCCGATCTTTGCATCTAATCTGACCACGTTTGTAGGCTGGGGTGCTTTACTGATTGCGGTGCATCCGGGAGTACGGTCCATGGGAATTGTAGCCTGTATTGGGCTTGCAGCCACACTCACAGTCTCCCTAACCTTCCTTCCGTCGCTTATTGAACTGCTGGTTGAGAAGGGATGGTACAAACTGAGGAAAGATCAATGAGACACGTGTCACGTCCTGTAGCCCTTGGCGCTTTAATCGCAGCGCTTGCGGCGGCGAATTGCGCAAGTGCCGTAAAGAGCGTATATCAAAAGCCTGGATTTGAAACCCATGAATTGAAGTACATGAAACGTGTCGCGGTGATTGTGGATCAAGGCTCGACTGTTACTGCCGATCAGCCTGTCCGGGACAAAATGTTAGTATTCCGCACGCGTGAGCACTTGATTCATCATTCTGAGTTCATTGGTTACCCGGCAAAACCGGGACCTATTTTGGACGTTTGCAAAGCTGAAAAGAAACTCAATGGAATATTCCTTCACCGGATTTCTAGTCTAAAGAAAGACGGATCGGATCTGAAGCTTGGCCTCGTAACCGGTTTATACGATTGTAAAACCGGTGAGCGACTCTGGGAAGCAACGGCCAGCGTTTCGTACGAGATGAATGATTCGGATTTTGGAACACTCATTGCCGGGGACGTTAAGCGGTTTGGTGAAGCGGCAAAAACGTATAGCGCGCCTTTCTATCGTCTGATTGCGAAATTATTTGACAGCCTCCCGAATCCTGAACTGGGTGATGAGGAGAAACTCGAGAAGATCGACGCTGACGCCAACTGATGCCAAGGGAGATCCTGAGTTTCTATCGTTTCCAAATTACAGACCCTGTTGTCTGTGCCGATGCTTTCTATGCACCTGCGGTTGAATTGGGTTTGCTTGGCACGGTTCTGGTTGCAGAGGAGGGCTGGAATGTCAATCTATGGGCTGAGTCACAGCTACTCGATTTGTATTTACAGAGGCTGAAGGATAAGCCCGAATTTGTACCAACTCAAAATGAAATCAAGCGCATGGAAGTTTCCGCACAGCCTTTCAGAAAACTTGCGCGCAAGATCAAGACTGAGATAATCAAGCTGGGTATTCCAGTTGATCGCAGTCAATCAGCCAGTACCTATGTTACTGCAGAGGAACTGCATTCCAGATTGCAAGCGGGCGAGAAAATAACAATGCTAGATGTTCGCAATCGCTATGAGATGCAGGTAGGAACATTCGCAGGCGCTGTGGATCCTGGAGTGGATACCTTCCAGGAATTCCCCGAGGCCATGAGCAAGCTTGAACTGGACCGGGAAAAGCCCGTCGTAACTTTTTGCACGGGCGGAATTAGATGCGAGAAGGCCGTTCCGTATTTACAATCCATAGGATACAAGAACGTTCTTCAGATTGAAGGCGGTATCTGGAAATATTTAGAGAAATATCCTGACGGGTTTTTTAAAGGTGATTGTTTCTGGTTTGATGAACGCGAAGAGCGCTGAGTTTGAGGCCAGGCTCAGTATTCTATTCAGTATTCTATTTCAGTCTGGCCAGAAGAAGGGTAAGGTCGTCTCCTGGAACAATTCCGTCAGAGAATGCGCGCAAATCAGAAAAAATCAGGGTTGGAATTCGCGTAATCGATTCTTTACGATAGTTGAGCAAGGCCTGAACCAGGCGACCAGGGCCGAACTCTTCTCCTTTGCGATTCCTGGCTTCAACAATTCCATCTGTGTAGAGCATGAAGAACTCAGTATTCTCTATATGCGCTGTAGTGAGCTCATACCCTGGATCATCTACGACACCCAGAATGGTTCCTGGCGTATCAAGCTCGCGCATATTCCCTTCTGAATCTATGCAGAGCGCTGGCCTGTGTCCTGCATTGCAGTATTCAATTACGCGTTCGTTGGTATCAATTAAAAGGGCAAAACCGGTAAGGAAATGTTCAGTGCGCAGGAACTTTTTGATCTCTCGATTCATGAATTTTAGAAGTTCGTCTGGCCGCTGACAGCCTGCTTCCATAGCATGATAGAATGAGAGCTTGGCCATTCCGGCTACGAGCGCTGCTGAAACCCCGTGACCTGACGCATCAGCAATGAAGAGCAGATGACGTTGTTCATCGAGCTGATGGATGTCGTAGAAATCCCCACCAATCAGTTCCATGCTCTGATAGAACCCACCCATCTCTACATTCGGGGTGACTGGAAATGAAGCCGGTAGCAGATTATTCTGCACCAGCCGCGCTATGCTCATGTCGTTTTCAATTTGCTCAGTACGTCGCTTCAAAGTCAGACGAGTTTCTTCCAGTTTGCGTTTGCGTACTTCGGATTGAAGACGGTTTCTTTCGCTGATGTACATTATCAAAGCCGACACAAAAAATGAGATCGCAAGGTTCCCCCAGGAGTAGTATTTCCTGGTGAAAAAACCTGGATCAAGAACAGCGGCCAAAACATGAAACGTAACCATGGACGACGCGATTGAGAGAAGGCCATGCGTAAATCGCAGGGGAAACACACATACGACGAGCAAAGAGAGCTGATAACCGGTCAGATACTCAGGATCGTTTCCGGAGAGATTGGTAATGATTGGAGTTGCTTGAAGCAGATAGTTCGCAATTAAATAGTAAGATGGCATTGCAAAGGATCGAAGCATTCTTATATGAGCTGCGCAAATGACGATTAGCCCGCAGGCCGTCAGTCCAATGCGAAGTGGAATGAGTTTGGCCGCAACTTCAGGATGGAGGAGTGGGTCGATTACCAGATACGGAATCCAGGCAAAAAATCCCAGAAATCCCGCAAATGGCAGGGCGAAGCGAATTTGTTCATCCAGCTTTTCCAGATAGATTGAATACGGAAGTTCCTTCCGCTCTGGAAATACTAGATCCATCAATTTCATATCAATTGACTTTCCGCAATCAGGAACTTTAAGACTGCTTTTATACCGATGCCAGTAGCCTTTTCGTCCTTTGTCATATCTGCTCCCGCAATATCCAGGTGCAACAATGGGATTTCCCTGGTCAGGCCACTCATCACGAATGCGCACGCAGATTGTGCACCGCGGTTCTTGTTCTGGCTGGTATTGATTATATCAGCGCCATCGAGTTTGCTCTTGATATCTTCAAAATCTTCGTCCCAGATGTCAAGGGTCTGCACGGGATCGCCGGCAAGCTTCGCAGCATCGCGCAGGCGATCGCGTAAAGGATCATTGTTTCCCATGAGGGCAATCGCTTCTCCGACTGCACGCGCAGCTGAGCCAGTAAGCGTAGCGATTGTGATAATCAGGTCAGGTGATTCTTCGCAGGCTTTTGCAACCGCATCAATTAACGTCAGGCGACCTTCTGCATCTGTATGCCGAATCTCGACCTTTTTGCCACAGGTGGTATCAACAATGGAATCTGGAAGCATTGCATATGCATCGATCATGTTTGGTGTAGCCGCAAGATAGGCAGCCAGTTCGATTCCTTGAATCTCAAGCTTTGCGAAAGCTTCGATGGCTGCCAGAACCATGGACCCACCGGTCATATCTGCTTTCATTGTGTTCATGTAATCGTCTGTTTTGACTTGATATCCCCCGGTATCAAAAATGACACTCTTGCCGACCAGGATTATCCTCTTCTTAGCATTTGCAGGCTTGTAGTGAACTCGAATGAATTTAGGTGGATCAGTTACCAGCGAACCCATTGCTACTGTATAAAAACAGGGCATGTTTTTTTGAATCCATTCAGGATCTGAAATCACGTCCACAGAAACATTGGCAAGACCGGCCAGACCTTGCGCTCTTTCGCTGAGTGTGGATGTGCGTTTGACGTTAGGCGGCATATTCGTCAGATCCCGAGCTGCGGCGCGAGCCGTTGCGATGGCAATTGATTCTTTAAGGGCCTGCGGCTTCTCTTCGATTCCTCCCTTCACTAGGAGGTCTACTTTTGCAACTGAACGGCCAGGTTTCTTGGCCTCGCGCGACGCATAGCCCGCATCGTGAGTTGCGTCAACGGCCGCAAGAATTACTGAATCTGCTGCAAGTTCCAATTCAGGAAGTGCAAGGGCAACTGTGCTTACATCGCGCACGCCGAACGCTCGATCGAATGCAGCCTTGAGTGCGGTGGTTAGCCCTGCTGGACGCAACCTGGCCGCTCGGCCAAGACCTGTTACGATAATTCTAGCAGGTCCGCTGGTTCCCTTTGGGTTCCTCAGAAGAATTACTTTGTCGCGTGATCCATCAAACTTCTCCTGGGCCAGGATTTCAGTTGCACCGGGACTAAGGGATTCGAGGCCATCAAGCCAGGTATCTTTGAGTATTTCATCTGAAGTGGGATGTTGCAAGACGCCAAAAATGGCGAGTTCGGCCGTTGAATCGGCGAGGGCGCTGCGCGTGAATTGGAAGGCGGGAGAAGACGATGGCATGGTCCATCCAGTGTCCGCCGGGGAATCTAGCCAGCCTTATTTGCGGATTTGCACCCTTCTATCGTACGTCCATGAGTCCGGTATTTCTGAACCTGGAAACATAAGGTCAGTCATATCAGAAATCGCAATCAGGTTATCGATCATGATGCAAACTGGACCTGATTCTTCAAGCGGACTTGAATCAATCAGAAATCCGGTGAACTTTGAAGAATAACGGCGTTCGAGCCTACGACCACGCTCAGTAAGATTCGCTGGAGCCTGCAAGTCGATTCTTCGCCAACCGTCCCAGTCTAGTCGTCCAGCCGATAGGCGAATCTCTTTGCCGTTTGAATTTTCAAAAAGCAGCGTGAGTGTATGGAGATAACGCTTACTATGTACCCATAAACTAATTTTGAATGGCTGTCCGGCAATTCCAACGGGTTGCGCTGGACGGAGCCAGAAATGGTCTCTCCCGGGAAACTGAAATCCAAAGTTCAAGAATAGTACCTTGCTCGAGCTTGCATCGATGTTACGGGTTTTTAACAATTCGATTTCTGCATCGAACGCTGGAAGTTTTGGCGGAACTTCAAGAAAGCGAATATCAGATAGCTGATTGGTTGCAGCACGCGGCTCATACAAACGCTCACCTTCAAACGATTCAAGCAGGTGAGCGCGATAGCGTTCGGGTTTGATGTTGAGAATTCCCTGGAACAGTTTTACCTGGCCGTCAGGATCGTAAGGGCGAGGAATCTCAGCTGAAACACCCAGCAGGCAGACAGCGATCAGGGCAACCTTTTCCAGTCTAGAAAGCCCTCGCATACCTGTACTTCGGTCGATTTTAGAACTTCCATTAGGCCCCGCGGGGCTTGAGAGTATCCTCGTTTCCACGGCGTTTTGAGGGGCGCTTCTTCTTACGTTTGGCCGGTTTATCGCTGTCGCCTGGCTTTCTGCTGCCTCGTTTGCCGCGGCCCTCAGCGGCTTCCTTCTTTGCTGCAGCCCGTTCTTCGATTTCTTTCCATTTGGGCTTGAGGCCAGGCCACTTGATTTCAAAAAGATTCCCGGCATTGTGCAACGTCATCCGGAATTCAGGGGTAAGGAATTCTTCGCCTTCCGTTGGAGGTTCAATCCAGGTAACAGTTTTCTCTCCGATCTTGAAACGAATGCCAATTGCATGCAGATAGCCGCGCTTCTCGCTGCGGGCTGCAGCGTAGCCACCATATCTGCCATCTCCTAGCACCGGCGACCCGATTGATTTTAGAACCACGCGGATTTGATGCGTTTTACCTGTTCTTGGCCGCAACAGAAACAAACGCAGGTTACGACCGTGCTTGTATGGATAACTCAAGAAATGCGTGATTGACGGTGAATTGGTAGTGCGAAGCAATTTCCACGATCCATCCCGCGACTTTTCCATATCTCCAGAAATCGTTCCCATGACGCGCGTTGGTGCTCTGTCAGAAATTGCAGCATAGATTTTTTCAACGCGGCTGAACCGGAACTCATTCCCCAGTTGATTTGCAGCTTTGCGGCCGCGCGCAAATACCAGAATGCCAGAGGTCATAGTATCCAATCGGTGAACTGGAAATATTCTTTCCCCTTCCGGGATCTGCCCTGCCTCTTCCATGGCTCGCAAAAGTTGCATTACTCCGGGCTGTTCACTGTCCTCATGGAATGGGAGTCCTGCTGGCTTGTACACGATTAGATAATCAGCGGCCGTTTTGAGAATGCGCAGGGACATTCTGTCAGAAACCTTGAAGATCGACCCCTGGAAACCAAAATCCTGCGTGTAAAAAAGCAGGCATGCTCCAGGATTCGTCCATGTGTGATACTTTCGTCGCCCTTCCTTCCGTAACATCCGGAAACACCATCCTTGCAAAGAATTCTGACCGTGAACCCAATGAGGCCCAGGCAATTGTCCGATTTGGTGCAGCAGACCATTCAGAAAAAACTCTCAAAGCTACCTACATTGAAATTCCCCAGGCAAAACACACCTTTGAAGTAATACTTTCAAAACCCTTCTGGATCTGGGGCGCTGAAATGGGTGTAAATGAAAAGGGAGTTGCAATCGGGAATGAGGCTGTATTCACCAGAATCCCGTTCGCAAAAAAGAATAATGGGCTATTGGGCATGGATCTACTTCGCATAGCCCTTGAACGCGCAGACTCAGCAACTGCAGCGGCAAAGTGCATAACCGATCACCTCGAGACATACGGTCAGGATGCTATGAGTGGGTATCACGATAAGAATTTCTATTATCATAATTCATTTTTGATCGCAGATCCAACTTCAGCTATCGTACTTGAAACGGTAGATAGACACTGGGCATTGAAGAAAGTTAAGGACTATCGTTCTATTTCAAATGGGCTAACGCTTGAATCCGACTTCGATGATTCTTCCAAAGGGCTCAGAGAGTTTTCTGAGAAGAGTGGGCGCCTGAAGCACGGGGCTAACTTGAGTTTTCGCGAGGCGTTTTCGGATCGATTCTTCACCTACATGAGTAAGTGTACGGTTCGTCGGCAAACCACGGAAGGGGGAGTTCGGGCAAATTCAAAATTGGATGCCAGGACTGCCATGGGAATACTGCGCAGCCACGGAGCACATGATGGCCCTGGTTTCTCTCCAACAATATCGAGCATGGGCTCGGTGTGTTTGCATGCGAAAGGACCGGTCACGCCCAGTCAGACTACTGGTTCAATGGTTGCAGAGCTCAGACCTAATGGAAAACATACAGTCTGGTTGACTGGAAGTGCTGCACCCTGTCTGTCGCTCTTCAAGCCTGTTTATTTTGGATCGGCCGATCCAGGAGTTCTGGCCGGGGTTCCAACTGCCGCGCCAGATGCATCGCTCTGGTGGCGCCATGAACTATTGCACAGACGGGCCCTGCGCGACTATCCCCGCATGCACCAGCTGATTCGTGAAGAATACGACAGACTGGAAAATGATTTTATGCGTAAGGATATCGAGGCGCACCAGACAAAAGATACGGGCGATCTGACAAAAAATGCATTCCATGAAGGTGACCTTGTGCTTGCGCGAATGCTCAAACTTGAAACCAGAGATCCCGGGTTGATGAGCTTGATATACAATTTGCAGTGGAAGGCCTGGAATAACAAATGCGGGCTTGCAGTTTGAGGAGTTACGTTAGGTGGCATTAAATATCCTGTTTGCATTTCTGGGCGGAATCCTGCTCAACCTGATGCCATGCGTACTTCCAGTACTTTCCATTAAGATTCTACATGTTCTTGAGGGCGGACAGAAACGGAGCCACGGGATAGTTTATCTCTTTGGGATTCTAGTTTCATTCTGGCTACTGTTTGGATTGCTGGCAGTCTTACGTGCCCAGGGGCATGCACTGGGCTGGGGCTTTCAGCTCCAATCGCCGGTGTTTCTGGCATTTACTTCCATTGCATTCTTGATTCTCTCTCTCAATCTGTTTGGTGTGTTTGAATGGGGCTACTGGGTCCAGCGTGTAGCTGGATCGCAGGCAACATCGCCCGGCGTAGGCCAGGCCTTCTTCTCAGGTGTTCTAGCTGTGTTTGTGGCTTCTCCATGCAGCGCTCCTTTTATGGGTCCAGCAATTGCTTTTGCTCTAGCGGAAGGCCCTCTGGCAGGCTTCGTGATCTTTACAGCACTCGGTCTTGGACTTGCTTTTCCCTTTCTGGTTGTAAGCCTGGTTCCCGGATCCGTTCGGTTTCTCCCCAGGCCTGGAACATGGATGATTCGTCTCAAACAATTTCTGGGGCTATGCATGGTTGCGGCCGTATTCTGGATCATCTGGATTTTCTCTGGAGCCTCGGATCGCACATCGCTTGCATGGTTATTTGTTGCTCTCTGGTTCGCTGGAGGGGCTGCATTTTTCTACGGAATTGCAACCGGGAATCGTTTGCGCATCGTTGCTCTACTGCTTCTGATTGCGTCCGGCTTTGTAGCGTTTCAGTATTCGATTCCTCGATCCAATGTTGAGATATCGTACGGAGCCTGGTTGCCTTATGACGCAAGGAGTCTTGAAGCTGCAAGATTGCGCGGGCCAGTTTTTGTCGATTTTACTGCGGACTGGTGTCTTTCCTGCAAAGTAAATGAACGAGTTGCGCTGGACAAGCGCGAAGTAATGGATGCATTCAAGTCAAAGCGCGTTGCTCTGTTTCGGGCTGACTGGACGGTTGAAAGCCCAGAGATTACAAACGCGCTTGCAGCATTCGATCGAAACAGCGTGCCGCTATATGTATTCTATCCTGGCCCTGGAAAAGAACCCAGGGTCCTTCCGCAAATTCTAACGCCGTCAATTGTTCTGGATGAACTAAAAGAGATCAAGATCGACTAACGTTAGCCGGAGATTCTAAATTTTAGGAATGTCCGGCCCAAGATGCCTGGATCAATCTTCAAAGATCGAGTGAAAGCCGCAACATATCTCTGCAGAGGACTCCATCGTCGTAGATGGATTCCTTGTAATGACGCACAAAGAAATCATAGTCGATTCCAGTGATCCGAAACCCCATTCTCTGATACAGGGCAAGCGGTCCAAAACTCGTTGTAGCTGTGCCGACTTCCATTGTGTGATAGCCTGTGATTCTCGCCTGCTCTTTGGCATGCTCAATCATTTGTTTCGCAAACCCACGGCGTTGATATTCCTCATACACCGCAATATTTACAAGTTCAATGGTCCTGGGTCGCGTAGGCAAAAGCAAATACCCACCAACGACTTTATCTTCAGTTACTAAGGTGAAGCAGGAGCTTCGGTTGAGATACGACCGGACCACAGACTCCTCCGGATCTGCAAGCAAGAGCAGGTCCAGAGGGTATGCGTCGGTAAGGCATTCCTGAATGGGCATTGGCCCGACTACAGTTCGCCACCTTTCAGTTTGTCTTTGTACATTTTCAGGTTGTACTTCTTGGAAAGTTCTTCCTGGGTCTTTTTCATGAACGCCTGACGGTTTCCTGATTCAATCTCTGCTTTCAGGCGATCGCGCACTGCACCCAGAGATTGGTTTTTGAATTCGTCAAACTGACGCAGCTTAAAGCGATCCATGATTTCTTGTTCTGTTACTTCCGGTATTTTTTGTTTTCCGAGAAACAGGATTGCAAGCTGGTTATTGCGATTCCAGTCTTTCAGGAAAGAATACTGAGCAGAGTTCAACGTGTCCTTTTGCAGTTCGTCATCTTTTAGCACTTCGTACGGGAGCAGGACTTGTTGAATAATGGGGCGTTTGTCCGGAGAAAGGTCATCTGGTAGACCAACCATCAGGTCGCTCAAAAGAATTGTTTTGCCTGAGAGCTTGAATCCCGCATCTGGCCCAGGCAGGGCTTTGGCATCTTTGTTTTCAAAGTATGCGCGCATGCCCGGCAGAGCTTCATAACCCAGTTTAGTTTTTCTTTCTTCAATACGCTTTTGCAAAAGGCCTTGCGACTCGCGTTTAACGAGTTGTTCAGATTGTTGTTTGGCCATTTGTTCTATCTGAGGTTCTCCAAGTAGTGCACTTTCGAATTCTTTGCGTTCCTGGTTGTCTGGAAGCGTAGGAAGAGTTGCGCGAGCGATTCGCATTGTCTTCTTCCAGTAGGCTTCAAATACGGCACGCACATCATCGCCAGAGTATTCTTTCTCATTTATGCGACGCACGATCCAAAAACCGTTTGGATCTTCCACTACTACGAACTTACCATCTGCTTTGGCCGCAGCGTCTGTAATGAAGGCATACGGATTTGGATTACAGGAAACGCAGAGTGGATCAACGTATCCGCCCAGGATTCCATAGCGCTTGTTTTCAGTTTTCTGGAGAATTAGTTTTTGTGCGTCAGAATCGGAAGCTGCATTTAGCTTTTTTGCCAGATCTTCCGCTTCTTCTTTGCGCTTCTGTGGCTTGGTTGGTTCTTGCAAATATGCAAATTGAAGTTCCATTAGCTTGAACTTCTTTTTCTTGCTCTGGCCAATGAGCTCTTGCTCAAGCGCGCCCATGTATGCAAGTTTTTCAAAAACCTGCATGCGTTTTTGAAATTCGTCACCCTTATCAAGCCCCTGCTTGCTTGCTTCAAGGGCTGTAATTTTTAAGAGGGAAAGATCAGTTAGAACGCGATCCTGCATCTCAAGGCCGGCCTGGCCATCCATGAGTTTAAAGGCGCTGCGGATTTCACCACGGGTCACTTTTCCGCCGTCGAATTCGGATAGCACCTGCCAGTCATTCCTGCAGGCAGATACGGAGAGTGAAAGTGCAAGTATTGTGAGTACAAAAACGGAACGGGAAAATTGAGGCATTGCATGCTTTCGCCCTGGTGCCCTGGGCGGCAACCAGAATCCCAGGCTATCCTGACGGTTCAGTCGTATTTGAAATCGAAGGAGGCGCGCTTCTTACCTGAGTCTGCTACGACTTTCTTCTCATCTTTAGCCCGGGGCAGCCGCTTCTCTTCTGCATGTTTCTCAGCGCGATTGGACGCTGCCGGAATGACAAGCTCTGGCTTACGGGTTCCAGCTTCGATGGCTGCAAGTTGGCGTTCTACGGGATCTTCTGAAGGGAGTTCAAGCGGGGCTTTAACAACCTGGGACATAATGCGATTCTTGATTTGCTCAAGCCGCATGGTTTCATCGATCAAGGAATCGCGCAGGCGCGCAGCATAACCGCGATCCTCTTTGAGGCTTTGTTCCAGGCGACGTAATTCTTCAAGGTCGCGGTCGACGCGCTCTACATGGCGAATTAGATGTACGGCGCGAAGCTTCACAATTCGAAATATACGTTCTGCGAAGAGACTCTGTCAAGCTTGAATTGTTCTGGAAGAATGCAGGGCTGACGGTACACTGGCGCGAATGAAATGGATCAGCGTGCAGCCCAGAGCGGTCCAATTCTCGTTTAACTTCAAGCGAAAACTCTGGCATATGCTGGGACTACTCGTGCCAGCCTTCTTCTACTTTGATCCAATGGTGTTACTTGACTCCAGGTACATCCATGCAACCAGGATTGTTGGTCTGTCGCTCAATGTAATCATGCTTGCAACTTTGATTATAGTAGATCTGCTTCGCTTCAAATACGATGGCATGAACGATCTGTTTATTCGTTTTGCAGGCCCACTCCTCAAAGAGCAGGAGAAGGGTCGCATGAATGCAACCGTCCCTTACCTGACTGCAACGCTATTGCTGTTTACTTTTACGCAGGATCTAATCGCCGGTTGTGCCTGCACCTTCTTGATGCTTGGAGATCCAGCCGCAGCCTACATTGGTGGGCGGTTTGGCCGGATTCGTTTTTGGAATTCGAAATCCCTGGAAGGGATGTTTGGATTTTTCCTGGTGGGATTTTTGGCCGCATTCTTGTTTTCTGCATTGCACACCTGGCTTATCAGTTTGCATTTCCCAAATGCACTCCGACTTGCAGCCTATTCGTTAGTGGGTGAAGTTAAATGGTCATTCCTTTCAATTCTTTTCGCTGGCGGAGTGGTTGCGGCCGTAACTGAATTTTTTTCCAACAATCGCTTAAACGGTTTTCTGGATGATAATCTTGAAGTCCCAATTCTTGCTGGAGTGGCCATGGCAACTGCGGCCTGGTTACTTGGGTTTCCAGTTGACGCTATTCTATTTGATCCCACGCAATTATTTGCTCGAGCCTGATGTTTAAAAGACTCTCGATCCTTGACCGCTATCTATTCTTTGAATTCCTGAAATCGTTTGTATTTTCGCTGACCGGTCTTGCGTTGTTCTGGCTGATCTTCCTGGCCCTTGACACAGTTAAAATCGAAACGCGCGTTCCAAAGTATCATATTTATCTGTACCTTTTGTATTCAGTGCCTTCTGTAGTAGCATTTGTATTGCCGATGGCTGTGATGTTTGCGGTTTGCTTTATAGTTTCACAGTTCAGTGTGTCGCGCGAGCTTGTGGCCATTTTTTCGGCCGGCGTTTCATTCTATCGAGCGGTTGCTCCCATATGGATTTTTGCAGGCGGTCTGGTTGTAACATTATTCTTATTTCAGAATTTTGTTGTAACGCCATCCAATCGACTCGCAGCAGAAGAACAGGCTATCTTCAAGAAGGACACTGCAACTGTTAAAGATTTAGTGTGGCAAAGAAACCTGCGTGGGCGGGAAGGATATTATTTTATCTACTATCTGGATCGCAAAGAGAAGGCTATTAAAGGCGGTTTTAACTACATCAAGATTACAGATGGAAAACCTGTACGAATGATCCAGGCAAATTCCGGTCAGTACTCGCCTGAAACCGATTCATGGAAATTTAAGAACGTCAGAGAGATGAAATTCAACCCGGATATTAGCATAGCTTCCATTGTGATGCATGATGAACTGACAGAGAAGTTTCCAGATGACTATGACTTCTTTGAAAATCCGCTGCGCGACCCAACAGAGCTGAATGTATTTGAACTATTTCGTGAAATCAGAAAAAAAACCAGGCTTGGTTTTACTGTAACAACATATGAGGTTCAGTTTCACTCGCTCATAGCATTTCCGTTTTTCTGTTTCATAGTTGCGGTCATTGCATCGATTGCTGGTGCAGGGGGGAATCATAGGTCTGCAGGTCCGCTGGTCCGGGCTCTACTACTTTCTGTTATTACAATCTTGATTTATTACCTGGGTGCGGGACTCATGTCCAGCATGGGAAACAACGGCGTAGTCTGGCCCTCAGTTGCTGCCTGGACACCAACCCTTGGATTCTTAACTGCGGCCGCCTACATGGTATGGAAGAATCGCAAATGACTGAAACCATCTTTCGCCATTTTAAAGATGCTTCTGGATTTTCAGATTACTTCAATGGAAGCTGGAAAGGAATCGGCACGCATGGTTACGTAGACTGGCCAGAAGATGCGCAGATCAAACTCAAGATTCGCTGCAAATCGGAGGGCCTTGCAATTAGCGCGCTTCGCACACGCAGACTGCCGTTCAAGGAAAAGTTGATCTCAATGATTCGGTCACCATTCGCCCGATTGCCGGATGCATTTCCGGATTTCAATCTGGGGTTGGAAGAGGCAAGGTTTGAAGCTGACCTTGCTACTATTGCCTCTGGAACGCATAAAATAGTCCTCCAGGCAATGGACGACAGCAGATGCCATATTTCACTGGAAGAGCAGGACCAAAAACAATCAAGGGCCGTGCTTCAATTCTCTGGCGTGCTCGCGCGCAAATAGTAAATCGGTCACAATGCAATCATACCGAAACTTAACGGACTTCATCAAAGTGCTCGAGGCAGAAAACGAATTGGTGCGGATACAAACGCCCGTGTCGCGTGATCTTGAAATTTCGGAAATCTATTTTCGTCAGATTCGCTCACCCGGAGGCGGGAAGGCATTGCTATTCGAGAACGTAGAAGGCAGTTCGCTTCCAGTTTTAATCAATGCATATGGGTCTGATAAACGACTTGAGCTTTCACTGAATCGTAGACGGACGCCTGAAAGTAAAGGAATGCTCGTTGAAATTGCATCTGAACTGCGCGAACTCATGAAGCTATTGCAATTGAAGCCTCCTGCAAGCCTGGGCGCGTTTGCCGCGCTTGCAGGCCAGGCCAATCGCATCCTAAAATTCCCACCCAAGAAAAAACGATTCGGGAAAGCTGCATGCCAGGAGATTGTATGGACTGGCGATCAGATAGATCTGGATGCACTGCCTATTCTGAAATCCTGGCCCAAAGATGGGGGCCGATTTATCACATTCGGAATGACGCTCACCCGTTCCCTCCATGAACAAACAAAGAATCTAGGACTCTATCGCATTCAGATCCTGGACAAAAAAACCGCAATCATGCACTGGCAGATTCACAAGGATGGATCGCACTTTTTTGGACAGTATCGCAAGGCTAAGCAACGTATGCCCGTTGCGGTCGTATTCGGTGGGGATCCGTCGATTCCTTTTTCTGCGATTGCTCCGCTCCCGCCTGGACTCTATGAACTTCTGATGGCCGGGTTTGTTCGCGGTAGTGGTGTTCCAGTTGTAAAATGCAAAACAAATGATCTTGAAGTTCCAGCGGACGCTGAAATCATTTTAGAGGGATACGTCGATCCAGATGATTTGGTCCCGGAAGGTCCATTCGGGGACCATACAGGATACTATACTCCAATCGAACCGTTCCCACGTTTTCACATAACCGCTGTAACAATGCGCAAGAATGCAATTTTCCCGGCCACCGTTGTGGGCCGCAGTCCGCAGGAGGATTGTTATTTAGCACGCGCAGTGGAGCGTTTGTTTTTACCGATGCTTGCATTTATTGCACCGGAAGTCAAAGATCAGATGCTTCCCTGGGATGGTTGCTTTCATAATTGTGCTGTGCTTGCAATGGAAAAGACATTTCCATTTCAAGGTCGCAAGCTAATGAGTCATCTCTGGGGATTTTCCCAGATGAGTTTTTCAAAGATGCTCATTGTAGTGGATGCAGATGTTGATTTGCACAAGAATCAACCGGCTCTGTTAGAGCACATCCTGGACAGACTTGATCTGCAAACGGATCTTATGATTACGGAAGGTGTTCTTGATCAGCTTGATCACAGCGGAATTCGTCCTCTATTTGGCGGAAAGCTTGGAATAGACGTTACGACAAAAACCCCGGAAGAAATAACTGAAACCATCAACATACGTTATGCGCCATTGGACAGGCGTGCCGGGATCGTTTCGGATTGGATAACAAAACTCACGGCCAGCGGTGTATCTGTGACCCATTCTAGTTTGTTTGGTGAGAATCTGCGCAATCCGGTGCTGATACTCGCCATTGACAAGGGCGAAAGTGGTAAGCTCCCAGAACGGATAGCAAACGCCTTGAGCCTCGCTGAGGTCGAGGAGCTTCCGTGCACTGTTATACTTCTAATTGACGGCAAAGATTCGCCTACAAATGGGTCGCTTGTGCTCTGGAAATTATTTGGAAATACGGATGTGCTCCGGGACTTGAAACTGATTTCAAATAAGAAGGCCGGAACAATTGCAATTCTGGACGCAACCTCAAAGAACAGGGCAGACGGATACGAACGTGAATGGCCGGAAGAGAATCTAATGGACGATGCGACCATTCGACTCGTGGATTCAAAATGGAAGGCAATGTTCGGTGTTGAGCCAACTGCGGTGGAACGTCCGTGAAAGCAGTCATTGCTGTTGCAAATTCTAAAGGCGGAGTGGGGAAGACTACAACAGCCGTTCATATTGCAGATTCACTTTCACGGAAGAATAAAGTCCTGCTAATCGATGTCGATGTTCAGGCGAACGCAAGCTCCATCTTTCTTGAGGGCGACCTTCCACTTGAACGAACAGTATATGCAGCACTCAAAGAAAAACGTCCATTAGCCCAACTAGTTCATGAAACTCGAAATGCAAATCTGGATGTGATTCCAGCCACTATTCACCTGGCAGAAATCGACAGCTTAATTTCCGGGGCAATCGATGGATTCTTCAGACTATCTGAGGCTATGACGGCGCAACCACTTCCACATGAGTTTGTAATCATTGATTGTCCGCCAAATCTGGGAATGATTACGGTCAATGCGTTCGTTGCTTCCACGCATGTAATTGTACCTTTGCAAACCGCAAAGTTCTCGCTCGATGGACTTGCAGCACTCTCTTCTACGTTGAAGGCCGTGCAGGGTCGTTATAATACAAAGTTGAGAATTTTGGGTGGCGTTTTGACAATGTACAATCCGCGCACTGCAATTACGCATGCTATGATAGAACCGATTCAGGAATATATTTCAATCTTTGAGACAAAGATATCAAGACTGGTTGCAGTAGAGGAAGCATTTCTAATGAAGCAAACTGTCTTTGAATATGAGCCGAGCAATCGAGTTGCGCAGGAATATCTGGCGCTAACGGAGGAAGTGCTGCGTGGCATCGAAAAAGGATAAATTGGGTGAAGCAGCGCGCAAGCGTCTGGATGAATCGATGGGCGCAAAAGAAGCCCGGTCTAACATGCAGGAATTTGTGCGCGAGATGCGCGGATCGGAAACGACTTCCGGGCCAGTTCAAGAGTCGCCCCAGGCGTCGGCACAAACTCCTCCGGCAGACACCCAGGAAGACCGGTCAGAACATATACCGGAAAGACAGCAAATAAAAAGCGTTTCCCCCGGTATCCAGCCATCAGAATCTGGGCAGAAGGAGCACTCTCGCATGGAGCTGAAGAAATCCCGAAGAGATTCCATCTATAATATTTCTAGCGATATTCGTCTGGAAGATTACACCGATGGTGGTGGAACTTCTGGCGGTGGAGTTGGCGGAAAAGCCAGGCTAATAGCCGGTGGGCTATTGGTCGTTGTCCTTGGCTTCGGCGTGTACTATGCTGGCGGCTGGTTGTTTGGACCAAAATACATGTTAGCTGTTTCCTCGCAGGAAATCACTGCAGAAAATGTCGAGGACCTTGCGGGAACTGAGCCAACCCTGAGTGCAGGCCATGACGTTCATATTCGCTTTCAGTGGCCGGAAGAAAAGCTCAAAGCAACCTATATCAAAGTAAAGGTCGATCGCGTTGACGGGGGGCAGGCTGAAGAGCAGGCAATCCTGGGACAGAAGCCACCACGCACAGCAAACTATGTTTATTTCAAAGGCCCGCTCGATCCGGGTCAGTATCATGTGGAAGTGCTTGATGAATCCGGCACAACCCTCAAGGACAAAGAGTTCCGGGTTCACTGATGCGAATGTTCGCCGCTTGTTTGCTTGCAGTTCTGGCCTGCCAGCGGCTCAAAGAACCACCGAGGCCAGCCTCGATTCCAGCCGAAGCAGATCGCGATCGCCGGACTGGCCTGTGGAGTCTGAAGACAGCCCAGGAATCAGTTACGTATTATTCTGATGGGTCGCTCTATTCCAAGGGTCCAGTGGGGCCATTGGGCGAACGGACCGGTCACTGGGCTTACTACTCTCCTGGGGCCAAACAAACGCTTTCGCAGGGTGAATTCGTACGCGATTGGCGGGATGGAATCTGGAATTTCTACGACGAAAAGGGTCGGCTATATCTGAGCATGACGTATGCGCAGGAGCCTAAACGGGACTTCATATTCCTCGTAACCCATGATTACGGGAATGAAAATGGCACCTACAGGCGTTATTATCCGGATGGCAGGCTGGAAGAAGAGGGGGGATTTAAGGCTGGCTATTATGAGGGACCGGTGACACGATACCATCCAAATGGCCGTCCGCTTTTACGCGGTCAGTATCAAAAAGACACCGTTGTTGGTCGATGGCTATACTACTACCCCGATGGCACTTTACTTAGAGAAGAGAACTATGTTAACGGGGCGCTCGACGGCAAGCTCCGGAGCTTCTATCCGGACGGGCGGGTCTACGTGGAATCCAATTACAAAGATGGTGTCCGCTCAGAAACCCCGATCGTACATCGCTAATTCATCGCACGTTATTCGCATTCGCCTGCCGCAGTTTTCCAGATACCTGGGCCATGCAATCGGCCTGTTTGTGGTTTCTCTGACCATTCTTGTATTGTTCAGCCTGTTTGAAAACGAAGCAGCCTCGCAGGAAGACACGATTACCGATCCTAAAAAGCGCGCGCTCTTCCGGGATGTAAAGGACAATGTTCAATTGCTGGTCCTTCTAGAATCGCGCCAGCGTGAAATCCATACCATTTTCCAGGATCAGCCTTCAGGCATTCGCCAGTTCTATATGGACGACCAGGCCCCCGTGCAGCAAAAACCTATCCATCGTGTATTGAGCACGCTCAGATCGAATGCGGATTATTCCGGGGTATACTCGGGCTTTTTTCGAGAGATTCCACATGCATGGCCGCTAAAACTTGACGCACTATTTTTGAATTCCGGTTATGGGACGCGTGGTGCAGTGTTTGGAGTTTTTGGATCGCGTGAATTCCATCCAGGGGTCGATTTACGCGCCAACTTTGGGACACCTGTGATTGCGTCTGCAGATGGTGTTGTGAAGGCTGCAGTCCAGTCGCCTTATGGCTACGGAAATCACGTAATACTTCTGCATTCTTCGGGCTATGAGACGTTGTACGGACATCTTCGCGCTCTCTCTGTAAAGACGGGTCAGGAGATCCGGGCAGGTCAACTGCTTGGATATTCAGGCAGCACAGGAGCGTCTAACGGGCCGCATCTTCACTATGAAATTCGGATGAAGGGAAAAGTAATTGATCCGGGTGATTTCCTGGTTTTTTGATTCGGTTTAAAACAAATAGGCCACGAAGGACTTGACCACAGATGGACGCAAATGCGCGCCGATGGTTTATTCCTGATCAGCTCTATCCCTATCCATCTGTGGCTCAATCCCCTGTTTTTGAATCACTGGTCTATTAGAGCCTGCACCTGTTCCATAATTGAATCAGCAGTGAGTTCCTTCATGCACCTAAAATGGCCGAGCGGACACACAAGTCCGCCGTGCGTTCCGCAAGGCCGGCACGCCAGGTCGAGTTCGGCTATGCGCGAGTTTTTAGTGATAGGTGCGTATCCCAGGGATTGTGTAGTCGGACCAAAGACTGCAACCAGTGGAATGCCAGCAGCACAGGCATAGTGGACGGGAGCTGAATCGTTTGAGATGAGTAGCCTTGAGCGCTTGACGAGGCTGTAGAAGCCCCGCAGGCTTGTGTCTCCGGCAACGGTTTCAACTTTTTCCTGAACAAAGTGCGGCTGCAGTTCTTTCAAAAACGATTGAACCGAATCACAGATTTCACGATCTCCAGGCGCACCAACGAGGAGAATTTTTGTCTTATACCTGCGAACCAGTTTGGCTGCAAGCTCCGCAAAGCCGTAGGGAGTCCAGCGTTTGGTTGGCCAGACGGATGAAGGGGCGAGTAGAATTGGCCTGAGCGCTTCGTGTTTGCGAAGGAGCGCCTCAGCTTCTTGAATGGAAGCCTTGTCTTCCACCAGGGACAGTTGTGTGGAGAATTCAGCGGCTCCAGGCGCGATTGAATCATCGAGAAAATGCAACAGTCGTTTTATTTCAGGAAGGCCGCCGTGGCGTTCCAGTCTGCGGTTATAAGCGAGCCGCGCGAAACCTGCATCCTTGAATCCGTAGCGTTCTGGAATTTTTGAAAACATTGCCACAAAGCTTGTGCGATGCGAATCATGAGGGGAGAGCAGAACATCAAATTCTCGTTCGCGCAGCTCAGTTGCGAGCTTTCGAATTCCAGAAATGCCGCGATGCTTTTTCTTTTTGTCGTAGGCAATAATTTCATCGAGTGCTGGCAATCCCTGAAGTAATTGTGCTCCGTCTGGCCTGAGTACGGCTGTAAGTTTTGAATCCTTAAAAAAACGCTTGAATGCGGCGAACATCGGTGTAGTCAGTATTGCATCGCCGAGGAATGCTGTTTGAATTATGACGGCTTTCAATGACGGAGTCTCTTTTTGAGTTTCATTAATTCTGCTACTTTGCGCAGTTTACCTGCATCCTTTTTACGGGTCATCGGAAAACTAAAACCGCGGATTCTGGATCGTTATATATTCCTGGAAATCCTTGTACCGTTTCTGGTATGTTTGCTTATTCTAACCACGCTTTTTATGTCGATCGTTTTGAAAGACATAGTTGTAGAACTGTTGGGTAAGGGAATTGCAATTCATAAGGTTCTGTTTTATCTATTCAATCTGATTTCAGAAAAGATCACGCAGGCAATTCCGATCGCATGTCTATTTGGTGGGATCCTGGCTGCAGGCAGGCTTTCTGGCGATTCTGAAATCGTAGCAATGCGCTCCGCAGGGGTCAGCTTTCCCCGCATTTACGTAGTGTTTCTGTTCACTGGATTTTTGACCACATGCCTGGTCGCGTTTATGAATTTGTATTATGGACCAGTCAGTGCAAAAGCGCGCGAGAATTTTGAAAACTGGCTGAAGTCGTATCATAGCCTCACGCTCGTTAAGACGGGCCGATTCCTGGGAAATGCAAAGATGGACGGAGTCAGCCTGAAAGGCCAGGACATCTACGCAGGCCAACGCGAAAATGAGATTCTAAAGGAAGTTCATATCCGCGAATGGGTAAACAGCGTAAACGATCAGAACTCTGAGCGGATTGCAGTGCGAAATATGTTTATTCCCATTGGAGATGGATTTATTACGCAGATTGTGCATGCAGAGACCGGCCAGCTAATCGAGCGCGAGAAAACTCCGGAGCCAGTCGAACCGGCCGAACCAGAGCCCGTAAGTGACCTTCCGCCAGGCATTGATCCGTCGCAGCTTCCAATGAAGCCGCAAGAAGTTCAAAACGAGGACAGCAATAAAGAATCGCTGCTGCGTTTGAATAAGGGTTTCATCATAGAAATTTCAGAGGATCTATCGCGCGTCCAGACAACAAATTTTACAAACGGTAGTATGGACTATGTAATCCCACCGCCGCCGCGCGCCCTTGGGCAGCTGAACGTACGGCCGGAGAATTACACATTCTTTGAACTCTTTGAATTTATTCGTAAGCTTGAGGAAGGTGGAACTGAGATAGATCCAATGCAGATCATTGGTCCCGCTGCTGGTGCAGCAAAGATGGACAAGATGCAGCCCGGAATGACAATCAAACTGCCTGCCATGGAACAGATGAAGCAGTTGTTACAGCAGAATATGACCTGGATGATGATCAATGGAAATAACGTAGGCAAACCGGGTGGACCAACACCCGATCAATGGCAGAATACAATTACCCTTACATTTCAATTGAGATTCTTCATTGAGAACGCTGCTGTTTCTGAACGCAAATTCAAGCTTGAGATTCAGACCAGGATTGCAAAGGCAGTTGCCTGCATGATTTTCTTCTTCATATCGTTTCCACTTGGACTGGTTGTAAAGCGATCTGGTCGCGGAATGAGCTTTGGCCTGGCCCTTTCGGTCTGCGTGGGCTACTTCGGGCTTGTGGCCGTGGGAACCAATTTTGCAGAATCCGGAAAAGTCAGCGCTGCTGTTGGAGGCTGGGCGCCAAATGTAGCTGTTGCGTTCATGGGAATGTACGTAATGGCCTCACGAACGGAGGGGTTCAAGCAACGACTGCGAAAAACTCTCCGCAAACTCCGGCCACCTATCGTTGAAAGGCAGCTTGTACGCATTGGAAACGTCCTTGGAAAGGCAGCTCCGCTCTTTAGGCCCGTGGGGCGCGTAGCGCAGGCGTTCAAGTCTATCGTCCAGAACCGGATAAGCAGACTCTTCAGGAAATCAAAAACAACGTGAATAATTGTTTTCAAGGTTCAAAAATGAAGGACAATGACCCGAATGAAATCGCAGAAAATCTGGCATGTATCTGAGGGGCGCAGGTTTCCACTCGATTTTCGTAAACAGGATTCAATCGCCTTCGAGCTGGTTGAAATTGCCCCGGCAGCCCTTTCCACAGTCCAGCCAGAGCCAGAGTTTCTGCATGTATTCCTGATTCAGGGGGAACGGGGCGGCCTCGCTGCAATGCGAAATCTAATCGAATCTACGCCGCAGTTGCGCGATTTCCCACGTATTCTAATTCTTTCCCAGACTGATTATCAGGACTACAGGCCCGATCGTCACAGCATGAACCTGCTTGTGCTGGATGATTCAGTTCGTCCCGGGCATTTGAAGCTGATTCTCGAGCTGGTTCTAAGGATCGAATATTACCGCCAGGTGGTCTTTCGGCTTTCAGAAGACGTGCGCGAACAATCTGGTCTGTTCGATAAGATGCTAAACCTTACCCGCGCAGAGCTGAAATCGGCGCAGGAGTCATCCAAAGCATATGAAGCCCTCCTCGAATTCGAGCGTTCGCAAAAGCGGTTCGAGCACAGTGTCATGGAGGCAATGGAAAAGACCCTCAATCTCAAAGATCATGAGATGCTGGAGCTAAAGACAACTCTTGCTGCATATGAGCGGCTGAGTCAATTCCGCGACCAGGAACTATTCCAGATGAAAGAGCAGGTTTCAGCCACCGAGACTGCCCTTGAGTTCAGTCGCAGAGAGGGCATTGAACGCGAGAAGGTGATCGTTGCAATGGAGAGGCTCAGAAATTACACAGACAAGGAGCTGATTGACCTGTTTAACGAGAATCAGCGCCTGCGCGAGCAGCTGGGATTGCCTCCTAAAGCCTTCGGAAGCCCTTAAAAAAGTATTGCTGACCACGTTCGGGCGTGGACGCTGGGTCTGTATTATGTCTCCTAAAGTGCAGTATCTGTGCATTGCCTTTCTGTTGTTTTCCCCGGCATTTTCCCAGAATTTGCCGTCTCTAAGAATCAAAGAAGAGGAAGCACGCGACTCATTTAGAAAAGGAATCACGTTTTATAATGCAGGTCAATATGCTGCAGCCCGCGAGTTCTTTTACAAATCCCTGAACAAGGTTTCGTATTTTCATTTGGCGCGCAGATACCTGGGAGATGCCAACTATTATTCAGGTGAATGGAATAGCGCACTTGAACAATGGGAGTTTCTCGATCGAGTTTCAGAGGGTTCTTATCCACTGATTCGGATGCGCAGCGATTTACTTCGCTTCAAGCTGAATGGATTTAAGAACGTTGGTCCTTACATTCACTACCGCTCGTTTGGAAAACTGGATTTTCCGGAGATGAGCGCAGAGCGTCCGGTTGATAGTGCCGTGGATTCACAGGGCAATCTGTATTTTCTGTTTTCCGGAAGTGCCAATCTAATTGTATCAAACCCCGGCACAACGGCGTTTCGTCAGATTCGGGGAAGGTTATTCGATCGCTTTAAGGGTCCCGTTGGACTGACGTTAGTCGGCGATAAAGTATATATTGCAGACTACAGCGACGATAGAATTCGCATCATGGATCTGGACGGCTCCGAACTGCTGTCATTTGGGGGAACCGGTAGCGGCCCCGGACAATTTCGCGGACCAGCCGGTGTGGTTGTGAGTTCAAATGCAATTTTTGTAACTGATAGTGGAAACAAACGCGTTCAGAAATTTGATCTAACCGGGAAATATCTCTTAACATTCCTCGCTGAAGATGCTGGTCTTACCTTTCCAGCTGGTGTTGCACTCGATCAAGGGTTGCTCTATATTGCAGATCGTAACTCATCGCGCATTCTTGTTTTTGATGAAGATGGAAATTACCAGGACCAGATCGAGTCCAATCTAATGTCTAAACCGCGCGGTGTTTCATTTGCTGATAGGCGGCTAATCGTCGCAGACGAAGAAGCGGGCGTCCTATTCTACGATCTGGTGGAAAAGAGCTGGAATAAACTGGAAGTTCGCACCAAAGACGATCAACCCCTGAGCTGGACCAGGCCATTTTCAGCGCGCACGGATTCCAATGGTGTGTTGTATGTTTCAGAATTTGGATCCGGGCGCATTCATGTGTTTATGCCGGAAGCATTGCGAATCAGCAACCTTGACTGTCGCGTGGAGCGTGTGGATACCAGTTCATTTCCGGACATTGCTATCTTCGTTCAGATGCGAAATCGTCTTGGATCGCAGATGCCTGGGCTGACTAGAAATGAAATTAGGATCTTTGAAAACGATCGCTTCATCCGTGGGACAAGCACGGATAGTATGGATAACTATCAGAGCCGCGTAAACCTGATGTTCGTCAAAGAAAGCGATGCTACTCTTGCGGAGCCGGAACAAAAGGAAATCCTGAGCTCGCTACTTGGCAAGATCCTGGCGCCAATTAGAATTTCAGATCGAATTGCCGTCATTCGGGCGGGGGAAACGGTGCGCTCAGTCTATGAGGGCTTACAGCGGCGTGAGATTATCAGATCAATTACAGAGGGTGAAGTTATAGATAGGCCAGATGTGGGTAAGGGCATTGTTGAAAGCCTTTCCAGGCTTGTCACAGCCATGGGACCGCGTGCTGTGATTGTTCTTGTTTCAGGAGCTGAGCGGCATCCGTTTCATCAATATCCATCGGAAAGAATTGAATTTTTTGCCCGGGCGCAAGGGATTCCAATCTATGTGATCTCCTTTGAGATGGGGCAGTCGCCTGACGTTACTGAAACATACAAGTCCCTTGCAACAGCTACGGGAGGGGAATACATCAGGGCCTACGATGATACAGCCATTCGGGATCTATATCCCAAGATCCGAGCCAGACGTGATGAACGCTATATTCTTACCTATCATTCAAACCTTACGGCAGATCTTGCTGATCGTTATATTGAGCTAAGAGTGGACGTGGCACATCAGGGAATGACGGGTTCTGCAGAAGGAGGGTATTTTGTTCCGTCAAGGGCTGAATAGATCCCTGATCTGTCTGACGCTGTTTCTGGCAATGGGCCAGCTCCAGGCTGAGAGTGCTTCAAAGGTGTATCAGGATGGAGTGAGCGCCCTTGCGCGCGGTGATCGGGAGAATGCGCGATTCTATTTTAGGCGAGCCCTTGAAATTAACCCATCCTATCGCGAAGCTGCGCTTGCAGATGGGGATTTGAGTCTACAGTTAGGCGATCTTGCGCGCGCCAGGCAAAGCTACGAACGCGTTCTAACACAGGAAGCTGAAAATACTCGAGCACTGATTGGGAATGCCAGGGTTTTGACGTTAAGTGGCAATCTAGCAGCGGCAGACGTGGTACTCAAGAAAGCGGAAGCCCGTGATCCCTCCAACGAAAATGCGCTGCACGCCAGAGGTGATTTGCACTGGCGCCTTGGCAGAAAAGATCTTGCAGCCGGATATTTTGATCGCGCGCTTAAAAAAAATCCACTCCATTTGCCAAGCTTGCTTTCACTTGCGGTTCTTGAGACGGACAGAAGTAGAACACAGAAAGCAGCAAGCTACATTGCGCGGGCGCGTCGGATTGATCCAGAAAATCCTGAAGTTCATCTGGCTGAAGGGGACATAGCTTTTAGGCGACTGCTCACTGAAAAGGATCCAGTCGAGCGCAGGCGTCTCGTTGAAATTGGAAAACGTTCCTATCGCACCGCACTCGATATTTCCGAAGACAATGTTCCAGCACAGAAGAACCTGATTCTGCTTGAAATGTACTCAGGTCAGACAGGTGACACTCTCGGCCGTGTTCGTTCCCTAATCGAGCAGGAACCACAGAATGCTCAGTGGCAGTATTTGAGTGCGGTGCTCAGCGGTGGCAAGCAGCCTGCCGAGGCGCTGCATGGATTTCAACAGGCATTGCGCCTTGCACCGGAAGATTCCCTCATTCGCTACAGATACGAACAGTTCCTGGCTTCAAATGAAGGAACCGGTGGTCTGGAAGCCCGACGAAGCGTTGGTCGATTTCATTTGAACCTTATGTCCTTTGCAACCAGAGCCGGTCGTACTGATCTACGCGATTTCCACGCCAGAAGAGCCTTAGAATTCATGCCTGGTAAAGAATCATTGAATATTGAAATCGATCGAGCAATGCGCGAGGGCAATTATGAAGGTTACCTGGACGGGTTGCTTAGGCTGCGTGAATTGGATGACAGTCCATCCGTTCAATTTAGAATCGATGAAGCTCTTCGTCAGAAGAACCGCGATCTGGCAATGCGGGAAAATTTACTTACAATATCGAATAACGGGTCACGCGCAAACGTGATTCGAACACCCCATCGCATCCTGGTTTTTGATTTTAGATCAGAGAGTCCGTTTCCGCGCATTCCAGATGCAGGGGAAATTCTTTCGATGGCGTTGCGTGATCATTTGACCGTAAAGGCTGTCCCGGCTCCCGAAGCGTTCCGTAGAAAATTATTTGATACAATTCGTCGCGTAGAAGGGATTCAAGGGCCGGTCCAATACAGCCCCGAAGCTATGCGTTTTCTAAATGATAAGGATGATACAATCTCAGCCATAGTTGCCGGCAATTTCACCCTGCGTGAGAAAGGTGCCCGTGTTAAGTTTGAAGTCTATGACAGGCGCGGCGGAAAGATTCTGGATCGCTTTGAAACAGCGGAAGATGGCGAGGACGCACTGCATCGCATATCAGCGCGCGCTGCTTCTAGAATTGCAGCACTCCTTCCTGCATCCGGTCAGGTAGCTCGTGTAAGCGGCTCTTCTATTTACCTGAATGCAGGTAAGAGCGATGGCTTCAGTAAGGGCGACTGGCTTGAAGTGGAACGGGCCGGGCATGCAGTGGGCAAACTTCGCGTAGAGGAAACGTCTTACTATGTGGCACGTGCTGCTGCAGAGAAAGGCTTGTCGCCTTCGGCAATTTTCCCAGGGGATCGAGTGCGTAAGATTGCAGTTACTGAAGTTAAGAATAACCGCTAGTACATTCGTTGGACATCAAGCTGAAACTCAGCTTCTGATTTGTTCCCGGCCTGATCAACTGCAACTACACGAAGAGTATTAGAACCATTTTGAAAGCCCAGCTTGCCCAGGAAATAAAGCCCCTGGCCAAATACGTCATCGAACGCTTTTCCATCTAACTTCCACTCGCCGTTTTGAACGATTAACTTCTGAAAGGTCCGCACTTCTTCAGGCGCAGAGTTCAGCTTCCAGCGCAGTTCATAGATGCCACGGTTTGTGTTTCTCTCAAGGCCCGGATCGATTACCGTAATGTAAACTGGAAACGCCTGGCTGAGTCGCACATGGCTCAGTTTGCCTGGCGGAACATTTGTTTTGGTAGTAGGCGTAACTATTGTCAGAGCGCCAATATCCGGTGGATTTTGATCGACTGTGCCGGGCAGAACTATCAATGGATTTACCATTGTTTTGCCGTAATCTTTGGAAATAAAGAAGTGTAAATGCGCGCCACCGCTATGGCCGGTATTGCCTGATGAACCTATGGTTGTGCTGCTGTCCACTGGCCCGCCGCGCGTCTTCAGTTTGCTCAGGTGAAAATAACCGGACCACCAACCCTTTCCATGATCCACAATTGCGAAATTCCCGGGCCCAATCAGGGGTGCGAATGGGTCATCCTCTGCGTGGCGCGTAAATAGAATTGTGCCAGGAGCCACGGGCTTTACATCGTCGTTTATCCCGGCGATATCCACTCCGTTGTGAAAGTGATCTTCGCGCGATTCGCCGAAAGTTGACGTTAGTCCCCGAAGCTCAGGGAAGCCCCGAGCTATAGGCCAATTGAACTGAGGGCCTTCCTCTGCCACGAGGCCAGCACCCAGGGCAGCGAATAAAACTGCTCCAGCAGCTACAAAAATTGAAAAATGGAGTCGAAACCAGGTCATGAATGTGAAACCGTTGTATTTGTGAAGGACGAGTCCAGCAGACCAGCCCCCGATCCTGGGGCAATCCTTTCTCTGGTGCAGCGTTGCGGTCAGGGTGAGCCCGAGGCAATTGCAGAGTTCTTTCGCGCCTATTCGGCGGATATGTACAACTTTCCAATTCGTGTATTTCACCTGGATGAAGACTCGGCTTCTGATTTCTATCTGTATGCCCTTGAGCATTTGAGGGGCGGAAATCGGTTCAAATCCTTCCAGGGCAAGTCAACATTCAGAACATGGTTCTATTCCGTACTCAGGAACCTGGTAATTGACTGGCTGCGCCTCACACGATTCAGGCGTCAAGATTCGACCCTGCTACCGGACCAGATCGCGGCCCAGCCACCTCGTGAAACTGATCCGCTTGTCCACAGCTGGTTGGGTCTGCTTCCAATAGAATCGCGGACGCTGGTCAAGCTCACGTTCTTATATTACCTGGAACTGAACTCGGATGAGCTGGCACACATCTCCTCCAGGTCAGGGCTATCTGTGGAAGAGGTTGGTGCGAGAATTGCCGGCCTCAAAGACTCTCTGTCAGATCGGGAGCTAACCAATCTGGCAAATGAAGACAAAATAACTTCGCTCTATGTGGCAGTACTCGATCTGCGTGGCAAGCGCGAGCGTATTATAGGCTCGGGAGGTTGGCCGGATCGATCCTTTGAAGTCGACAAGCTGGATCGAGCCATTGAGAAGAAGCTGACACAAAGGTCACGGTTGCTGGGTCGTAAAGAGAAGGGTCACTTTGTAGTCCGAATGCCCTATAGGGAAATCGCTTCACTCATGGCCATGCCAGAGGGCAGCGTCAGTGTAACCGTTATGCGTGCGTTTGAAAAACTCAAAGAATTAAAAAAAATCGAGCCTCGTTATAATGCAATGCACATAAACTCCGTCAAAGAGTATGATACATGAACTCCATCCATGATTTCCTAAATGACCCGGATGGGCTGTACGATCGCGCTACCGAGGTCGATGCCGATTTGTTCTTCATCGAAGAATTGCTCGCTGCAGAGTCGCTCGTCCGTCCAGACCAGGCTGCTCTAAGCGATATGGCTGCAAAGCTAATGGAAGGTCCACTCCTTCCAGTTCCAGAGGTCTTACTGAATATTACGCAAAACGTGCTCAAGGGCGCTAAGCAACCCTCATGCGTTATCAAGCTGGGTGCCGCCGATAAACTATTGGCACTTGTAGATAGCGCTTCCTATTTTGTGGAAGAGGGTCTTGCTGAGCCACTGCGCTCTGCTGCAGTTGAACGCAGACCGGTCGTGCATGTGCAGCAACGCCGCGGAGATTTTGAATATCAAATTATTCGCGAATCAGACGACGACGTGATGATTGCAGTGCGCATCAAATGTTCTGGTGTTGTGCGCGCAAGCCTTCGCAAAGAGGGACGCATAGTAGCATCAAGAACTCTGCCAGTAGAAGAACGCAATGTAGCATTTGAACATCTGGATCGTGGCCACTATGAATTGGATTTGGCCGGAGATCACTCAGACGGGTTTTCTTTTGTAATTACAGGTGACTGATCCTACAGATCAAAGGGCGCGAACAACAGTATTATTCGCAACCAATCAGGCGGCTTCCCCACAAATGCTCATGACATGCAGAGTTCCGCCAGGTACTCATTCAGCCGGGCGAACACAACTGCGTCTCCAGTTAGATTGTACATCGTCATGGTTCCCTCGTACAGGGTAAATGTTCGCATTGCCAGTTGATCGGCATTATCTTCAATTTTCAAAGAGCCTGTCTGTTGCGCAGTACGGAGGTATTCGCTCAAAACCGAGAGAATTTCCCTTATGGCACTTTGCAATTTTTCGGCCAGCGGTGCGGATTCGCGCAGTGTCTGCGCAAACAGGTTGGAAAACGGACATCCATAAAAGTCTGGCGATTTGCCCCCCTTTGCCAGCAGTTTTACCCAGTTAGAAAAGAACTCTGCCGGTAACGGATATTTCTTCATTAGTTGCCGCAATAAGGAAATCAGTTCAGTCTTCTTCACGTCGATATAACCAGCAGCCAGGTCGTCTTTTGACGCATAATACTTGTAAAAAGTCGCTTTGTAGATGCCTGCCGTTTCAAGAATCTCATTTAATCCAACTCCGTACCCTCGCTTGTAGAAGAGAGCGGCCGCAGCCGCAGCCAGATTTTCCGGAGAGAAATTTTCGTAATCGCGTTTTGTCATAAATTGTTCCGACTTTACAAATAGACCGGTAGGTCTATTTGTTGTCAAGAGAATGAACTCGTCGGTCTATTCTGTAGGGGCCGGGTGGGGCGTAAAGTATCATTCAGGAGGATGTATGAGGAAAGTATTACTTGGTCTGGTATTGTTGTCTGCAGTCGGGCAGACAGGAGGAGCTGAGATGGTTGAGCCGATGTGTGTTACTATTGTGCGCATTCCGATTCCGTGGTATGCTCCAAAGTTTGCGGTTAAGGGAAAGATGAAAGATTCTATTGCCGAATATCAGGCTGTGCCGGGACTGATGGCTAAGTACTATACATTTGGTGAGGATGGAACCTTCGGGGGAATCTATTTGTGGCGCAACAAAGCGGCCGCCGATGCATGGTTCACTCCTGAATGGATTGCCGAGCGGAGTAAGAAATACAATGTTTCGGTTTCTGTGCCCCGCTATGAGGTTGTGTCTATCATCGAAGGGCCCCCTATGCTGGCGGTCAGCACCGGCAATGCCTATGCCACGCTGGCACCATCGAAGATGGGCAACTCTGATTCCAGCGTGCGAACGTACATCATCCGCACGGACGCGAAGAGTCTGGCACAGGTACAGCTGTTAAACGCAGAACCACAGAACTCTGCTGGCGTCGAAACATTTCATGTCCCGATTATCCTGATGAACGCTGGTAAATGATGTAATTTGGCCGAGAAACCGGGGGAGATCGCTCCCTCGGGAATTCAGTGCGGCGCAGCGCCAGAAAGTCATTTAGCCCCAGGAGGGGTCAGGAGTAGAGCCAGCCCCTGAAGCGGTGCTGTAACAATGTCAAGCGGCACGCTAACGAGATACCCGAGGTGCATAACAAAATAGATTGGTCGGCTCCTGACTTTCCAATCAATCCTTTCCATGGCGGTTTCGTAGGATCCAGGTATAAGGGCGTCAACGGATTTGATTACTCCATTTTCTGACACAAGCAGGTACGCAGAAACAGAGTACACATTCGTAAAATCAATTACACCCAGGACGTTTGCCGCCTGCGCGTCCTTGAACTGAAACTTTTCGCGCACAATTGTATCTACTGTAATGGGCTCACCTGGTCTGGAGAAGATTACAGCGCGGAAGGGTGCATCTTCCATACAACAAGCATTCTGGCGTACAATCAGGGCTGGTTTGCCTTCCCCGGATCGACTGGTTTCGCTCAACCGCAACGACCCCGCGGTTCCCTCAAACCGAAGCAAGCGTCCAGGACCCTGAAGAGTATCTGAAAACAATGCAATGACGCTTGAGCCGTCCGGGTAGGCGATTCCTTTAGCCATTTGAACGTTTCCTTTCACAATCTCCGTGTCGAATTCACGTCTTGCATTGGCATATTCTTGCAAGGTCTTTGTGTGAACCGTTGTCAGACAGTCTGCGGAGCAAAGAATGAAAGCAAAGCTGACTAAAATCATGCGAGCTCTTGCATGCGTCTGGATATTATACAAGAATCGAAACATAGATCACCGCCCTGTGCAATAGTCGAAGACCAGCATGGAATACGGTGCAAGTTAATCCAGCGGAATTGGGAGGCTAAACAGGTCTGAGTTGATTTCCAACAGAGAGAAACACTGCTTCCACGCAGGTAATCTTCTTTAGTTGTTCAAGCATTCCTTTGTTCATATCAACGCTGAAGCTTTCGTGTGCTTTGATCACTTTTCTGGATTCGGGATTCTGCGTGGATGCTATATGAAAGTAAACGCTCAGTTTTCCGCGATTGCATTTAAGAATCGTATGAATTTGACGCAGCATCAGTTCTGCTTCAGTTGGCGGAAGAGAGTCCATCTTAACATGCAGGGATTTCTCTAATTTCTCTTCAATTGATTCGTTTGTGATTTCCCGGATCGTTTCAATGCGAAGGCGCGGCATTGGCTTCTCGTCGTCTTTCTCAATGCGGCCTTTAAACAGGAGAGGGGTGTCTTTAAGCAAGATGTGTCGCGATTGTTCAATGATTGTTGAAAAAATAACGCTGTCGATTGAGCCGGTGCGGTCTTCGATTCGCACGTTCCACATTTCTTTTCCGGTCTTGGTAATGCGTTTGGAAATATCGCCTACGACGCCTGCCATTTCTACGCGATCGTTTGCATTCATTCGCTGTAGCATTTCAATTGTGCGCACACCCATTCTGGCGAGCACCCGGTCAAATCGTGCAAGCGGATGCGAAGTCAGATAACATCCGAGCATTTCACGCTCGTTTCTGAGGAGTGTCATCTCATCAAACTCTGCTACGTTTTCTCCTTTTGGAATTATATCTTCCTGCGAACTCGATTCACCAAATAGTGAAACCTGACCGGATACGCGATCTTCCTGGGATTTCTGTGCCCGCTGATACGCCAGGTCAAGTGAACCCATCAAAGCCTTTCTGGTATAACCAAATGAATCGAACGCGCCGGATAAAATCAGCGCTTCTACAGTCCTACGATTGCAAAGACGCAGATCCACACGTTCAAGGAAATCGAGGAGGCCTTTGTACGGCCCGGATTTGCGTTCCTCCATTACGGATTTAGCTGCAAGCTCGCCCACGTTCTTGATTGCTCCCAGGCCAAATCTGATCTTTCCCTCTTCTACATAGGAGAAAGAGAGTTCAGATGCGTTCACATCCGGGCCCTGGATTGTAATTCCGGATTCATGACATGAATTCAAGTAAGGGACCAGTTCTTCTGTTTTTCCCACCTTGCTTTCCAGAAGTGAACGCATTGTATCCGTAGGATAGTTCGCCTTCATGTAAGCGGTTTGATACACTATGAGAGCATATGCCGCAGAATGAGATTTGTTAAAACCGTACGACGCGAACTCTGCCATCTGATCAAACAGGTCGACTGCGAATTTTTCCTTGTGACCGGCCTTGACTGAGCCCTGCACAAATTTAGCTTTCATCTCCTGCATCTTCTCGTGGATCTTTTTACCCATCGCTTTGCGAAGTGCATCGGATTCACCAGGAGTAAATCCGCCGATCTTACGTGAGATGAGCATGACCTGTTCCTGGTAGATCATAACACCGAATGTATCACCCAGGACTTCGCGCAGATCCGGATGCGGAAACGTTACTTTCTCCTGACCACGTCTGCGTTTGATATAAGACTCTGCCATTCCGGATTGAAGCGGACCTGGACGGTAGAGCGCAATTAGATCGATCAAATCTTCAAATCGATTGGGTTTGATTCGAATGCAGAAATCGCGCATACCTGGTGAGGTCTCAAGCTGGAACACACCCTTTAGATCTGCTTTTTGTAAGAGCTTGAATGTTGCGGGATCTTCCATGGGAAGATTTAATAGATCAATGCGTTTGCCCGTGCGACGTTCCACTTCCTGGACAGTGCGGTGAAGCACAGTCAGGTTCCTGAGCCCCAGGAAGTCCATCTTAACCAGGCCAACATCGGCTAGCGCCGACATATCATACTGCGTTACGAGCACACGACCGCCGTCTGAGTTTTCATCCTTGGATGCAACGGTTGCAAGCGGAACGATCTCTTCAAGCGGCACTGGAGAAATTACGACACCAGCAGCATGTACACCAGTATGACGTACATTATCTTCAAGGCGAAGGGCAGCCGTAAAGAGTCGTTTTTGGATTTCACCTTTCTCTGAATACGCCCGCAATTCCTTGGATTGCTTTAGCGCTTCTTCGATTGAAATTCCGAGCGTTTCCGGGAACATTTTGGACATTTCATTTGATTCTGCAAACGGAATGTTTAGTACGCGCGCAACGTCCTTGAGGCAGGCGCGCGCTGACATGGTTCCATATGTAATGATCTGTCCAACTCGATCCTGGCCGTACTTGTGTCTAACATATGCAATCACTTCTTCGCGGCGTTCCACGCAGAAATCCACGTCAATATCCGGCATTTCCTTTCTGTCTGGATTCAGAAATCTCTCAAACAGAAGTCCAAACCGAATTGGATCAAGATCCGTAATTCCAAGCGCATAGGAAATAATGCTTCCTGCCGCTGAACCTCTACCCGGACCCACAGGAATATCGCTGCGTTTTGCGTAGTTAATAAAGTCCTGAACAATCAGGAAGTATCCAGCAAAATCCATGTTCTTAATCACATTGAATTCAAAATCAAATCGCTCTTGAACAGGTGGAGTAATTGTTCCGTAGCGTTTCTTCAAACCTTCAAGTGCTAGATGATGCAAGTAGCTATCAAGCGTGTATCCTTCCGGTACGTCGAACCGTGGGAGCAGGGGATTTCCAAACTTGAAATTTAGATCCACCATTTCTGCAATGCGCAGAGTGTTATGGAATGCCTCTGGAATTTCTGGAAACAGTCCCCACATTTCCTGCGGCGTTTTTACATGAAAATCAGGCGTAAATGAAAAGAACGTAGGATCTTCGATGGTTTTCTTTTGATTGATGCGAAGCAGAATATCCTGCGCTGCATGGTCGGACTTCTTGAGGAAATGGCTATCGTTGGTGAGCGCCATTTTGATCCCATTCTTGCGCGCTATCTCGATGTTGCCCAGGGCTGCGGTGCGTTCCTCAGGCATTCCATGGTTTTGAAGTTCCAGGTAAAATCGATCCGGTCCAAATATCTCTTTTAACTTGCCTGCCAGGTTAGCCGCTTCTGATTCTTTGCCGTTTAGAATCTTATTTTGAACTTCTCCACCCAGACATGCGGTAAGGCAGATGAGCCCATCTGAATGTTGCTCCAGAAGTTCGTAGTCGATGCGCGGCTTTTTATAAAATCCCTCTGTATACGAGCGGCTGGTGAGACGAATCAGGTTCTGATAGCCCACAGCATTCTGCGCAAGCAAGATGAGGTGATAGTTATTTCCATCTGCCAGTTTTTCAATCTGGCGTTTCTCCATGCGGCTACCAGGAGCAACGTATACTTCGTTTCCAATGATTGGCTTGATTCCCTGTTTGGTTGCTTCCTTATAGAATTCAATCGCCCCGAACATGTTTCCGTGATCTGTCATGGCAACAGATGACATTCCGTGTTCTTTGCAATGCTTCATCAGATCCGGGATTCTGATGGCGCCGTCGAGGAGGCTGTAGGTTGTATGTAAGTGCAGGTGGGCGAAATCGGGGCCTTTTGCCGGTTCGGAGGGGGGTGAGTTTTCCGAGGATTCAGCCATGCGACATAAGAAAAAAGACTGGAAAACCCGGCAAGCAATGAAGAGAATTGCTGCTACACGATTATGCGCGTTTCCGTTGCAGCCATAAAACTGTCAATTCCCCGGTATCACATCGATTACTGGCGCCGTACGGGGCTCTTGCCCGGAGAGGCAGAACTTGGTTTTTTTGATCTAAGACGCATTCAATTTATCTGGGAATGCAGAAACAGACGCATAGGACTGCGTAGAATCCGCAGAATGATGCGCAGTCCTGATTTAATGACCAATCTGTCGCTGGCCTCAACTGATTTTGGTGTTTGCTTTCGAGTCGATGGTGTAATGTATTCGGAGCCCGAGCTGGGCCAGCTGGCACTCATTCCCTATGACACAGATCAGACCCAGGGAGAAGAGCAAACCAGGATTCTCGCTCTCAAAAAGAAAGCAGAGCCGGAAGATAGAATAAAAGTTCTGGAAGAAGCATACGCAGAGGCTCTTGCAACAGATGACAAGAAGCGTCTACTTCGAGTGCTTGCGGAAATTCTAAAACTCCAGCCCGCCCATCCAGGTGCCTTGATCGAGCGGGGGAATCTCGCATTTGATGAAGGCCGCTGGAATCGCGCGCTTGCATTCTATGAAGAGGCTGCAAAGAAAAATCCAGATTGCGTGGAAGCGGTCTACAATACGGCAAATGCATATTTTAAGCAAGGCAAGTATGCGCCTGCCATTCGGTATTTCCAGGAATCCATCAGACTCGACCCTGATTTTCCAGAATCGCATTTTAATCTGGCAGTTCTCTATTTGAAGCTGGGTCACGGTGATCCAGCCCGTGCATACTTTGAAGCATATCTGGAACTCGATCCGGATTCAGAATGGTCTGAGCAGGCAAGGCAGTTCATTGTTGATATCGACCAACAAAAGAGCATGGATCGCGGGCTAATCGACGCGTAGGCCGCGGAAAGGCTTAAACCTCAGAGTAATCTGAGGACTTCAAGGTGCTATCAGGCCCCGAGACAGTTATGCGTCTCTGGGCCCGCTGCGTTCTCTGTGGTAAGATTTCCTGGTTCTTACGCTGCGTAGAAATCAGCTTTTACTATATCTTCGAGATGGATCCCTTCTTTTTTACCTTCGCGGTTGTGGCGGATGACTATGTCTCCATCGATCTTGCGATTCTTGTCCAGTTCGATGATTGTTCCGTCTTTTAGGTGAAGGATGATATCAATTCCCCTGAATTGGATATATTGCTCGAGCTGCTTTCTAAATTCGTTGTCTGCTAGTTTCATGTAACTCCCCGTTGCTTATGCGACATTCGCCGCATTATGTCTTATTGTGGTACGGCAGAAATGCGCTTTCCCTGAAGCGATTTTCGTACAATTGAGCGGAAACCTTGAGGAAATTATCTTCGCGACGCGCGAAATGCCTCGAGTACCTGGCGCGCGGCGTCAACGGTGAGGGGTTTCAATAATAATTGGTCGGCCAGGCCATCTTCAACGATTGATGTCTCTGCATTTGCAGTCAGTGCCACGACGTATAGCCCCTGGTAAAGCTTGCGAATGTGAGCGGCTGCTGTTTCGCCGTCCATGACAGGCATCTGCAGGTCCAGGAAAACAAGGTCAAAGGTTTCTTTTTCGAGTTTATCGAGCGCTTCGCGACCGTTTTCAACCAGTTCAACAGACATGCCCAGGGATTGGAAGAGGGTCTGTGCAACCATACGATTGATTTCATTATCCTCGGCTACGAGTACCCGCAAGTCATAGGTCTGCGTGGATTGCACTCGCACGGCCGGCACATCTGCGGCCCAGTAGAGCCAGATTGCGAATCGAAAAACCGATCCTTCATCCACTTTGCTTTCAACCTGGATCTTACCGCCCATGTACTCAACAAGTTTGTTGGCGATTGCAAGTCCAAGTCCCGTCCCAACTGCCATGGATTCTGGATGCAGTCGAACGAAAGGCTTGAATAAGTCTCCGATCCTTTCCGCAGGAATTCCTTGGCCAGTATCACGCACGCTGAACTCAACCTGCATTCGCTCATCGTCTGCGGCTAATAGACGTAAAGCTATTACGATTTTACCTTTATCTGTAAATTTTAGACCGTTGCTTCCAAGGTTGAGTAGAATCTGCCGCAGACGCAGTTCGTCGCCAGAGAGCCTTTCTGGAAGTGCCGGATCAACTGTGGTTTCAATTTCAATTCCCCGCGTTTCCCCAAGCGAGGCAAGTGCATCGCGTACCCCACTCAAAAGCTGGCGAACGCTGAAAGAGTTAGCTTCAACTTTAAACGCAACCGATTGCAGACGCGAAAAATCCAGAAAATCATTGATAATGCGCAGCAGACTGCGAGCACTCTCAGCCAGAGCATTCACGATTGGCTTTTGCGAAGGAGTGAGTGATCCTGAGTTGAGCAAATCCGTCATCCAGATCACACCATTCATAGGCGTGCGAATCTCATGACTCATCATTGCAAAAAACTCAGCGCGTTCGCGAGCAATCGTTTCAATCGAAGCTCTTTCCCCGGCAAGCGATCTGAGCCGGTCAATCAAACCACCAGCAAGCACCAGCGAATATAAAAATCCGCCGAATAATGTCCCGTAGTCGCTCCAGAACCCTCCTTGAAGAATTCCAAATATCTTGAGTAAATAGGGGATAGCACTGGTGAAATAGAATAGACTTGCGATCAAGAAATAGCGAGCTGATTTTGTTCCACGTCGAATAGCCATAACTATTAGAGTTGTCAGGCTCAAGAGCAAAGCGATGATTAAAAGGTTGTTGATCCGGGTAATCAGACCCGGGTTAAGAATTGCGTAGCTGGCCAGTAAAAGGCTCAGGCCACTCAGCCCCTTGAGGCCCAGATCAAGTCCCTTTGAAATCGTTCGCGCTGCAAGAAACTTGCGCGAGAATTCAATTGTAAAAAGTGCAAACAAGCCCGGGAAGACAGAATTGGCTATCATCGCATAGCCAGGGTTATACGGAAACACGTAGTAGGAAATGTATCCCCATTGCGACAGAACGATGAAGATTCCCATCAGAAGACTCGACCCAAACAACATAAATCCGGCATTGCGATCGAGGAGACCGGCCACCCAGGAAAAGATTGTCAGGCCAAGACAACTGCCCACATACAGAGCCAGCCAGAGAATGCCGCGTCTGTCATGGGCCTGGAAGGCCTTATGATCCATGATTTGCAGTTGCACCCGTAAAGCGGTTTCACCCCGGACGCGTAGATACCACGTCTGTCGGCCCTTGCACTGCATGGGGAGTAAAAGGATTCTTTCCCCGACAGCCCTTTCTGCAACAGGAAGGGAAGCGCCGGTTTCAGTCCTTGAGCCTGGACCGAATAATTCAAGGTGCTGGACCATGGCGTATCCCTGAACCAGCAGCCAATCAGATGGGGGGCCTTTGTTCTCGGTCTCGAATCGAACCCAGAGGGCACCACTTGAGAACCCCTGCACATAATTGTCTCCGACTATGCCCTTGAACGTTTGTGCCTGGACATCTTCATAGCTCAGGGTTGCATCTGGATCAAGGAAGACTTCCATGCCCTTGAGCGCCACTGGTATACCAGGGTGAACTTCCGTTATCTCCGCGGCCAATGGAGCATAAGGTGTGAACAGGTATGTGGATAATATGAGGGCAAAAGGTCCCAACGGGGCACTACGAGTTATCCAGGAGAACACTGATTCCAGGGTCGTTTGGGCCCTGACTTCTGTCATCGAAATTCTAAAAATTGACAAGATTGAGTACCCAGAGGCGGGCTGAAATTCCTTATAGACGCAGCGATTGCAGCCAAAAATCTTGCTTTTTTAGCAAATTTCAGGAGAGTAAAATGGAGCTTCGTTTCTAGTATATGATCGGTGTTGTTGTAAAAGAGGGCGAATCAATCGAATCGGCCCTGAAAAGATTCAAAAGAGAATGTGTCAACGCGGGAATTCAATCAGAAATCAAACGCCGCGAATACTTTGAAAAACCTTCCGAAAGACGTAAACGCAAGCACGATGCAGCCGTTCGCAAACGGGAAAAGAAACGCATCCTGATGCTTCGCAAAGACAAGGCCTGATGCCTTCGTTACAGGAAAAAATTGGCGAAGATATTAAAGACGCCATGAGAAAAAAGGAGGAGGTCCGTCTGGGCACCCTCCGTATGCTCAAAAGCGATCTGCAATATGAAATGACAAAGACCGGCGCGACTTCGCTGCCGGACGATGCCGTTATGCGACTCATGCGCACTGCTATCAAGAAGCGTGTGGATGCAAAAGAGCAGTTTGAGAAGGGTGATCGGCCTGAACTCGCAGCAAAGGAAGCCGCTGAAATTGTAATCCTCGAGGCATATTTGCCTGCTAATATTTCAGAGGATGTTGTTCGCAAAAAAGTAGAAGAAGTTATCGCAGAAATGAAACCCCAGGGCCCTCAGGATCTTGGAAAAGTAATGGGTAAAGTTATGGCAGCTTTCAAAGGCCAGAACGTTGACGGAACTACGGTAAACAAAATAGTAAAAAGCCTGCTCGGTGGCTGAGGTCGTTTTTTGAGCGACCTGAAAGAAAGGATTCTCGCAGCAATTCCAATTGAATCGTACGTTGGGCGATTCGTTAAGCTCAAGAAAAGCGGCAAAGGTTATGTGGGCCTCTGTCCATTTCATGGCGAAAAATCTCCGTCGTTTAATGTAAGGCCGGATACCGGACGTTATCATTGCTTTGGCTGCGGAAAAGATGGCGATCTGTTCACGTTTGTGATGGAGCGCGAGGGAATCACATTTATCCAGGCATTGGACGATCTTGCGCGTTACGCGGGAATTGAGCGCGCATCGCATACGCGCGAAGATCCCTTTAAGAAATATTATGATCTAAATGAGCAGGTGTTGCGTCTGTACAGAAATCATCTAAAGACTGACGATCGTATGCAGGCGTACATGAACGGGCGCGCGATTGCGACTGAAATTGCAGAAACATTCGAACTCGGTTCATCTCCAGAGGCCTGGCAGTTTGTAGTTCCAGGTCTTGATCAAAACGGAATCCGCGGCAAAGAAGATTTGCTCAAAGAAATGGGAATCATTCGGGTAAAGGAAGAAGACCGGGAGGGGCGTCCGTACGATTTCTTTCGCGGTCGTTTGATGTTTCCAATTCGCGATGCATCCGGCAGGCTCTGCGGATTTGGTGGGCGCGCACTGCCAGGTCAGGATGATCGGGCCAAGTACGTAAACTCCCAGGATTCAAAAGTATTTCATAAACATGAAACGCTCTATGGGCTCTTCCAATCGCTCCGTGAAATCCGTAGTTCGCGTGAGGCAATTCTGGTAGAGGGCTACCTGGACGTTCTGGGTCTTGCACGCGTGGGATTGGGCCGAGCCGTGGCACCTCTGGGCACAGCATTCACTGAAAATCAACTGAAACTCATTGAGAAATATGCGGATACAATTGTCTGCATGATGGATGGGGATAAGGCTGGTCGAGCTGCTGCGCTGAAAGCCGCGCGCCTACTCCTGGAGAAGGGGAAGCTACGAGGTCGGGTTTTGCTTCTTCCAGAGGGAATGGACGCATTTGATCTGTCCAATCGGACTGATCCAGCCACAATCCTGTCCATGCTGGCCCTGTCCATTTCAGCAGAAAGATATCTTATTGTAGAAACAATGTTTCCTGGTCTGGTAAGTATACCCGCGCTTGGAGCCGGAGCCGAAGGTTTGCTCAAGTTTTCAGAGGCAGTGCGAGCTGAATATGAACGCAAACGAACCGACGCCGATGCAGCTCTGAAACGCGATGGCCTGAAGCGCCTGGAAGATTTGACACGCGAGCTACCAGCACCACTAAACCAGATACTGGCGCAGGATGGTGCTGCATTGATCGGCCTTAGAACGGATACGCCTGGGACCAGGTCCAGCGCAAAGGTAGTTCGCCCAGGTCCCAATGTCAAAACAAAGGTCGATCCGATTGCTGCCCGGGAACGCAAGATCGTTACGCTTTTGATTTCTCATTCAGAAGTACTTACAAGCATGCGCGATGAGTTGAGCCATTTTGAATTTCAGGATGAATCGTCCGAAATCATGTATCGCTACATGGAAGCGCGTGCGCTCTCCGGCAACCGCTGGACTCCGGCCAATGTATTTGGCGAGCAATTGCCCGACGAAGTAATCTCCATCTTCAATGGTTTGCACATGAATGCACCGGAAATTCCGGGGGATCATGCGGAAGCAACGATTCGTGCTGAGATCGACGGCCATCGCGAGCTGGTTCTGGAAAAGCAGCTCGCAGCGCTGGATTCAAGGCTTTCTGGCGCCGATCCTATCTTAGAGCAAGTTTTGCGCAAAGAACAAATGGTGATTATCTTAGAACTACAGTCCTTAAAGGCCAAAAAAATGGGGTACGCCGCCCCGAAAACTGCCCCAGTTTCGGGCGAAGAGGTTTAATCAGCCATGTCCATGGAAGACTTACCGGAAATACAGAAAATCATATCCATTGGTAAAGCCAACGGAGAGATCACCTACGACGAAATTAACGAATACCTGCCTGAGAAAATCGTAAACTCGGAACGGATTGAGGATGTCTTTACCCTTCTCAATCAAATGGGCATTGAAGTGGTGGAAGAGTATTCAAGCCGTCCCCAGGAGGAGATCGTAAAGAAAGATCCTCCCACCAAGGCACGCAAGAAGAAAGACCAACCTGCAAATTCAAGCGATGATCCAATTCGCCTTTATCTAAAAGAGATTGGCCGCGTATCTTTGATCTCCGGGGACAAAGAAGTATTCCTCGCCCGCCGTATTGAAAATGGCGAAAACATAATTGAAGAAACGATTCTAGAATCGTCGCTGCTACGCGCGAACTTCATGAAGCTTCTTCCGAAGATTCGTTCACGCAAGATCAAGATCACCGATGTAGTCCGCGCAAACAAAGCATATTACATGTCCAGCTCAGAGCTTGAAAAGCTGGAAAAGATCTTCTTCACAGAAATGGAGACGATCGTTGCAGAAGAAAAGAAACTCCAGGAAGCCCAGAACAAACTCAAGAAATACGTAGAAGGATCCAAAAAATGGCGCGAGTATCGCGTCAAAGCAGATGAATCCAAAGCGATTCTGTTAAATGCAGTTCGCAAGGTCGGCGTTTCTCAAAAAGAGATTCAGAGAATTTCACAGAAGATCAAGTCCATGGTCTTCAGGATCAAAGAGATTCAACGCCACTTTCTTGGAATCCGTGCGCGTTACGGAAAAGACATCAAGGAAATCAAGGCATACAACCGTTTTATAGAGAAGAACGAAAGCCTGGATATGATCGAAAAGGAGATGAATACTCCTATCGATGAAATCCGCGAGATCATCAAGGATATTCGTAACAACGAACGCAAGCTGCGTCGTATGGAGCAGGAAGCAGGTTCTTCCGTTGCAGATATTCTGCGCTGGGGTGAATCCTTAAATCGCGGCGAACGAGAAATTGCTCAGGCAAAGAAAGAATTGATTAAAGCAAACCTTCGACTGGTGGTTTCAATTGCCAAGCGCTATGCCAACCGCGGCATGCACTTCTTTGATTTGATTCAAGAAGGAAACATTGGCCTGATCAAGGCTGTAGACAAGTTCGAATACAAGAAAGGCTATAAGTTTTCAACGTATGCTACCTGGTGGATTCGTCAGGCTATCACACGTGCCATTTCAGATCAGGCACGCACGATTCGCATTCCAATCCACATGATCGAACAGATCAACAAGGTTGTGCGTGAAACTCGGCTATTCCTCCAGGAAACAGGCCGCGAACCTACAAACGAAGAAATTGCAGAACGTCTGGGCTGGCCTGTTCAAAAGGTCAAAGCAGTTAAGAACGTTGCGCGCGAACCAATTTCATTGGAAGTTCCAGTTGGATCAGAGGAAGATTCAGAGCTCGGAGATTTTATTCCGGATATGGAAGTTGAATCGCCAATCAACAGCACGGCGCATAAACTTCTTACAGAACAAATCAAGAGCGTTTTGAATACACTTCCGGCGCGGGAACAGAAAGTGCTTCGTATGCGTTTTGGTCTGGACGATGGTTACTCGCATACCTTGGAAGAAGTAGGATATGTATTCCAGGTTACGCGGGAACGGATTCGTCAGATCGAAGCCAAGGCCTTGCGTCGTTTAAGACATCCGTCCCGTAGCAAGAAACTGAAAGACTACATTGATTAACCGGATGAGGGTATAGCCCGGCCAGTCATTGACCGATTCCACCCCGGCTAACGTCCGGGCTATGCGACGCCGTGATATTTGGTTGACCCTTTCGGTTACATGACACATACCCTGCCTTCAGGTCGGGGGTGGCGCATGATCAGTCGATTCTCAATTAGCGGCAGACTGTACTCGATTCCAGCCATTGTGGCTATTTTGATCTTTTGCATGATAGGTTTCATGCTTTTTCAAGTGGATACGATCCTTGAGGCCGGGAAGGTGCAGGGAACATACAGAAACCTTGCCTACAAATGCGGCCACGCGGCAGGCAACCTTGGAAACATGCGGAAGATTACAACCGACCTCAGGCTTGCAGTTGGAACAGACAAGCTGGACGAGCAGCACCTGGCCTGGACAAAGCAATACCAGGATTTTGAAACAACCCTTGCAGCCATGGTCACACTGACGACTCCCGAGGATCGGCGTGCGCTGGAAAATATCAAGCAAGCAGGCATGTCATACAGGGAAGCAATCGAAAGCAATTATAGTCGAATTAAGACCCATCCGGAGTTCGATCAAACCCAGGCCCGTGATGCATTTGAGGCGGCCAGGGAGAAAGTAAAGGTTCTTTACGATCAGATGGATAAGAAAGCCGAAGGGTATGATCGCATTGCCAGCGAACAAAGCAAAATCAACGATACTCAGGTCGGGCTAATGGTTAAGTCAGTGATTGCAATATCACTTGTTACGCTGCTTGTGGGAGTGGGGCTCACTCTGATGATTGCGCGAAGTATACTTGGACCGCTGCATCTGATTATTGCGCGGGTTGAAGAAGTTGCAGAAGGGAATGGTGACCTCACTCGCAGAGTTTCATTAAAAGGAAAAGATGAGCTTGGACGACTGGCCAAAGCGCTCGACAAGTTCCTTGAGACCACGGCGCAAATAGTACGCGAAGTTGCAGGAAGTCTTGCATCCACGCGTGGCGTAGCAGAACAACTTTCAGAAGCGAGCCAGACCCTATCTGCCGGAACCGAACAGATGTCTGTTCAAACGCAGTCCATTGCGGCCGCGTCGACTCAACTAAACCAGAACCTGGAAGTAGTTTCAAGCTCCATTGAGCAGATGTCAATTTCGGTGCGCGAAGTAGCTCGGCGTTCTGTGGATGCGGCAAATGTTGCAATCGAAGCCAGCTCGCGGACCGGTGCTGCAAATGCAATCGTCCAGGAACTGGGTCAGAATGCGCAGCAAATTGGAAAAGTAATTGAGTCTATCGTCGATATTGCTGATCAGACCAATCTATTGTCGCTTAACGCTGCAATCGAGGCAGCAGACGCTGGCGATGCTGGCACACGATTCGCTGTAGTTGCAGCACAGGTTAAAGAATTGGCGGGACAGACCGGCGATTCATCTGAAGAAATCAGATCCAGGATTGAGACAATCCAGCGCTCTACGCGGGAAACGGTTGATGCAATCGACTCAATTACACAGGTGATTCAGAAAGTGAATGAGGTTAACGGGGCTGTAGCTTCCTTTGTAGAGGAACAGTCCATCGCAGCGCAGGATGTTTCGCGCAACGCCACTTCCGCCGCGGCTGTCTCAACGGATGTGGCGCGTAACGTGGCCGGAGTTTCAAAGGCTATCACAGAGGGAGCAGCAGAGGCCACTCGAATTGCCAGCCTGGCAGATAAGCTCAATGGAATGGCCAGGCACCTGGAAACTTCCCTGTTGCGCTTCAAAACCTGACGATGAAAAATACAATCCAGAATAAACCTGCAGGAATTCCGCATGGGGTAAGATTCTGGGATCTTGCTGCCTCGAGCGTGGACGGACTTGAGGGTTTCTTGGAGTGTTGACTTTCTGGCTGGCTTACAGAATTTCGCATGCAATGCGATTATTCGTTTTTGTTCTTTCTATGCTATTGTTGGTTTCGCCCGGTTTTGCTGAAGAGCCGGGTTGCGTGGAGGGTGAATGCGTAAACGGATCGGGAACCAGACTCTTTCCGGACGGCAACCGTCTAACTGCAACGTTCAAGAAAGGCATGCCGGAAGGAAAAGGTTCAATTCGCTATGCTGACGGCGGAACGTTTGATGGGCTATTCGTTGCAGGCAAACAGCATGGATTCGGCACTCGCGTATGGCCGGGTCGCGCCACCTATACAGGCCAATGGATTGCCGGAAGAATTGCCGGTAAAGGCTTGCTTCGGTTTGCAAACGGCGATGTATTCGATGGTGTCTTTGTAAATGGAAAACTGAGTGGACCCGGCAAAGCAACCTGGTCTGGCCGCGGCACATTTGAGGGAACGTTCCGGGATGGACGAGCGCATGGCCCCGGTTCATTCAAAGGACCAACGAGCTCGTTTAAAGGCAACTTCGTCTCCGGTCGCGCAGAGGGAACCGGTACTGCGCGTTTTGCCGATGGTACTGAAGTGGAAGGTTCCTGGAAGGAAGGCCTCCCTGGAGGGCCATGCAAGATCAAGTTTGCAGATGGAAATTTCTTCGACGGGACGTGCGCGCGCGGCCAGTTTTCGGGGAATGGAAATTATAAATGGAAAGACGGCGCAACGTACACAGGTGGATTTGCAGCGGGGCTATTCGATGGAGAGGGTGAATTCACCGGGACAGACGGCAAGAAATACAAAGGCGGATTCAAAGAAGGCCTGTTCCAGGGTGAAGGTAAACTTGAAGATTCCACTCTAAGCTATACAGGCAGCTGGGAAAAAGGACGTTATGCGGGAAAAGGTGACCTGACAACTAAGACCGGGACGCGTTACATTGGCGAGTTTCAAAATGGGAATCCGCACGGAGTAGGTAAATACACATTCTCATCGGGCACAGTTTACGAAGGTGAGTTTCGCGATGGTAAGTTTAATGGTAAGGGTGTGCTGCGGTTCAAAGACGGAACAGTCCAGGAGGGAATGTTTAAGGATGGGCAGTATCAGGGGAAATAACGTGCGTATGCTTGCGCACGGCTTCCAGTAGCACTGCTTTGCGCACTGGTTTTGTCAGATGACCATCACAACCCGCCGCAAGCGAATTTTCAATATCACTCTTCATTGAATCTGCTGTAAGTGCGAGGATCGTAGTTCTTGTTTTTCCGTTATTTTTTTCCCAGCTGCGAATTTCACGAACCGCCGATAGCCCATCCATTACTGGCATTTGATTGTCCATGAGCACAAGATCGAATCGGCGCTGTTTGAATTGTTCTACAGCTTCCGCTCCGTTTTCTGCCATGGCCAGATCGTGGGGAATATCTCGTAAGAATACAGAGAGAACGCTGCGGTTATCGGGCGAATCTTCCGCCAGAAGTATCTGCAATTTATCAGACACTTCGGTTACTGCGGGTTCTGCGATTGCGCCTGGTGCTCGAGACTCAGTTACCTGGTCCTCTACGACTTTGAAAGCCACAGTGAAAATGAAGCGTGAACCTTTCCCTTCCTCACTTTCAACATAGATGCGACCACCCATCAGTTCTGTGAGCCGTTTACAAATTGCAAGCCCAAGCCCTGTTCCGCCGAACCGTCGTGTGGTGCTTGCATCTACCTGGGTGAATTTATCAAAGATCGACGCTTGTTTATTTGCTGGAATTCCAATCCCAGTATCCTGAACGCTTGCTTCAATTGTGACGATACCATTTTCAGTTGAAATCAGTTTTGCAGCAAGCGTGATCTGGCCTTCACGCGTGAACTTAAACGCATTTCCCAGCAGATTCACTAGAATTTGCTTGAGGCGCACTGGATCACCGATCACACTTTTTGGAAGTCGGGGATCAATTTCCTGAATGAATCCGATTTTCTTTTCAACTGCCCGGAACTTGTAGAGCTCATGTGCCTGGTCTACAGCGCTTATCAGGTCGAATGGAATTGTTTCAAGTTCAAGTTGGCCTGATTCGATTCTTGAAAGATCCAGAATATCGTTGATGAGACCGAGCAGGTGCTCACCGGCGTTTTGCAGGGTATGAAGATAGTTCTTTTGCTGCTCGGCCAGATCCATTCCGGATAGAATTTCACTCATTCCGATAATTACATTAATCGGATTTCTAATTTCATGGCTCATGCTTGCTAGAAATTCCGATTTTGCCTGGTTGGCTGCAATTGCAACCGTTGTCGCCTGACGTAGATCTTCAGTCATTTTCTCTGCAAGTTCCAATGCACGGTTTCTTGCACTCGTTAGAGATCTGAAAACAAGGAACAGCAGGACTGAAATGATCGCGCCACCAAGTAAAATGAGATACGGCATGCTCCTGGCTGCCGAACCTTCAAAATCTTCCGGCATTGGGAAGTAGAGATGCTTCTTAGAGCCTGCGATTTCAATTGTAACAACCTCAAAATATCCAGAAGAACCACTCGTCATGGGATCGAGGCTGTAGACAGCGCGCTCCTGGAAAAGTTCGCGAATCATGCGCGCCAGGCTGAACCTTGTCAGCGTATAGCCGGCTACCTGGCGTTTTGATTTAATTGCACAGAGTAAGTAGAAATCGCGAGCACCACGGCTCTTGCCAACGGTTACAGGACCATTCGAAGCTCGCGCTGCCGGAATCGCAGCTAGAACATCCTGCCAGGTTAAGTCCGATTCCTCAAGGCCGGCTAGCGTATCTAAAGGTGAGTTATCTGGAAAGGCGCGCGTGGACAGCGTTCCCTGCGCGTCCATGTAGTCGATTGCAACAAAACCCGGGAATTCCCGCGCAAATGATTCTGTCTGAATTGCTTCGCCAATATCAACCGTCATTCCACGATTCAAGAACGTGTGAATGATTGGACCTGTGCGTTTTAGTGCAGCAGAGTGCGCACGCACGCTCTTGTTGATAGCATCTGCTTCAAAGCTCACGGTCAGATGAAACGCCTCTCTTACCTGGCGTGAAACGCTTTCAGAGGAAATTAGAAAGAAGGCAACTGAAAGCCCCATGAACACAACGAGCAAAATACCAGAAGGGTAGAGTGCATCGCTGTACTTTTTAAGTAACGGGGTTCCTGGTCGTTTTACCATCAGGGTTTCTTTAGATCCGAGCCGGATGGAGCACGGAACTCTGCCGGACGTCCTGGATCAACCGGAACCTTTTGTAAATCAAGTGGCAATAGTTCTTCCAGTTTCTTCATATCTGCGATGGATTCAGCACTGAGAGGCTTTAGACTGCTCTTGTCGATTGCTTCCCCTTTCTTGAGTTTAACTTCTCCCGGTTTATCAATTACTACAGATTGCTTTTGCTCATTTTCAACCTGCACTGCCCCACCAAACAGGGCGACCTTTGAAGCTCCATCTGCGGCAACCAGGAATTTGGTCCCGCGCACTCCAGCAACCGCTGTTGGCAGTTTTACACCAACCTGTTGATTTGGAATGAGCTTCAGGAGAAAGAAGCCAGCCTTACCTTTGTCGAGGCGAATGATCGTCTTGTCATTGGCTTGTAGTTCTTCCATATTGAGCTCTGAGTTTTCAGACAGTCGGAATAGACCTACGTTTTGCACCATGACTTCTGCATAAGAATCCTTTCCTGTACGAAGTGTATCCTTATGCTGTAAAATTGCGCCTGCTTCGATAGGGACTGGGCTACTGCCCTGACGGATCAAATAGATCTCTCCACGTGCGAATGTAATTCGAGAAAGCCTGGATTCAGTACGCTGGCAGGTAAATAATACTGCGACTGACAGAATTAGGAGTAGATTGGCCCTGAGCATGTTCTTAAACGCGTCCGGGGAAGGCCTGCGTCTATCTTAAATCCAGGAAGGGGCCGCAAAAAACTTTGCGCTCCCATACGAAATTCCCTTTATAAATAGAGATTCTAGCAGAATCTGGATAAAAGAATGAATCCGCGCACATTGTATGACAAGATCCGCCAATCACATATCGTCCATGAAGACGAAGAATCGGCGTTAATATATATTGATCGACATCTAGTCCATGAGGTTACCTCGCCCCAGGCGTTTGACGGCATTCGTGCATCTGGTCGCAAGGTTCGCAGACCCGATCTAACGTTTGCAACCATGGATCATAACGTCTCAACGCGTTCACGTGACTATGGAGCCGCAGGAGAGTTATCACGTATACAGATGGAAACCCTTGCTAAGAATTGCAAGGACTGGGGAATCCGATTGTTCGACCTGGGAAATCCGGATCAGGGTATCGTCCACATCATTGGGCCGGAAATGGGAATCACTCTTCCTGGAACTACCATTGTGTGTGGCGATTCACATACGAGTACCCATGGAGCGTTTGGAGCTCTGGCATTTGGGATTGGGACGAGTGAAGTAGAGCACGTGCTTGCTACGCAAACGCTCGTGCATCCAAAATCCAAGAATATGCTAGTCCAGGTGAATGGTGAATTGGGCCATGGAATTACAGCAAAAGATATAGTTCTCTACATTATTGGAAAAATCGGAACCACTGGCGGCCAGGGCTCAGTGATTGAATATGCAGGTGAGGCTATTCGACGTCTTTCAATGGAAGGGCGCATGACGGTTTGTAATATGTCCATTGAAGCCGGCGCACGAGCGGGACTCATAGCCCCGGATGAGGTTACATTTGAATACTTGAAGAATCGCGACTTTGGACCTAAGGGCGCAGACTATGATAAGGCAGTTGAATACTGGAAAACCCTTCCAGGCGATCCAGGTGCAAAATTCGATCATGTAATTGAAATCAATGCAGCGGATATTGCGCCCATGGTTACCTGGGGAACCAATCCGGGCCAGGTAATGGCCGTGAATTCAGCTGTGCCGGATCCAAATTCATTCCAGGATAAAGTAGAGCGTGATACTGCAGGCCATGCACTTGCGTACATGGACTTGAAGGCGGGACAGAAGCTATCAGACGTTGCAGTGGATTATGTATTCGTTGGCTCATGCACGAACGGTCGTATTGAAGATTTGCGTGTGGCTGCGGATTTTGCAAAAGGCAAGAAGGTAAAGAGCAGTGTAACGGCTATCGTAGTTCCTGGATCTGGCAGGGTAAAACGTCAGGCTGAGTCGGAAGGCCTGCATGAAATCTTTAAGGAAGCCGGATTCGAATGGAGATTGGCCGGTTGTTCTATGTGTCTTGGAATGAACGACGATGTTCTTGCTGCGGGTACCCGTTGCGCCTCAACTTCCAATAGGAATTTTGAGGGACGTCAGGGTAGGGGTGCCAGAACTCACCTGGTCAGTCCGCAGATGGCTGTGGCCGCCGCAATAGAAGGCAAATTTGTAGATGTACGGAGCTGGAAATAATGGAACCGTTTGTTAAACTTAAAGGAATTACAGCTCCTCTGGATCGATCTAACGTTGATACGGATCAGATTATTCCAAAACAATTCCTGAAAAAAATCGAACGGTCTGGTTTTGGAATACATCTGTTTCATGACTGGCGTTTTTCTGATGCGGACGGGAAGGTAATGATTCCAGATTTTATCCTGAATCGCGCCCCATACAATCGCGCTGTAGTTCTGCTATCGCGCGAAAATTTTGGGTCGGGGTCGAGCCGCGAGCATGCACC
>JAIOPQ010000122.1 GCA_021413825.1 Spirochaetia bacterium | reverse complement strand
CATGCGAATCTTGCATTGCTCGAAACACTCAGAGTAATGAATGTTTCCGTAATCCCAGGCGCGTCGCTTGCGATTCCAGTTTCACGCGGTGAGCTCGACGAAGCGAAAATGCGAGGAGATTCAACGTTATGCGATCTTTTGGACCAGAGCTTGCAGGAACTTATCGTTTCAGTTATTCATCAAAGAAATCTGACCGCCGGTGAGCAATCCTGATTTTCTGAACAGCAAGGTGCAGGCCTTTCTCAACCTGACCCGGGGTTTGCGCTCCAACACCACGCGTAGCCTACGTAAAATCACACAGCCTGGTGTTCGAAAATCGTTTGACCACTTTTGTTGCCCGACTATCCCAGAGGCAATGTGGCAAATCCGTTCAATTAGATGGGCCGGTGCTCTTTCCTGGCCCTACTGGCCCATTGTGGAAGATTCCCTGGCACTTCTGCCGACCTTATGGCTGACCTCCTCCTGCTCAACCTTACACCGACTCCCGCCTCCGTCTCTAATGCTGTTTCTTCCGGCTGCCCGGACGTGACACGGGCTTTGATCGTTCACGGCGCAGCGAGCCTCAGCACATCATTCTACAACCTTGCAACTGGAACGATGAGTGCTGGACCAAGTCTGGGCGTGGCCACGGCTGCGGGTACACATGGAATTCGCCTTCCAAACGTTGGACCGCAGGCCTGCAAGATACTTGTAGTCAATGCGGGGGGAACGGCAACCACTGAGATTTTTGATCCTCAAACTTCAACGTTCTCTTCCGGCCCAACGTTAAGCGGCAACGTTGGACCTGGCGGATTGAGTATCCCCATTACCGCGGGATCAAACGCAGGGAAGGTTGTGATTCTGCACGGATCCAACACAATGGCAACGAGTGTCCTTGACCTCACTACGGTTTCCACCGTCCCAGGAAACACCACTGCAAGTAACATTGGAGGAGATGATCATTATATTTCCATTTCAACGGGCCCTCAATCCGGAAAAGTCTTGATATGGAGCGGAGGGGGAGGTATGAATACAAACCTTCTTGATCCTGCGAATCTGACATTTTCTGCCGGACCAGTGGACACGCAAATTACCACACCGGGATCGCGAGCTTTCCAGGTGACTGGCGGTACGCGCGACGGCCAGTTTTACAAGGCCCGCGGCGCTGCCACACTAACACCTTCCGTTTACAGACCAGGCAGTAACGATTTCGATCCTGGTGCAATTTCATCCTTTACGACCTGCGGCCCAGGAGTTGGGGCAAGTGTCTTCACAGTACCTTCGGGCCCAATTTCTGGCCGGCCTCTAGCTATCTGCGCAGCCGCTTCTGTTTCTACCATCTCGTATGATTCGGGAAGCGATACGTTCAGCGCTGGACCTGGCCTTACAGCAAACGCTGGTGCAGGTAGTAGCTCGTTCTTGATTCCGAGCGGTGCTCAGGCTGGCAAGGCGCTGGTGATTCTGGGAGGTGGCGTAACGACGACCAATTTGTTTAATCCATCCACGCCTGTATTCAACGCTGGCCCAGCGGCCACCAATTCAGTTGGAACTTCAGGTTTCTCAATTCTGATTCACTGATTTCTGTCCGTATGTGGAGCCGATTCGGCCGCCATCCGGATCATGCAGTGAGATTAGCTGAGAACTTTATCGCGTAGAATCTTCACCAGATCTTCAATCTTCACGCGTTCTTGCGTTGTAGAATCACGCTCACGCAATGTTACTGTGTTGTTCTCTTTTGTATCGTAATCAACCGTAATGCAAAAAGGCGTGCCCAGTTCGTCCTGTCTGTAATAGCGTTTTCCAATTGATCCTGATTGGTCATATTCAACCTGGAAATGTTTAGAGAGAGTCTTCTGAATATCGCGTGAAATCTCGGCAAGCCCGTCCTTCTTAACCAGCGGGAAGATTCCAACTTTCACCGGTGCCAGATCGGGTGCAAGACCCAGAACTGTGCGGACTTCTGGCGTTCCTTCTTTTTCAACATAGTATGCATCGCATATGATTGCAAGCATCAAGCGATTGAGTCCAAGGGCTGGCTCCACTACATACGGAACGTACTTCTCATTCTTCTCAGAATCATGATATTCGATTGATTTTCCGGAGAATTGCGCATGACGTTTCAAATCGTAATCAGTGCGCGAAGCAATTCCCCAGATTTCGCCCCAACCAAATGGAAACTGGTACTCAATATCAACGGTCCCTTCTGAATAAAATGAAAGTTCATCTTTCTCATGCCTGCGCACGCGAAGATTTTCTTTTTTGATTCCGATTCGGAGAAGGAAATCCATGCAATACTGAACCCAGTGCTCGAACCACTCAGCCTGCGTGCCTGGCGCACAGAAAAATTCCATTTCCATTTGTTCAAATTCGCGGGTGCGGAATACAAACTGACGCGCTACAATCTCGTTTCTAAAACTTTTTCCAATCTGAGCCACACCAAACGGAACTTTTACGCGGCATGTATCGACTATATTCTTGAAATTTATGAAAATTCCCTGCGCTGTTTCAGGACGAAGGTAGATGGTCATGTCCTGCCCGGTAGAACCGGTCTTTGTTTCAAACATCAGATTGAACTGACGCGGTGCTGTAAATGTTCCTTTGCTTCCGCAAGTAGGACATTGAGTCTCGTTCCTTGTGAACCACTCCTGCAGTCCTTCCAGGCTCATGCCCCTTGGAGCGTCCGGAGCAATTTGTTCCACCAACTGATCTGCGCGAAATCGCGACTTGCATTGCTTGCAGTCAATCAAAGGATCGCTAAACGAATCTACATGTCCGCTGGCTTTCCAGACGTCAGGATGTAGTAGAATGGAGCTATCGAGTCCAACTATATCTTCGCGCTCGCGCACGAATGCTCTCCACCAAAGATCTTTAATATTGCGAAGTAGTTCCGTCCCATACGGACCATAATCAAATGTATTCGCGAGGCCCCCGTAGATATCAGAACCAGGATACACAAAGCCACGGCGCTTGGCCAGGGCCACAATATCCTTGAGCGGATCTTCCGCTTTCTTCTTGTTCTCCCTGGGTCTGGAATCTTTCGGTTTTTGATCCGGGGTTAATTCTTCTTTCATGATGAGTAGCCAGATCGGCAAAAGCGCGCGTATAGGCAACCGTGAATGCGGGGACGGAGCCCTGACTCTGGGAGTTCAGGCACAAGGCCAGGCACCGGGACAGCGTTCCTTTGCGGCGTATGGCCTTCCTGGCTCCGTACGTTATGCGAACCTTTAATGCGACATAACCTGGTCCACCTCAGAGAAGCCTGATGCGACTAAACGCGGTGAAAGGGTCAAAAAAGTTACATGCGATTACCTGGGTTACACCGATGATTTATTGGGGAGCACAACGTGGCCAAGAGCATCGCAACTGCGCAAAAAATGATCAAAGATTTTCAAGATTACCTTCTGGTGGAGAAGGGACTGTCAGAGAATTCTATTTTCTCTTACACGTACGATCTCAAGAAATTTCACAACTACGCACAGGGTAAGAAGAAAGACCTGCTGAAAATCGAAACCGATGATATCACAAGTTTTCTAAAAGACCAGAAACGCAAAAAGATATCCAGTCGTTCGCTTGCAAGATCGGTTGCAGCACTGCGTCAGTTCTACCGCTATCTTAAAGAAGAGAAACGAGTAACAAAAAATCCAGTCGATAAGGTCCAGGCGCCAGAAGTTCAGCGCACTCTCCCCGACTATCTTACAATTGCAGAAATCAACGACCTGTTTGCTGCGATCAAAGAAAACGATCCGTACGAAATGCGTGACAAAGCAATCTTCGAATTACTCTACTCAAGCGGTCTTCGCATCTCTGAGGCCTGCGGGTTAAAAATGGAAGACGTGGATATGGAAAACATGTTCATCACCGTGCGCGGCAAAGGGGGTCGTGAAAGACTCGTTCCATTTGGCGAGCATTCTAAGGCCATTCTCAAGAAATACACGGATTCGGCGCGCGGTGACATCCTCAAAGAGAGAACAAGTCCATGCCTGTTTATCAGCAAGAAGGGCGATTCGCTCAATCGTAAATCAGTCTGGCGACTCTTGAAGAAATACCTGGAACGGACAAGCATTGGCAAAGTGGTTACACCACACACATTCCGTCACAGCTTCGCGACCCATATGATTGAAAACAACGCGGATCTTCGCAGTGTTCAGGAACTTCTTGGCCACATTGATATTTCAACAACACAGGTTTACACGCACCTGGCCAATCGCACATTGAAAGAAGTGCATAAAAAATACCATCCCCGCGGCTAATCGTCGTGAATGACATTAGTTCGAGCGTTTGATCTCACTCCTCGCATCGGCGGCCGTTCTGGCCGCTTTCGCTTTTTATTATTTGATTTGGGTTGTACGCAGGCCAACCCTGCATTCAGCACAAAACTCATTCCACGAAGCCATTACTTCCAGTTGTTCGATTTTAACTGAACCGTATCGGCCTACATTCTGGTGTTTTAACAATCATCTGATGCTGATGGTACTGTTGTTTCGTGAATATCGCTCCAAGGACTATACGTTCGATCGAATCGAGCAACTAAAAATGAAAGATGGCGGAATCACAGGGCTCGCCTGGTCTGGAATCAATGGTAGGTCAAAAAAATCAAAAACACCAATCGTCGTAATTTTTCATACCATAAGTGGTGATGAACAGGATGTAAAGGGAATGGTGCGCTACGTGCGATCCTTGAACTGGACTGCAGTCGTTTGCATCCGTCGCGGCCATGGAAATCTTCCGCTAAAGAAACCGCAGATCAATACCATGGGCTCGACGTCTGATCTATCAGAGCAGCTGACCTTTATCCACAAATTGTATCCCGGCTCACCGTTATTCGGCGTTGGTATTTCCGCCGGTTCAGGATTGCTTGCGCGCTACCTTGGCGAATCCGGTTCTAAATGTAAATTTACAGCTGCGGTTGCAATTTCACCCGCATACGATCTGGAAGTGGCTTTTAGTCGAGTTCATCCAGTGTACAGCAAACTGATGCGCACTCGGCTCATAAGATACTTTCTGGAACGTCATGAAAGCCTTTCTAAGGTCAATGGATTCGATCATGCGAAAAATTCAAAAGACCTTGCTGAGTTTCAGGATCGGCTTTATCCCATTGCGGGCTATCGTTCACGCGAAGAATATTACAAGCATTCAAATCCAATCAAGGTTGTAGAAGGTATCCGGACTCCTTTGCTCATTCTAAACTCAGAAGATGATCCAATCTGCGTACATCAAAACGTAGTGGAAAATCTGCATTGGCTTGAGCGACTGGATTCGACCATGCTTGTTCATACAGAGCGTGGTAGCCACGTTGCGTACCTCGAGGGCATCAGAGGTACTTCCTGGTCGGAACGGGTCGTGGGGCAGTATTTGCGGGCAGTTTTAGAAACCCTGAATCATAGAAAGGTCATCCGATCTCCGGCCACAAAACAAATCAAGAAATCAACCGCTCGAAATCAGCCAAAGCGCGATGCTCCTAATCGGAAAAATTCGCGTTAAGCCCTCCTGGGCCCGGACGGACCAGGCCTGCAAACGACTCTATAGAATCAGTTCCAGTTTACAAGCTCAGGCCACCCGGTCGTTTAGACGCGAATGGAATTTCATACATCCGATTTTGTTGTAATCGCAATCTATTTCATAATCAGCATTGGCGCTGGCCTCTACGGGGGCAGAAACAAGAAATCCATTTCTGAATTTTTCGTTGGTGGTGGCCGAGTTCCTTTCTGGTTGGCCGGAACGGGAATGGTGGCTACTACGTTTGCTGCTGATACTCCCCTCGCTGTGGCTGGCCTTGTTGGACAAAGTGGCATTGCGGGCAACTGGATCTGGTGGTGCTCAGCCGCTGGCGGCATGCTCACTGTCTTCTTTTTTGCAAGACTCTGGAGACGCTCCGGACTTACGACCGACCTTGAGTTAATTGAATTTCGCTACAGCGGAAAGCCTGCGGCTATTCTACGTGGGACCAAAGCAATCTACTTTGGACTCATCATCAATTGCATCATCCTGGGTTGGGTAAATCTTGCAATGGTCCGCATTTTCAAGGGTATGCTCCCGGAATTGAACGCAGAGCTACTTGTGGTTTGTGCTGCAATTTTGACCACAGTCTACGTTGCGATTTCTGGAATGTGGGGTGTTGCAATCACTGATGCGTTTCAATTTGCAATCGCAATGATTGGTTGCATTGCCCTTGCAATTGTTGCCACGCTTCATCCGGACATTCAGAAGGCCGGTGGGATCGCGCATGCGTTGCCTCCATCTGTTTACAATTTTTTTCCATCTTTTGGTGACTCGGGGGTCCAGCCGGCGGATCTATCGCCAATCTATACCATTCCACTGGTTTCATTTCTGGCATTTGTTCTGGTTCAATGGTGGGCTTCCTGGTATCCGGGTGCTGAACCTGGAGGCGGCGGATATATTGCTCAGCGAATTCTATCTGCGCGCGATGAAAGACATGGAATGCTTGCAACCCTCTGGTTTGTAATCGCAAATTATTGTGTCAGGCCATGGCCCTGGATCGTTGCAGGCGTTGCCGCCCTCGCCCTCTATCCTGCACTTGGTCTTGGACAAAAAGAAGACGGTTATGTGTACTTGATGCGCGATCTACTCCCTTCTCCGCTCAGGGGACTACTGATAGCCGCGTTCCTTGGCGCATACATGTCCACGCTTTCCACTCATTTGAACTGGGGCTCAAGCTATCTTATAAACGATTTTTACAAGCGATTCGTACGCAAAGGTGAAACTGAAAAACATTATTTGATCTCGGCGCGAATCATGACTGGACTCCTGCTTGTTGCAAGTCTGACGGTGACATTCACCGTGCTCGATACCATTTCCGGTGCATGGAAGATCTTGCTGGAATTCGGTGCGGGCACCGGGTTTGTACTAATTCTCCGGTGGTATTACTGGCGAATCAATGCTCTATCTGAAATTGCAGCATTGATCACGCCCGCCGTAATTGTTCTTGGAACACATGCCAT
>JAIOPQ010000114.1 GCA_021413825.1 Spirochaetia bacterium | reverse complement strand
ATACTTATATCCCTGCTCAACTACATCGTACTTCCAGCGCTTACGGCCCCAGGTCTGCCCTTTGATTCCATGCAGGCGGAGACGCTTCAGGCGATTTGCAATTTTGTCGCTGTTAGTTGTAACCATTCCACCCTCACCGGTTGAAAGGTTCTTTGTAGCGTAGAAACTGAATGCTGTAATCTCGCTTACATTTCCAATCATGCGATTCTTGTAGCGAGTCGGGAACGCATGCGCAGCATCTTCAACGACATGCAGGTCATACTTATCAGCAATTGCCTGCAACGCTTCCAGGTCACACGGTCTGCCGCCGAGATGAACTGGTATCATTGCTCGCAGTCGTTTGCCGCTTGATTTGTGAATTATTTTGCGCTCATGGACTTCACAGTCTTCCTTGATGAATTGCAGCACTATTTCCGGATCCATCAGATACGTTGATCGATTCACATCCAGAATATGGGGCTGCGCGCCGGTGTAGAGAACGGCCTCAGCCGTTGCCGTGAATGTAATAGAAGGAACCAGCACTAAATCACCAGATCCGATTCCGAGTACCTCCATGGCTAGATGGAGGCCAGCCGTGGCAGAATTTACGGCAATTGCGTAGTCTGCGCCAACTGCCCGGGCAAATTCTTCTTCAAATGCATGGACTTCGGGACCGCTGGTGAGCCAGCCAGAGCGCAGAACCCGATCTACCGCCTCTCTTTCAAGTGAGCTGATATCCGGGCGGGCATAGGGCAGGCTTTTTTTGCGCACCCGGCGCTCGATTACGGTTTTACGCGGGGCCTGTGGATACGGAACTCCCACGGAAGAATGCATCAGGGGAAGTCGTGCCATAACTTAAAGATCGGGCAAAATCAAAAAATCATGAAGGGAATTGCACACAGGACGCATCCCCTTTTTATGGTAGCCTATTAGCCATGGATCGAGTGACATATTTCAAGCGCTGGCTGGCATACCTGGCCCCAAAGCAACTCGATCCGGATCGAGCCCGAGCAGCGCAATTGCTGTATTCTATCCTATTCTCGAGCGCGTTCGCACTATTTTGCTACGTTGTTGGCCTTTTTATTGTGCTCGGTGACCGGACAAGGATTGAAACGGCGGCTACTACCCTCTTCCTGATTTCCCTTGTATATGTAATTCTAAGAACAGGCCACCTCCGAATCGCCAGCGTCCTGGCCGTTGCGGGCAGTTCTATGATCCTGGCAGTTGCAGCCTTTCTTGGAAGGGGTGTTCTCGGAATTTCTTATGCTGGCTTTACAATCGTTGTCATTGCCTCGGGTCTCTTGCTCGGCCGCCCCGCAGCGCTCATAGTTGCATTTGCCGCTACGCTCGCAGGGGGCATTATACTCTGGGCCCAGGGTGTAGGAGACGGACATCCTGATTGGGCAGCCCTCATAGTCAGCTGGATTGGCCAGAGCATGTTGTTTTTTATTTCGGCGTTCATAATTGGTTTTTTTGCTGATCGTCTACGTTATGCGACAAAAGAAGCCCGTCATCACCGTCAGGAAAGAAATGAAACTGAGGAAAAGTTCCAGCTTACCCGATCCAGGCTGGAAGTTGCAATGGACGCTTCCAACCTCGGAATCTGGGAATGGAAAATTGGCACAAATGAAGTCTTCTGGTCAGAAAGTCTCGAGAACGTTTTCCGTCTCTCGACTGGCAGTTTCCGTAACACCTACGAACACTATTTAGAATTGGTTCACCCTGAAGATCGAGAAAAAATTCAGGCAGCAATTGGCGACGTACTTAGCTCGCGCACCAATCGGTACGAGGTCACGCATCGTGCAATCGCTCCGGATGGAGCAATCATTTCCCTGGAATGCCACGGCCGGCTCCTCAGAAACGAGGACGGAACACCTGCCAGCATGATCGGAACCGTAATGGACATCACCGACCGTATGGAATCTGAGGCTGCCCTTGCCAGAAGCGAAGACACCTTCCGCAGCCTTGTGAAAAACCTGACGACAGGTGTGATGCTTCAAGGTCCACATTCTGAGATCTTACTCGCAAACCCTGCAGCAGTAAAGCTCCTGGGGCTAAGCGACGCGCAAATACTTGGACGGACGTCCTTTGATCCGGACTGGAACGTGATCGGGGAAGACGGCCAACCTCTGCCCGGCCATGAACATCCTGTTCCGCGCGCCATAACCAGCCGAATGCCAGTACGCAATGTTGTAATGGGTGTGTTCCAGCCGGCAATCAAAGATCGTGTTTGGTTGCTGGTTAGCGCTGTTCCCTCGCTAAAAACAGATGGTTCAGTCTTTCAGGTTATTTGCACCTTTACCGATATCACTGCAAGCAAACGGGCCCAGGATGCTTTGTTTGAAAGTGAAGAGAAGTACCGCACCCTGGTTGAACGCTCGCCTGACGGTGTCGTTGTACACCAGGATCGAATTTTTATGTTTGTGAATCAGTCACTTGCAACGCTGCTGGGCTACAGTTCACCGTCGCATCTGATTGGCCGACCAATTGTCGACGTGATCCCTCCCGATTTCCGCGATCTAGTTGAAAAAAGGGTTCAGACAGCACTTACATCCGAAATGGAACTTCCTCCAATGGAACAACAGCTGGTCCGTGCAGATGGTGGGCTAGTCGACGTAGAATCGCGCGCTGGTTCAATAATGTACCGGGGAAAGCCCGCAGTTCAGGTAATGTTCCGAGATATTACGGCACGTAAACATACGGAGCGCTTGCTACAGGAAACAGAAATCCGATACAGAGAAATAATTGATCAGGCAGGAGATGGAATTTTCTTCATTGATCGCAACCTGAAATTTGTGGAGGCGAACGCAACTATCTGCAGCATGCTCGGATACACTGCCGAAGAGCTTTTAACAATGACGCCTATGGATATTCTGGCCAAGCCTGAAGAAGGCCTCATGCTCCCCTTTCCGGAAATCTGGGCTGGCCAGTCTGTAGTCGTCGACCGATCGCTGCGTCGTAACGATGGAACCACCCTAACAATTGAAATTAACGCCAAGAAGATTCACGAAGGTCTGGTGCTTGCAATACTGCGCGACGTGAGTGCGAGAAAAACAGCAGAAGAATCAATTCGTCAATCAGAAGAGAACTGGCGGTCGCTTGCAGAAAATGTTCCTGACTTTATTATCACCGTTGATGAAACGGGAAAGATAGATTTCATCAATCACCTTATCCCGGGCTGGAGTCGGGAAGAAGTAATTGGCAAAACGATTTATGATTTCAATTCCCCAGAACACGTTCCGGACTTGAAGGCAAGAGTGGCCAGAGTTTTGGAAACTGGAGTAGTCGAGGAGTATGAAAACGCAGCCGCCGGGGCACCGGGCGAGATCCGTCACTATATAACTCGTTTGTCACCGGTGAGGCATGCCGGGAAGACTACTAGAATCCTATTGGTTGCGACAGATATCACTGGTAGGAAACGCGATTTGCAACGGCTCGAGTATCAAGCCTCACATGACTCACTGACTGATCTACCAAACCGTCAGTTTATGATTGAAGCAAGTCTTCAGGCGCTGGACATGGCTGAGGCAGAAGGCAACCAGGTGGCGTTATTGCTACTCGATCTGGATCGCTTCAAGGAAATCAATGACACACTTGGACACTATACGGGCGATCTTTTGCTCAAGCGTATTGGACCCAGACTGCAGAACTATTTAAATTCAGTGGGGGCACAAATTGCCAGGCTTGGTGGTGATGAGTTTGCAATCCTCATTCCACGCATTGCTGAGCCCGCAGAGGCTGAGAGCATTGCCCAGACAGTCCATCAGGCGATTCGAGAACCGTTTCTTCTGGATGGAATGAACCTCGAACTTGACTCAAGCATTGGGGTTGCCATTTTTCCTTTGCATGGCAAAGATCCAATCTCTCTGATGCGTTGTGCAGATGTTGCAATGTATATTGCAAAGCGCAGGTCCGCCGGCGTTGCAATGTATTCACCAGAGCAGGACCGCTATTCCCGGCGACGCTTGGCACTACTCACAGAATTGGGGGTAGCAATTCGGGAAGACCAACTAACGTTGAACTATCAACCCAAATACATGCTTCTTGATCAGAAGTGTGTTGGAGTTGAAGTTCTTGTGCGCTGGCAGCATCCCCAACATGGAACAATATCGCCCGGCGAGTTTATTCCTCTGGCAGAAATGGGGAATCTAATCATGCCTTTAACGCACTGGGTGCTGGAAAATAGTTTAAAGCAGTGGCGTCTCTGGAAGGACGCAGGCATCAACACTAGTATTGCGGTAAACCTGTCCGTAAGAAATTTAATGGACGAGCAGTATCCGGTTACGGTTGAATCGTTGCTCAAGAAGTATCAGGTAGATTCCGGAGCCCTTGAATTCGAGATAACAGAAAGTGCAATCATGGCAGATCCAGAGCGGGCCCTTTCCATTTTGAATCGACTACACAATCTTAATCTCGAACTCTCAATTGATGATTTTGGTACGGGCTATTCGTCGTTGTCATATTTATCACGGCTTCCCATTGACTCTCTGAAAATTGATCTGTCTTTCGTCAGACAGATGCGTGAAAGCGAAAGAAACACAATCATTGTAAACTCAACAATCCGCCTGGCTCATACCCTGGGACTACGAGTGATAGCGGAGGGCGTTGAAGACCTCGAGACCCTGCTCACGCTCGCAGAAATGAAATGTGATATGGCGCAGGGTTTCTTCCTGGCTCCACCGATGAAAGCGATTGATGTAGAAGAAAAAGTATTCCGCGCAACGTAGTCGCCCAATCTCAACGAAACGAATACGAAACGCCAAGCAACAGACTATCTATCCCAGGGTTGCTTCCCTTTTCTGGAAGGAAATTTATACCGATGGCAGATCCGTTTGAGTTATGCCCGTACGTTGCCGTTATGCGGAATTGATCTGACAGGGGGACGCCAAGCGATATTGCCAGATCGTAGGAATGTCTGGTCTGCCCCAGAAACCTGGTAATCCCGCGACTGGTGTCCGTTATGCGCTTACCTGAATAGCCAGCACCAACAAAAGCGGTCAGATCAAAAGAACCCAGGTCCCAACCGAGCAAAATCCCAGCAGAACTCATTGGGATACCCTGATACG
>JAIOPQ010000113.1 GCA_021413825.1 Spirochaetia bacterium | reverse complement strand
TAGAGAAGCGATTCCAGGCCGTGCTCAAAACAGGTGCAGTTGATGAATCGCAGGGCAGTGCATTCGAGGCCTTCAAGGCAATTTTCACAACAGAAGGAGATTTCAAAGCAAGGCTTGAGAAGCTCCGAGAAGCCGTGCCTGCGGCGCTCAGAAAGGCTAGATCATCCTTTGATGAAACAACGTCAGGCGCAAATGGATTTATAAAAGAACGCTTTGGGACTGCGCCTGATGCAAACGGGCAGGGCAAACCTGGGGAGTCTGTTGTTGAGCCGTCTTTTGTAAAGAAGCACGCGGCGCGCATTGCAAAGGGAAATTTCAAAGATTGGCAAGAGCCTGAATTAGCAGCCTTTGCAAATCATCTGCGTTTGATTACAGGAATCAAAATTACAACAGAAGCCATCCAGGAGATGCGCACACCAGCGCGCCTCGAAACGCATATAACAAAAATTCTGGAAGAGAAATCTAAAACTCCAGGGCTTCTAAACTTCAAACTGCCTCAACAGGGACTGGACATTCCCGGCTGGGCTGCCGATCCAACCCGAAACTTTCTCTATCGTGTTCAAATGTGGTTCTATAAGAACGTACTACATACCAATATTCGCGGGCAGAGAAATATTCCATCGCATAAACGAGTGATCGTTGTGGCAAATCATGCAAGTCATCTGGACTACGGGCTGGTTCAGTATGCTCTGGGACAATTTGGCCAGAACATGGGCATACTTGCTGCGCGGGACTATTTCTATACTAACTTCTGGAAATCCACGTTCTTCACGCATCTAATGACTACAATTCCAATTGAGCGCGAAGCTGGAAGCGGCTACTCCCTTGCATTTAAAAATGGAATGAAGTACCTGGATGATGGCTCTCCGCTGTTGATTTTTCCGGAAGGAACGCGTTCTGAAACGGGAGACATTCAACCATTCAAACACGGCCTCGGATATCTAGTAGCTCACACAAAGGCTGATGTGTTGCCGGTTCAAATCGACGGAACGCACATAGCCCTTCCAAAGGGAAAAACAGTTTTGCGCGGGCGCAAGGTTTCGGTTCAGATTGGAAAAGTTATTCGGTATGCAACGCTCGAAGAAGAAACAAAAGGACTTTCGCCCACGCGTACGTATGATGTAATCGCGCGCAAAATTGAAAAGGCAGTGCGGTCAATCGAAGTGTGACGGGCTCGCATGCTGGTGCAAGTCCAGATTCGCAACGGGCTTAACGTCTCTTATGTGCTTCGGGGGCATTGTGTTCATAGACCAGCTTTCCCCCAAGCCGGGCTGTGTACACAGTTAAGCCCAGGATAACGCAGCTCAGTACGATTGAGGCAATTTTTCCCAGATAACGCAGCTGATCCTGGCCATATGACAAAAATGCCAGCGCGAAAAGGGCAAGGAGTACGCTAAATAGAGTCGTCGCTGCAGTTTCATGCGCGTCAAGCGGGCCATTTCCAGAAATTGGACGGACCAGGTCAGCATCGGTATTCCCCGTCGCCATAGCAGCATACGTGCTCGCTACAAAGCAGAAGAGCCATAGGATCACCCAGCCCCAGCGCTTTGCCCCAAGGCCAAACAAACAGACCAGCGGCGTAAAGATCGCAAAGGCAATCGGTGCATGGACGAGCAACGCATGAATCGGAGTCATCTGCCTTTTTTCCGTTGACAGCCCTGAGATTCCATTTTTTTTAAAGGGATGAACCGAATTCTCAGCATTTTCATCCTTGTTGGCCTGGCAGCCTGCGCGTCATCGCAGCCAGCCGGAGAGAAGACTACAGATCAGTATATTGCAGATCTTAGTTCAGGGGACACCGCTCTGCAAATCGATGCGGCTCGCAAACTGGGAATGAGAAAAGATGAGAAGGCAGTTCCGGCCCTGGTTCAGCTCCTGGATTCTAATCCTGGACCGGATGTATCCTGGAACGCCGCCGCAGCCCTGGGCGCAATTGGTAAAGCTGGTCCAGCAACGTCTGCCCTTACTAAGTCAGTTTCTTCCTCCTCCTCCAATGTTGTTAAATATGCCAGCGTTGCTGGTCTTGCAAATCTGCGAGATGCAGATAAAAAGGCAGAAGTGGTTCAGGCAGTCAAGTCTGCGGCTGACACAAATGATGACCTTTTAAGAGATCTTGCAACGCGCGTTGCAGACCTGTTAGCCAAATAATCTGAATTCGCGCCTTGCTTTCGCGCGATGACATAACTCGTTACTCAAGGAATATTCTCCTGCCAGAGGTGCGTCGTGCCGGGCAGGAGCGTTTACAGGCGTCCAGTGTGCTCGTAATCGGAGCGGGTGGAATTGGAAGCCCTGTCTTACTCTATCTTGCCGCTGCTGGCGTGGGGCGAATTCGTTGCGTGGACAACGATTCGTTGGACCTGACCAATCTTCAGCGACAGGTCCTGTACTCTACAACTGACGTTGGAAAATTCAAAATCCAGAGCGCTGAGACTCGCATCAAAGAACTGAATCCGGGAATTGAAACAGATTTCAGGCGGATGCGTTTTGATGAAAAGACCTCTGCTGAATTGATCGACGGGGTGGATTTAGTCATTGAAACATCAGATAATTTTGAGACAAAGTTTCTTGCTAACGATTCTGCAGTTAGACACAAAGTCCCCTTGATTGCAGGTGGGATACTGCGTTTTGATGGGCAGGTTTTCTGCATTTCTCCGGGTGTTTCAGCCTGTTACAGATGCTTATTCCATGCGCCACCGCCGGAGGGATCAGTTCCAAATTGTGCGGCTGCTGGAGTAATTGGAGCAGTAGCAGGAGTCATAGGGTCGATTATGTCGGGTGAAGCTGTAAAAATCTTGCTGGGGCAGACGCGCGCATTTGGACTTCTGCAGCAATATAGTTTACTTGAAAGTGAATGGAGAACGATTCAAATTCCCCGAAATCCGGGCTGTACTGTGTGCGCCTAATTTCATTTTTCAACTTTTTTACTGGAGCAAAAAAATTTCGGTCGCAATTCTAAACCGCAATTTTGTTTAGCGACTTATTCAATTATGTGGGACCGCGACGAAGAAGATCTAGACGAAGAGATGGACTGGGATGAAGATCCTGAGGATGATGAGGATTCTGAGCATGCAAGCTTCGTATGCGAAGATTGTGATTATCGCTGGGATGAACCGGCTGAAGAAGATATGGATACAGGAATGCATGTTTGCCCCATGTGCGGCAGCGTCAATGTGACGCAATTATAACGTGCTGCCCCTCCGCCTGACATTCTTGCTAATTGGTGCTGTGATTTTGGCACTCATTAGCTTTGGAAATCCAGAACCCGTTCCAGTGCGTCTCCTGTTCTGGACGGCTGAGATCGAGCTCTACAAGGTGATCCTTGTCAGTGTGGTGTTTGGAATCATAATGGCAATCCTCTACATCGGCCACATCAGGTATATCCGCCGTGGCCTGGACCGCTTTCGTCGCTGAGGCGACTGCATGGCATTTCGCGTCCAAAAGGGCCGCTTCCGCGGTCGTACAATCCCAATGCCGCCTGAAGTGCGGGGGCAGGGTCATTTCACTCCGGGCATAGTTAAAGAGGCTCTCTTCCAGCTCATTGAGAATGAGATTGGAAACCCGGAAACATGTTCCTTTTACGATCTCTGCAGCGGCTCAGGACAGATTGCAATTGAGGCTGCAAGCAGGGGGTTTGGATCCGTGCATGCAGTTGAGCTTGCGCCGGAGCGATTTCACGCTCTGCTCGCCATGGTCAAGGCCCAGGACTATCCCATCCGCTGCCACAGGAAGGATATGCGCCGTATGGCCCGGCTGATCGCTGCAGAGCCGAATCCTGTGGTATTCGTGGACCTTCCCTACAGCTTCTGGAAACCCATACCAGAGGTGCTGACACGCTTTCTGGAGGACCTTGGACAGAAGGGGGCCGGTTTTGCGCCCATACTCTTCATTCAGGGACCAGAGCCATTTCCAGGAGGCGAGGCTCATAGCTATGGCGGTACTTTTCTCACGCGGATTGGTCCCGTTTCGCAGGTTTCGAAAAACACTCCGGTCTGACAGAGAGTGGACATAAAGCATTTGACCGTGGAGGGTTCTTAAAAATCATGCTCCGAAACCAAATTAGGTGCTGGCAAAAGCACAAGGAACGCGTAATTTTCCCATGGATTTCATAGCAATTGCAATCATCGCGCTCTATTCAATCGATATAGCACTACTGTTTTTCTTCGGAATGCACTCATACATTATGGTGTATCTTTATCGCAAGAATGAGAAATACTGCGTGTCAACGGCGGACTCTGTTCGCGAAGCAATCGATATCAATAAAACGCCAGCCGATCAGATCCCCATTGTTACAGTTCAATTACCAGTTTTTAACGAATTCTACGTTGTGGATCGTTTGATTGAAGCTACAACGCAGATGGTCTGGCCCAGGTCTCGCCTGGAAATCCAGGTCCTGGATGACTCAACAGACGAGTCAAAAGAGAAAGCCGCCACACTTGTGGAAATGTACAGATCCCAGGGATTTGACATCCATCATCTTCACAGAACAGATCGCACAGGACATAAAGCAGGCGCTCTCAAAGAGGGTCTCAAGGTCGCCAAAGGGAACTACGTTGCCATATTCGATGCTGATTTTATGCCAGCATCAGACTTCCTGATCAAGACAGTGCCGTATTTTGATGAGCCAAAGATCGGAATGGTTCAGACTCGCTGGGGTCATATCAATGATGATTACTCAGTTCTCACAAAAGCACAATCGTTTGGCATCGACGGTCCCTTTATGATCGAGCAAGTTGCGCGTAATTGTAATAACCTCTGGATGAACTTCAACGGAACCGGCGGAATCTGGCGCAAGCAGTGCATCATCGACGCAGGGAACTGGCAGTCAGATACTCTCACAGAAGACTTTGATCTTTCCTATCGCGCTGAGCTGGCCGGCTGGCATTTCCGTTATTTCAAAGACATTGTAAATCCAGCAGAACTTCCAGCTACCATGTCTGCCTTTAAATCGCAGCAGTTCCGCTGGTGCAAAGGATCCATCCAGACCGCAGTCAAACTCATTCCTACAATCCTGAAATCCAAATTCTCATGGCGCATTAAATCAGAAGCGATTGTGCATTTGTTGAATTACTCTGTGCATCCATTGATGGTAATCAACATCCTATTCTGTCTTCCATTGCTCTTGATGGACACATGGACTGGATATAGCATCTATGATGTATCGCTTGCTGTGCTGTTTGGTGCTGCAACGCTGATGAGCCTTGGAACGTTTGGTCCTGTTACATTTTACATCTATTCGCAACGCGAATTGTATCCAGACTGGAAGACGCGCATTGTGTGGATGCCAGTTCTGATGATGATTGGAACCGGAATTGCAATTGTATGTGGTCGCGCCTGGCTTGAAGCCATCCTTGGAATTCAATCTACCTTCAAACGCACTCCGAAGTATCGGATTGAAAAGAAGGGCGATAAACTGGAAGAGCGCATGAAATACAAGCTTCCACTGGATAAGACTGTGTTTATCGAATTCTTCATGGGCTTTTATTGCCTGGCCTGTATCTATTTCTCCATTCTGCGTGAGAAGCCATTCGTTGTGCCATTCATGTTGATCTATGCCGCAGGATTCTTCTATGTAGCTATAAGCTCACTGTCTGAAACATTCGTAAGATCAGGTAGCTCAAAGACAAAGCCACTGGATGCTCCAGCCAGAGTTTGATTCCTGGCCCATCCTTCAGTTCGAGGAAAAGAGTACTTCCTTCCTGTCTCACGGGGAATGCATTCGCATTCCCACAATCTGCACCTTTCCTATTTCACGCTTTGCGATTCTTGAACAGGCTGAGCTTGATCTGGCATTGGGCCGGCCGCCTATCGATCTCGTATGGAATCCACCAGAGCGATTGCAAGATCTACTAACGTTGGTTTTTGAGACTGCAAGAGCGGCCGGCGGTTTGCGTATTTCCAGCAGTGTCGGATGTCCGCCAATCGAAGCTGTCTGTACCAACGATCAGATCTGGTGTGAAACATTTCCGATTCTGCATTTGTCCAATCTTACTATGCCCGATTGGCCGAGTAGTGAAAGACCAACAGAGTCGCACACGCTCGTTTACTTTAATCCTGCGGGCGATCCGCTTCCGTTTGCACGCAAAGAAGCAGAGGGCCTGTGCAAATCGCAGGCACAGAATGTCCGCGGAATATTCCGCACGGTTTCAGAGGAGGAACTTGCTTCCGAGATTCGCGCAGCAGATCGAATTATCTATCTGGGTCATGCGAAGAATGTTGCAGGAAGACCGGCAATTCCAGGCCTTGATGGATTTATTCCGCTCATTCCGCGCGAAGCAGGATCGGTTGCCCGTAAATCATTCCTCCTGCTGGCCTGCCTGGAAGCAACTGCGGAGCTGGTTGTGCCGGGTGGATACTTTGTTCATCCGATTTGCAAGATTGCTGATCGTAGGACGGATTTTTCTGCCAGGCTGGCAGCGGACTGGCAGCCGTCTGCCATTCTGGATGCCTGCAAGGCCGATGCGCAAGCCCGCGATATCAGACGCTTCATTTACCGGGCGCAGGGTAGTATTTCGTTTTGACAACCGAACAAACCCAGGACAGATTTGGTCATGGGCGAGTCCACGTTCAATGACTCACTGAAGATCCGTGACCCATCGCAGCAGAAGCGGAAGAAGGCCCGCACTGCAGTCAACATTCCATGTGAATTCAAACTGGCCGGGCAAACTGATTTCCTCGAATGCCTTTTGACTGACGTGGGTGCTGGCGGGGTTTCAATCGTCACCAAGTCCTCGCTTTATGTAGGGGATAAGGTGGACGTGCAATTCAAGATGGGCCACAGCCCCTTTCGGGCCCTGGGCAGCGTGGTTCGGGTTATCGGGAAGTCTGTAGGTCTACAGTTTGATAGCCTGCCTGACGGAGAAGTGCATCGACTGCAGGAGTTCATCCACCAGGCCTTCAAGGACAGAGACCGCAAAAAGCCTTGACCCCAGGACAGCTTCTCAAAAGCTGTGTCGGTGGAAAAAGTTTATTGTGCAAATTGCGCGCATTGCATCGTAGTGCGTCAGTACGAAGCGGAACAGGACAAATACATTCTTCGTGTTCGTTGCGACAAGAAGAAATGGTCCAAGCGTTCTGGTGAAGAGAAGCTTTACAAATATTTCACCGTAGCACGTCGGATGCAGCCAAACTGCGAATACTATCGCGACATGGGCGATCTGTTGCCATACATTAAGAATCTGAAAAAAGAACTTCCAATCAAAGACGAGATTTACTCCGTTAAGAAAACCGCGCGACCCTGATCCTGCCTTCCGGTGGGATCGGCGTATTCCATTTTATGGAACTGAATCAAATCATTTCCGAAGAAAGGGTTCTCTTTCTGGACCGGGAGTTTGCATCTAAAAACGAACTCCTGAGTACGTTACTTGACGTACTTCTCAAGCTCGATGGGCTAACAGAGCATCGCGAAGTCGTTCTGGAAACCTTGCTTGAACGCGAAGCATCAATGTCGACGGGCATAGGGCAGGGCATTGCAATTCCTCACTGTTCCTCAGAGTTTGAAAAAGATGTTTCAGCTCTGCTTTGCGTGCTCGGTAAACCCATGGAATACCAGGCTGTAGATGATCAGCCCATTCAGATTGTAATATTGCTATTGTTACCCAAAGATCGTTTTGAAAAACATATCAAGACGCTCGCTGCAATCGCGCGCCAGTTCAATGATGTGGACTTCAGGAATCGCGTTGCGACGGCTAAGAGCCAGGAAGAAGTATGTTCTATTGTTGGTGTAGCTGGAAGTGGCAACGCACCTGCCACTTGATTGGATCACACAGAGCGCAGGTTACAGCCTATCCATTACCCCGTCGATGAGGCCGTATTGCACAGCTTCTGCACCGCTTAAGTAGTAATCGCGATCTGTATCTTCTTCGATTTGTTCCAGGGGTTTTCCGCTGGCTTCTGCAATGATACGGTTGATTTCATCCCGTGTTTTCTTGATTTCTTCTGCATGAATCTTAATGTCAATGGCTGGCGCTACGATCTGGCCTGATATCAAAGGCTGATGAATCATGATCTTCGCATGCGGGAAT
>JAIOPQ010000123.1 GCA_021413825.1 Spirochaetia bacterium | reverse complement strand
CCAGCGCAGTTCCTTTTCCCGAACTATGAAGAGAAAGTGCTCGTTATCTGGAATTGGTCGTTTCTTCCGCTGGATTTCCTGGTAACCCTTACTGGTTTGACTGCCCTGACTCTGGAGAAACAAGGAAGTCCGCTCTGGAAGAATTTTGCAATCATGAGTCTGTGTTTTACAATGGCGTCCGGCCTTATGGCAATTGGATTCTGGTCATTCCAGGGATGGTTTGATATTTCCTGGTGGTTGCCCAACCTCTATTTGATGCTCTATCCAATTGTGTTTCTGGCAAAGCTTCTACGCGAAGCCCCAGCACAAGCAACCAGTCGATGACAGAAAAATCGAGTTCAAAACCCCTGACCAGAACAGAAGAGCTATTTCTCCAGCGTGAGTACTCGGGGCTCCGCATCTCTTTTGTGCTCAAGGTGTTCTTCTTTCTTACAATGCTTGCGGGCAGTTTTTCCGCAGAGGCCACGCATTTCGAACGCTTGTACGGGAGCATTACTTCGTTTGGTGTGATTGCAGTTCTATTGCTTTTTTTGCTCTTGATTCGGAAGAAGAAGCACCTTACAGCGATTGGAAGCGCAAGCGCATTTCTCGACAGTGTATTTCTAACGGCCATTGTTGTGATCTGGTACCTGGCTGTTGGCGGAACTGCAGTTTCCCCTGCTTTCCTTTTGAAATCAACTATATACACGTTCAGCGTTGCGCTAATGATCCTGAATAGTTTTGCACTCAGGCCACTCTATCCCATGATCGTTGGGATAAGTTTCTCGATAAGCCAGCTCATTTTCTTTGCATTTGCAATTTCGATCGAATCGGACATGGACACTCAGACGTTCAATGAGCATCTCCTTGGGGACAGGGTTAGTTTCTTCTTATATTTTGCGGAGCACATAGGGATTCCGCTCTTCTTTGGCGCAGGTGCGCTCACGTTTCTAACTCATATTGCACGCGAGACTGTAAAGAAGGCTGTGAATCTTGAAAAAGACAAGGCACAGATGCAGCGCTATTTCTCGCCTGGAATTGCAGACAAGATCACAGCTGAAGATGAGAATTTTCTAAAACCTGGGGGAACTCGTAGTCTGATCGCTGTTATGTTCTGCGATCTTCGTGGTTTTACAAAACTGAGCGAAACTCTTACCCCTGAAGAAGTTGTAGAGTTGCTTTCAAGTTATCATTCGCGTATGGTTGAAGTGATTTTCAGGCACAATGGAACCCTGGATAAGTACATTGGCGATGCTATCATGGCAACGTTTGGGACTCCGAACCCGACACGCGATGATGCTGAAAACGCAATTCGAGCTGCACTGGATATGAGGAAGGCTCTTGAAGATTTCAATACAGAGCAACGGTTACGCAATAGAATGGAACTTGCGCAGGGCATCGCAATAAACTTTGGTGAAGCAATTGTTGGAAATATTGGAACACGCGAACGCCTGGAGTATACTGTCATTGGTGATACTGTCAACATTGCAAGTCGTATGGAATCACTGTGCAAGGAATTTGAAGCAGACATTGTAGTGTCCGGCAGTTTAAGAGAGCGCACCGTTGGCCCATATAACTTTGAATCTCTAGGTGATATTTCATTGCGCGGCCGGGACAAAGCAGTGCATGTCTTCAAGGTGCTGTCATGACAGAATCGCAGGGTGCAAATAGAGGATCAGAGCGCAATGTTCATGTTGCCCTGGCAATACTTGAACGCGACGGGAAATACCTATTCCAATTGCGGGATAACATTCCAACAATCGTTGCTCCCGGACAATGGGCATTGTTCGGCGGACATTTAGAAAGCGGAGAACAATCTGAGGCAGGCCTTCGCCGCGAACTTCGCGAAGAGCTTGAATTTGAAGTGGGCCACGTAAGATTCTTCGGCGAGTTTGAGCACGATAACGTTATACGGCATATATTTGTAGGTTCTCTCCATGTACCGATTTCAAAACTGGTACTGAATGAAGGCCAGGATTTGAAACTGCTTTCGTGCGAAGAGATTCTGTCCGGTCAGGCGTTCAGCAAAGTAACCGGTACCCTGGAGATAATCGCACCGCACATTTGTAGCATATTTCGCGGATTTCTGGGGTCAGCTCAGGGGGGAGCTAGCTTCACGCAGCGAACGTAGTTGGCATAGCCCTTTGGGTCTATGTTTGACTTGCCGAAGTTTGTGAGAATAGTGAAAGCTATGGAAGGATCTTCGTCATCAGTTGAAGTCCAGTACCAACCCTGGGGTTTCCAGGTCTTCATCATGTCTGCTTCATAGGCCATTATCAGGTCATAGCTACTGGGTAACCGCATTTTCTTCCGGGCGCAATGGGCTACGGCAGCGCGCCAGCCCATCCGACCTTCAAACTCACCAAATGCTGGAAGGATTTTTGGTCCGGTTGGTTCCGGCGCGGCTTCCCTGGGAGTCTCTACCGGTGTTTCTACATCCGGAGTTGGTGTTTGGGCCGCCAGCGAAACCATTGCTAGTGTTACAAACATCGCAAACCAGCGGGCTCCAATCATGCGAAGTGAATATCAGTACAGGAATCCGGGTCAAGTAGGAAAATAATCTTGCAAGGCTGGGTACAGGAGGAACTGCTGTGATAGGCGCTATGTCTGAGATCAAGACAGTGAAGATCAAAATCAATCAGGTCGAGTGCGAGGTTCCAGCAGGAACGTCCGTCATTCAAGCCTGCCAGGACAACGGTGTAGAAGTACCGCATTACTGCTATCACCAGGATTTATCCGTCGCAGGCAATTGTAGGATGTGTCTCGTTAAGGTGAATACAGCTCCGCGTCCTGTTATCGCCTGTGCTACCCCTGTTTCCGAGAACATGGAGGTTGATACCATTTCCGATGATGTTGTGAATGCGCGCAAATCCATCATGGAATTCTTGCTCATCAATCATCCGCTAGATTGTCCAGAGTGCGATCAGGCGGGTGAGTGCAGGCTTCAAGACTACAGTTATCAATACGGTCGCGATCATGGCAGATTCCATGAGGACAAAAATATTCGCACAAAGTCCACGCTCGGGACCCATGTAAAATACTGGGGCTCACGTTGCATAGTCTGCACACGGTGTGTCCGCTTTACGGATGAAATTAGCGGTACCGGTGAGCTAACCGTTGCAATGCGCGGAGACAGAAGCGAGATCACGGTCTTCCCTGGCAAGACCCTTGAGAATCCGCTTTCGCTCAACACCGTGGACGTATGTCCTGTAGGAGCTCTGGTATCAGCAGATTTCCTCTACTCATCGCGCGTCTGGAACATGAAATCAAATCCGTCGATTTGTCCGGATTGCTCACTGGGCTGTAACACTCGCGTAGACGCAGATCATAAAAATAAAATTAAACGAATTGTTCCACGGCGGAACAACGAAGTTAACAAAGAATGGATGTGCGATCCAGGGCGCCTTAGCTTTCCGTATGTCTATGAAAACCGCCTGAACCTTCCGGTTCGAGGTTCGCAGGAAATTCCATGGGCCGATGCGCTTCGCCAGGCGTCTGACGCAATTGCAGAAAAAGAAATCGCATTTCTTGTAAGCCTCTGGACTCCAATCGAATCCATGGAGAAAATAAAGGCCCTTGCTGCTGCGCGCGGTGCAAGGGTATTTGGTTTTGGAAATGAAATCAAAGCAGATCAAAAATTCCCAGGATTCACTATCTACGGCGACAAGAATCCAAATCGCGCCGGCTATCTTCAGACGTTTGGCGGGCTAATTGAAGCGGGCGCGCTTGATCTAACCGGCAAAACTGTTTTTGTTTTTTCTAATATTCCAGGGTTTGTACCTCCGGTGGCCCTTGGCACGGCGCTTGACGGAGCAAAACGACTGATAGTCGTAGACTTTGCACGGAGCGCCATGGTTATGCATCGCAAAACTGAACTGGCTCTTTCTGGTCTTACTCATTTTGAAAAATCGGGATCTTTTGTGAATAACAAGGGCCTTCGCCAGGGGTTCTCGGCTGCAATTGAACCTGTTGCTTTTGGAAGAAGTGAAAGCGAAATCTTGGATTCGCTCGCTAAGACAGGCGCATCTGCGTCCACGGCGCAGGCTTAGCTCGATGGAAGAACTCATTGTAATAGCAGTCAAGTGTGTCGCGGCGATTGCCTTGGTACTGGGTGCTGTTCCGCATATGATCTGGATGGAGCGCAAAGTCAGCGCTGACTTTCAATTGCGCATCGGTCCGAACCGTATGGGTCCCGCTGGATTATTTCAACTACCAATTGATGCGATCAAGCTCTTCTTCAAAGAAGCATTCGCACCACGTGGGGTGGATACATTCATGTATCTTGCTGCGCCAGTTGCAGCTTTTATCCCGGGTCTGCTTACGTTTGCCGTGATTCCAGTTGGGGAAGTAACATTTGTTGATGGTAGTTTCAGGCTGGCTGTGGCGGATCTTGAACTTGGAATTATTACAATTCTGGCTATCTCATCGCTAACGTCATACGGCATTGCCTACGCTGGCTGGTCTTCTGGGAATCAGTTCTCTCTCCTGGGAGGAGTTAGATCCTGCGCGCAACTCATCAGCTACGAAATCGTGCTTGGCCTGTCTGTTCTGTCCGTCATCATGATGATGGGAACATTGAATCTAACTGAAATAGTTCATGCTCAGAATCAATTAAAGTTTGGATGGCTTCCGGCCTGGAATATTATTCTTTTGCCGCTAACGTTTGTCCTGTTTTTGATTGCTGCGTTTGCTGAAACCAATCGCGCACCGTTTGATTTGCCGGAAGCAGAACAGGAACTTGTGGGGGGCTATCACACGGAGTATACGGGCCTTAGATATGCCTGGTTCATGTTTGGTGAATATGCAGGGATGTTTACAATGTCATCGCTCATTACCGTTTTGTTCCTGGGCGGCTGGACCTTGCCGGGCTTGACCCTGCCCCATGGCGTCTTTGGCGGACTGATTTCGTTTGGTATCTTCCTTGTCAAAGTGGTCGCAATGATTTTCTTTTTCATGTGGGTGCGTTGGACTCTACCGCGTTTGCGCTGGGATCAGTTAATGCGTTTTGGCTGGAAGCGGCTCATCCCAGTTGGACTTTTAAATTTGCTTATTACTGCGGCGCTTGTAATGCTCTGGAAATGATGAAACAGAAATGAAATCGGCACCATACGCAACAACTCTAGGTTCAATCAAAGCACTGGTTCATGGCCTGTACATTTCAATGGGCCAGTTCCTGAGAAAGCCCGTCACCATTCAATATCCAGAAGAGCACGGTGCAATCGATCCGCGCTTCCGCGGAGAGCATGCTCTTACCAAGGACGAACACGGACACATGAAGTGCGTTGCCTGCTATATGTGCGCCACTGCCTGTCCTGCAGAATGCATTCACATTGAAGCTCAGCCAGCTCCGGAAGGAAAAGGCTGGGAAGGCCGCGATAAAATTCCGCGTAGTTTTGACATAGACATGTTGCGTTGCATTTATTGCGGATTCTGCGTGGAAGCGTGTCCCAAAGATGCAATCATGATGACCAACAAAATTCCCGTTGTGCACGATAACAGAAAGGATTTCATTTACGGCATAGACAAGTTGCTGGGCCACTATGACGAGTTTGGTCGCGAGCTACACAAAGAACAACTGCGTGAACGCGAGGCTATACGTGAGCGGCACTGATATTGCATTTTTGATAACGGCCGGGCTGCTGGTGTTCTCTTCGGCTGCTGTGGTAATCTTAAAGAATCCGGTTCGAGCTACATTTCTTTTGATTCTTTCTTTTTTGCCTACTACTGCGATTTACTTCTTCCTGCATGCACCTTTCGTTGGGATTCTCCAGATTCTTGTATATGCTGGTGCAATTCTGATTCTCTTTACATTCGTCGTGATGATGGTGAATCCTTCGCCCGGTGACGGGGATACTGACGGCAGGAAAATAGACCGCAGCAAGATCGTGGGACTGCTCGTGGTTCTGCTTCTTGGCGGAGTCTTGCTACCCGTGTTCTTCACCACCTCGATTGGAGCTGTTGACGTTCGCCGCGATTTTGGTGGCCTTAAATCCATTGGCCAAATGCTTTTCGCAGATCCGCTCAATAATCCCTATATCTTGTCGTTTGAGCTCCTCTCTTTCCTTGTCCTGGCCGGGATTGTTGCGGCGGTGAGCCTGGCACGCATTAGAAATCCCGAGAAAAAGAAACTGAATTGACCCATTCAGTGAAGCTTTAAAATAATTCAGAATGGCGGTTTTCTCGCTTCAATCCTGCCTCATTCTTTCTGCCATGCTGATCCTTATTGGGTGCTACGGCCTGATCATGCGCCGCAGCCTGCTTTTGATTTTTCTCTCGGTAGAGATCGTACTTAACGGAACCCATATCGCTCTGGTTGCCTTCAATTACTTTCGATGGTCTGGTGTAGAAGCGGGCCACTATCTTTACATGGTGTCAATTGGAGTCGCAGCCGTCGAAGCGGCGGTCGGACTTTCCATGATCATTGTAATTTTCAAAAACTACGGAACAATCATCGCGGATAGTTTTACAAGTCTTCGCGCGGGCGATAAGGAAAAATCGTGAACTGGGGATTGTTACTTATTCCTCTCCTTCCAGCGCTGGCAGCTGCTTTGATCTCTGTGGGTGGTAGGCGGCTTGGGCTTCTGGGATCGTGTCTGGTTGCAAGCGCCGCAACTGCTGCATCGCTCGCTCTGGCAGTGATGATTGGATTTCAGGGAGTAATTGCGGGTAACGTTCAATCTTTAGGTCATATTGAATCGGCTGTATTCCCAACCTTCAATTTTGTTTCATTTGGAGAAGATTGGCATGCCGCTGCCGGATTTAGAATGGATCTGCTATCTGGAATGATGACGTTACTCATAACGTTATTTGGCTTTCTGATACTGCTCTTTTCATACGATTACATGAAAGAAGACCCCGACCCAGTCCGCTACTTCGCAGGCATCTCGCTTTTTATTTCCGCAATGCTGGTTCTTGTTTTGTCAGAGAACCTGGTGCTACTCTTCCTGGGTTGGGAAGGGGTCGGGCTCTGCAGCTATTTGCTAATTGGCCATTACTGGCGGGAGTCAGGTGTTCCGCTCGCGGCATTCAGAGCATTCTTTGTAAATCGTATTGGAGATCTCTTTTTTATAGTTGGTGTCTTCTTTTTGATGCGGGCACTGGGCACCGTTTCTTTTGCCGAGATGCCTGAGAAGTTTTCGACTATGTCCGGGGCGATGCTTCCGGAAACCAGATCGGATTTAGTCTGGGCATCGTTTCTGCTTTTGGGTGGAGCATTTGGAAAATCCGCACAAGTTCCTTTGCATGTTTGGCTACCTGATGCAATGGCCGGCCCAACTCCTGTCAGCGCACTCATTCATGCGGCAACTATGGTTACGGCTGGAGTCTTCCTGATAGCAAGGCTTGATTGGCTGTATAGTGCCATGCCTGCGGCGCGCGGGTTGCTCCTTGTGGCCGGGCTTCTTACTCTAATCGTTGGTGCTCTGCTGGCCTGCTTTCAAAACGACATCAAGAAAGTCCTGGCCTATTCAACCCTTTCGCATCTTGGATTGATGTTTACGGCCTTAGCTGCCGGGGCTTCTTCGTCAGCGCTCTTTCATTTGTTTGGCCATGCAGCGTTCAAAGCAATTTCCTTTCTTGCTGCGGGGAGCATTATTCTCGCGTCGCATCATGAACAGGATCTCAGAAATCTGCGTGGATGTCTGAAGTATTTGCCGGTCACGCGTGTTGCATTGTGGATTGGGGCTATTGGAGGTGCCGGCGTACTCCCGTACGCCTCCGCTGGTTTCTTTTCAAAGGAATCCGTGCTGCATTCGATTTCCCATGGATCCTTTTTGATTGGGAGCATGTCTATTCCAGGTTCATTGATTCATGGAATTGTGTTCATTGTGGAACTGCTGGGCGTTCTATATTTATTTCGCATGCTGGCATTGCTTGAAACGGGGAAATCTGAACATACCTTTCACGAACACGGCCTGTTGTTGAAATTTGTCCTGATCGTCCTTTCCGTTCTGGCGATTGCATTCGGTGTTTCTTCCGCACCTGGCATACCAGGAATCCAATCGCTTCTATTCGCGAACGTGCAGCACATCGAGGTCCTTGAGATTGCGATCGCCTCTGGAAGTGCAATCATCGTAGCTGTCGTTGTGTTTGTTCTATATAGTAAGGATTCGGTGGAAAACCTGACCGAGCGGATTGCTAGCACTTCTCCATTTTCACGCCTGTTCTACTTTGATAGTATCTACACGGCACTTCTCATAAAACCGCTGAATGTCCTGGGCGCAACGACCGGAGTCTGGCTGGAACATCCGCTATTCATGGGAGTTATTCACGGCGCAGGAAATCTGGCAGATCGCCTGGGTGGTCGTTTTTCTAGGCTTCAAACTGGACTCATAAATGACTACGCAATCATGATCCTGGTTTCCGGGGCTATTTTGATCTTGTTCGCACTGCTGGCATAACATGGAATTAGTTTTTATACTCGTTTTCCCGATTCTTACCATAGCCCTTCTTGCGTTTCGCCCAAACAGCAAGTTGTTCCTTGGATCAATTTTGGCCTATGCGCTGGGAGTTACTATACTTGCAGTGCGGGGGCTATTCGTAGTTTCGCATTTGAATCTACCACCCATGTCTGTCTGGGGGGATTTTGTAATTGCTCCGGCATTCTATCTCACAGCACTCAATGCTCCCCTGATCCTATTGCTTGGTCTGGCGCTTTTCTTTGTAAGTTTACTCTTGAACTCGTATCACTCTGACCGCGTCAGCTATATGATTTCCTGTTGGATATTTATCCTGGGTCTGGCGGGCACGTTTGTTTCTGATTCGTTGATCTTGTTTTATACCTTCTTTGAAATTTCCTTGATTGGAATCTATTTCTGGATTGGTCTTTTTGGTCAGAATGATGCGCTGGGAAAGAAGCCAGCGCTTACGCGGTTCTTTCTCTTTACACTTGTCGGAAGTCTTGCAATGCTCATTTCAATCGCAGCACTTTCTACTGGCGGGAAGGATTTGCGTTGGAGCGATTTGCCGGATGCGCTGGGTCATTTCTCGGCTAACGCCCGATCGTGGATATTCCTTGGGTTTCTGTTAGCATTTTCAATCAAGTTACCGTTATTCGGCCTTCACGGATGGTTGCGTGACACGTACAGTATCGCTCCCCCCGTGGCTCGTGCCCTGTTATCCGGCGTGATGTCAAAGCTTGGAGCCTTTGGACTCCTGCTGCTTGCCGTGTATTTTGGGGGAGAATTCCGGGCCCATGCTAAGGTTTTGACTGTTATTTTTGCTGGTGGCGTGCTCTATGGTGCGCTTGTCAGTCTGGCGCAAAAGCGGTTCCTGGATGTTGTAATTTATGCCTCGCTTTCGCATTTGAATTTGATTGGCCTGGGGCTTGCAACTACGATCGGGCAGGGAAGCGACTCAAGCGTAATTGCAGCCTGTAGCCTGCAGATGTTGAATCATGGCTTGATTATGGGCGCAGTTCTGGTTTTTGATGCCAGGGTCAAAAGCCCTGATGAGTCGAGCACTGGTCTGCGAGAGGGGGCACGTCTATTAGCCGCGTTTCTGTTGCTTTCGCTTTTTGGTTCTGTGAGCTTACCGGGACTCAGTAGTTTTCCGGCAGAGCTTGTGATCTTGTACGCAACATTTAAGTGGTCCCTGCCTGGTGTGTTTCTAGTGGCCCTTGGCCTGCTGATTTCGGCTGGTGCCTTGATTCGCAGCTATCATCGAATTTTTCTGGGCAAGCAAAGTGGAGTGCATCTGGATTCAAATGCTGAGCTAACGAAGTTGGAAACCCTCCCCCCGTTGTTATTTGCTCTGGTCTGGATAGTCCTGGGCCTTGCACCGCAGCTTATTTTGAGTCCAATAGTAAGTGTATTGAGTCAGGTGAAACCATGAACGAGTATCTGATTTCACAGCTTCCGCTAATTGTTGCGATATTTGCCGTTCTCATTATCGCTCCTTCAGAGGCTGCCTGGCGCGATCTCGCCTCGCTCGCGTTTTCTGTTCTGGGAATAGCGGGAACCCTGGTTTTGATGGCACTGTTGCCTGTTGGTGGAAAATTCTTTGGCGGCGCAATATCTGTAACCCTGGTAGGAAAGACCCTTGCGATTGTGACTTTGGTTCTAACCGGCCTGGCCTTAATCATGACGGAAGGATATCTGAAAAAGATTCATGTGCCAATCCCAGAATGGCGCCTGACGGTATTGTTTATCTCCCAGGGTGGAGCAACCCTTTGCCTTGCAGACGACCTTGCCACTTTGTTCGTTGCATTTGAGCTTCTCTCCATTCCTTCTTACGCATTGGTTGGGTTTTCGCGCGGCGATGGACCATCAAACGAAGCGGGAATCAAATACCTTGTACTTGGAATTCTGGGCAGCGCCTTTCTGCTGCTGGGAATTACGTTTGTATACGGTGGTTCAGGACAGATTGGACTCCCTGGAATTCGCGAAGATCTCGCGGCGGCGCTGGTTGTCTCAACCCGAGATTCGGGAGTACTTGCAGAGATGGACTTCTACAGGATTGCACTTGCCGCGATTCTCATTGCTTTCTTTTTCAAAACGGCAGTTGCACCATTCCATACCTGGCTACTTGACGTATATCAGGGTGCCAGTTACGCAGCAATCAGTGTGATAGGCGTTGCTGCAAAGGTTGCTGTATTTGCTGCCCTGTATCACGTTTTGCATACGGCATTTGAACCTCTGCGAGATACCTGGTCATCGTTGCTTGCAATTGCTGCAATTCTTTCTTTTGTGATGGGTGGCCTGCAGGGTGTAAGGCAAACAGGAGTTAAGAGAATACTTGCGTGTTCGGCGGTCCTCAATTCTGGATTCATTCTTCTAGCTATGACCGGCGAAGCTTCTCAGTTTGTGTTCTATCTGACTGCATACGCGTTTGCAACGTTAGGCGCGATTGCCTGGTTTGTTAGCTTTGGCACAGAATCGGCGGACGTGGATTCAATTGATGACCTTGGTGGCATTGGGCAATCCCAACCCGTCGCTGCAGTAGGGGTTACCGTGTTACTTATGAGTTCCGCTGGCGTACCCCTTACCGCAGGCTTTGTAGGTAAGTTCGGGGTTCTCTATTCAATGTTCCAGATTCCTGAGAGCCTGCCTGTAATCGCGGCTGTAGTCGGTGTGTTTGCCTCGATTCCAGCTTTCTATTTCTATTTCAGGCTTATTAGAGCTATCTGGTTTGAGAGTGGCGCAAGCATAAATCGGCAACCCCGCATGAACTATCGCGTGGTAGGAATAATGTTGGCTGTACTCCTCGTAGCCGCTGGCCTTGTTCCAGGTTTGCTTGTTTGGCAATAGCCAACTCGGCAATCAAGGCTCGTACTTGCGTTCGGAAAAAAAGGCTTTGTTTCGAGCCTTTCTCCAGATTTACTGTCCATTACAATGGGAACAGAAGCGACATACTATGAACCCGATCAATTTCCGACCGGAATTAGCAAGCGCGTAGTCGAATCCATTTCCCATATCAAAAATGAACCAGGTTGGGTCACAGAATTTCGGCTCCACGCCCTCGAAGTTTATCAAAGCAAGCCGATGCCAACATGGGGATTCATTCCCCGGTTTGAGATTGATATAGATTCATATGTGCATTATGTCGGCAGCAGACAAAAGAAGAAGAAATCCTGGGATGAAGTAGATCCTGAAGTATTGCGTAGTTTTGAGCGCCTGGGAATTCCAGAGCATGAGCGGAGATACCTCGCCGGCCTTGAGGCCATGAACGATTCTGAAACTGTTTATGCAAATGTGAAAAAGGAACTGGCAGATGTCGGGATTCTATTCTGCGACATCGATACTGCAATTCGCGAGTATCCTGAGATAGTTAGGAAATACCTGGGATCTGTAGTAACTTCTGAAGATAATAAATTCTCAGCGCTCAACAGTGCCGTGTTCAGTGGAGGATCCTTTGCCTATTGCCCAAAAGGTGTAAAGACCCCAATGCCTTTACAAGCGTACTTCAAGGTCACTGCTGCATCATCGGGCCAGTACGAGCGCACACTTCTGATAGCTGATGAAGACTCAGAGATCGTTTATTCGGAAGGGTGTAGTTCCGTTCAGGATTCTGGAACGAATTTTCATACAGCCGTCGTTGAACTTGTTGCCCATGATCGCGCGCGCATTCATTACACAACAATTCAGAATTGGAAGAAGAACATGTATAACTGGACCGTTAAGCGCGGTTTGTGTCATGAGGCTGCACACATTACTTGGACGGATGTGAACATCGGAGCTCAAACAATCAAGTATCCAGGAATTATTCTCAAAGGCGACAGGTCAACGGGGGACGTATTGTCCCTTGCGTTTGCTGGTGGCGGCCAGATTCAGGATACCGGTGCGCGAATCATTCATGTTGGTAAAGATACGCGCTCAAACGTCCTTGCAAAAGGTATTTCCCTTGATGGTGGAATCAATTCTTACCGCGGGCTAGTTAAGTTTGATAAAGGCGCAACTGGTGCTATGAGTCACGTTAAGTGCGACGGTTTGATGATGGACAATCGTTCTGAATCACATGCGTATCCGTACAATGATGTAAGTGGTGAACACGGACAATTAAACTATGAAGCGACAGTTTCGCGGATTAATGATGATCAGCTTTTCTATCTGCAAAGTCGCGGCCTTTCTGAAGATGAAGCAAAACTTTTAATAGTGAGCGGATTTTGTGAAGGCGTGGTCCGGGATCTGAATATTGAATACTCGGTCGAAATGACGCGATTAATCCGGATGATTCTGGAAGACGGCCGGGCGATCGCCATGCCGGAAGAAAAGAAACCGCTTGCAGTGAATCCGTCCTAGAGGTTGCCAAATGGCTCTGTTAGAAATACGTAATCTCCATGTTAACGTGGAGGACAAAGAAATTCTGAAGGGAGTTAATCTTGTCCTCCCTCCGGGCGAGATCCATGCAATCATGGGGCCCAATGGGTCAGGAAAGAGCACTCTCTCTTACACCTTGATGGGACACCCGCGATATCGTGTAACGTCCGGGGACATTCTACTCAATGGTGAATCAATCATAAATGATAAACCAGACGAACGTGCAAGAAAGGGAGTGTTCCTCTGCTTCCAGTATCCTACGTCCATTCCAGGCGTAACTCTGCCTAACTATCTGCGCACTGTGCTTAAGAACGTGCGCGGACAGGAAGTTGTTATCAAAGACTTTCGCAAAGAACTTAAAGAAACCATGGCAAAGCTTGCCATGAATGAGGATTTTCTCAAGCGCTATGTCAACGACGGATTCTCCGGTGGTGAAAAGAAGAGAAACGAAATCCTTCAGATGGCTTTGATGAAGCCTCGTCTTGCGATTCTGGACGAGGTTGACTCCGGGCTTGATATTGATGCGCTCAGAATTATCGCGGAAAATCTGCAGGACATGCGGTCTGCTGATCGTTCCATGCTGCTCATTACTCACTATCAACGAATCCTGAACTACTTAACGCTGGATCGTGTCCATGTATTTGCACAAGGTCGTATTCTTGTTTCAGGGGGTCGCGAGCTTGCGGAGCGCCTTGAAAAAGAAGGTTATGAAGGCGTGCTTGGCGCAAAAACCTGAGATGAGTCGTCCCTTCAGTAAAGAGAACGCAGAGCATTTGTTTCCCACGCTGGATTTGCCCTCAAGGGACAGCGAGTCCTGGCGGAAAGTAAATCTTTCTGGACTGGACATCGGACGTTATACGACCAATGGGACGAGCATTTTAGAAATTATTGAAAATGCAGGCGCAGCTATCGAGGAGTCTGCAGCCCAATTGGATTCCTGGACAGGGCCTAGCCTTACAAAGCCAGAGGATGTGTTTGAATCAATAAGTTACACGCATGCAGGCCGATTCCTGCGGATTATTTCGGGTCACAAAAGCGTGGTGCGCCTGCGCCATAAATGTGGTCCAGGCGTATCGCTCATTCATAATGTTTTCGCCGAGGCTCCAGAAGGAACTGAGCTTACATTGATCGAGGAGTTCGAAGGTAGAGAGTCGTCGGAACATACTTTCTGGAACAGTTTGACTACAATTGATTGTAAACCGGGCTCGATTGTGCGCTATCTATCGATTCGTAGATTCTTAGGTAATGAATGGAATTTCCATCGTTTGCGCACTCAACAGCATAGAGATTCAAATGTTCATGCATCATTGGTGCATAACGGTGGGTTCGTAGGAAAAACGTTCGTGAACGCGGCCATTTTGGAGCAGGGCGCGACATTCAGGGGCGTTGGTATTACGACCCTGGCCGGCAGAGAGTTCCTGGACGTTGAGATGGTGGCAGAGCATCGGGCCAACGATACGTCGAGCTCACTTCATTACAAAACTGTCCTTAAGAATCGTGCGCACAGCGTCTTCAACGGAAATCTTGTGATTCCACCAGGAACAGCACGAGTTCAATCGCATCAGATTAACAACAATATTCTGCTGGATAGGTCCGCCCGAGCAGAATCCCAACCACGATTGATCATTCAATCTGACGATGTTTCCGCAGAGCACGGTGCCACAGTAGGCGAGATTGATCCGGATGCATTGTTCCTGCTCATGTCCCGGGGGTTGCCAGAACCGGATGCGCGTCAATTGCTCATGACTGGATTTCTAACTCAGATTGCGGAGGAATTGCCGTTGTCTGAAGAGGAAAAAAACCAGATCATAGGCGACTCGCTCAGGAGGCTATATGAGCTTCCATAAGGTTGCGTCTGTCGCAGACGTGGAAGAGAACAGAATCCTGGCTGTAACAACAAAAATTGGCCCGCTTGCACTTACGCGTTTAAACGGCGAAATTCTGGCCTTCAAGAATGCGTGTTCGCACGATGAGAATCCCCTGGATGACGGAAGGATTGACGGTGAAGAAATAGTTTGCGCGCGACACGGCGCGCGATTCAACATTCGCACAGGAGCAGTTGTCAAGATGCCCGCAACTTCTGATATTGAAGTATATCCCGTGCAGGTTTCAGGAAACGATGTGATGGTAGATCTGGATTAATATGGCGTACGATTATCAAACGATTAAAAAAGACTTTCCGCTGCTTCAGACTAAAATGAATGGAAAGCCGTTGGTGTTTCTGGATAGTGCTGCATCTTCGCAGAAGCCGCAGCGCGTGATCGACGCTTTTGAAGATTACTATCGATGCAGAAATGCGAACATTCATCGCGGCGCCTATCGTTTGTCCTATGAGGCAACAGATCTCTACGATGCGACTCGTAGCAAGATGGCCGTGTTCTTGAATGCGCCAGGTTCAGAGACCATCATATTCACGCGGAATACAACAGAAAGTATTAACCTGATTGCATACAGCTGGGCCATGAACAATCTAAAGCCCGGTGACGAAATCCTAATTTCGGAATTGGAACACCATTCGAACCTTGTGCCCTGGATGATGGCGGCCAAACGCACGGGTGCTGTCCTGAAACATTTACCGCTCACTCCCGATGGAAAGTACGACTACAGCAAGCTGGATTCTGTTTTAACGTCTAAAACCAGGCTGGTTGCTCTCGCGCATATGTCCAATGCGCTTGGAACAATTCACGATATCAAAACCCTATCGCAAAGAGCCCATGCAGTGGGTGCATTGTTCTCTGTTGATGGAGCGCAGGGCGCATGCCATCTTCCCGTTGATGTTCAGGAGATTGACTGTGATTTCTATTCTCTGAGTGCGCACAAAATGCTCGGGCCCACTGGCGTGGGCGTTCTATATGGAAAACGAAAGCTACTAGAAGACATGGAGCCCTTTCTTGGAGGGGGTGACATGATTCTAACGGTGCAGAAAGATTCATTTAAGCCTGCTGAACTACCAATGAAATTTGAAGCCGGGACACCGAACATTGCTGGTGTTGTGGCATATGCAATAGCAATCGAATACCTCAAGAACGTTGGCCTGAATAATATTCACGAACATGAGAAAAGTATTCTGAAGTATGCGCTGGAAGAAATGCGAAAGGTGCCAGGTGTAACTTTGTTTGGAACCAACGATCTTGAGGCGCGCGGTGGAGTAGTGTCCTTTAATGTCGATGGGGTTCACCCGCATGACGTAGGAAGCATTCTAGACGAAGAAGGAGTTGCTGTGCGCGCAGGCCACCATTGCTGCGAACCGTTCATGCGTAGCCATGATATGAGCGGAACTGTGCGCGCCAGTTTCTATCTCTACAACGGACCCGAGGACGTGGACGCTCTGGTTCGTGGCTTGAAACGCGTAAGGGAAATTTTCCATATCACATGATTCGGACAGTCTTTTTCGACCTGGGAAAGGTGCTGGTCGATTTCAATCTCGATATTTGTTTGCGAAAGATTTCTCAAACCAGTGGTCGCGACATTGAAGAGCTAAAAGGGTTGTTGTTCTCTCCGCGCATGAATGAGTTCGAGCGTGGGCTTCTGACCGGCGCGGAATTCCTGGGAGAAATTCACGAAGCAATCCAATACCCGGACTCGCTGGAAGACATGACTCTTGCGTTTAATGATATCTTTGAATTGATGCCGGATAACGTTTCTATTCTTGAAACAATCAGTAAAAGAATGCCAGTCGGGCTAATATCCAATACAAATCATCTGCACGCCGAATTCGTTGAAGCTAATTATTCGTTTCTGTCGCTCTTTGCCCGCAGAATTTACTCCCAGGAAACCGGAATGCGGAAACCCGAGGCAGCTATCTTTGAGATCGCGTGTCAGGCGTTAAATACTGTCCCATCAGAAAGCATTTTCATTGATGATCTGGCAACTAACCTTGAAGGAGCCACGGCCCTTGGCTTTCATACGATTCATTTGCCGCCAGGGCGCGATCTCGCCAGGGAGTTGATACGGTTTCCGGAGTTCCAATTTCTGGCTTGAAGTGCTTGCGCTTCTTTTGACGCCCAGTCTTTCTTGCCCTGTGCGGATCCTGATTCGAATCTTCTTTGCTTTTGTTCTGATCATTATTGGAGCTGCATATTATTTCGCTCATGTGCTCATGTTTCCAGCAAAGTATGAATGCCAGGTTGAGCATTTTGCATTTTGCGGCACGCCCGATTCAGTTGGTCTTTCGTATGAGGACGTCGAGTTTGCGACCGCAGATAGATTTACAATCAAAGGTTGGTACGTCCCGGGGAATCCTGCCGCTCCTTCTGTTCTATTGGTACACGGAAGGGGCGTTGACAGGCATGAGGGCCTTCGATTTGGACCAGCGCTGCACGCAGCTGGATTCAATCTGCTTTTGATTGATCTCAGGAATGCTGGCGAAAGTCAAAAGTCATTTATATCGATGGGATATTATGAAAGGCGCGATGTCCTGGCCGCAGTAGACTATCTTGCATTGGTGAAATCGGCAAGGTCCATTGGCGTATTCGGTTTTTCTATGGGAGCTACAACTTCCATTCTTTCTATGAGTGTGGACCAGCGGATCCGCGCGGGAATTTTTGAGGGTGGGTTTTCGGATTTTCGTTCCATCATTGCAGACACAGCCAGGAACGATTACTTCCTCCCAGAGTATCCGCTTGTCCCTATTGTTGAATGGATTTTTGAAATGCGAGGAAATCTAAGCGCGTCTGAGATCGTTCCGGTTAAGCGGATTGCTTCTATTTCTCCTCGACCCATTTTCATAATTCATGGCACGGCGGATCGTCGAGTCCCACCTGATCATGGCGCGCGCCTATTTGCTGCTGCAGGCCAGCCAAAATGGTTCTGGTCCGTTCCCGGAGGCAGACATACCCGGGCCTGGCAGGCGGACCGGCCCAAAGCAGAAGCAATGGTTACGGAGTTCTTCTTGAAGTATCTCTAGGGTAAACCGTAGTGCGGCCCAGTATATGGTTGATAAATGTCGAATGGGAAAGCAGGGGTGAGAAAAATAAACCTTAGCCAAACAAGGGCGCTTAACGTCAATACTGCAATGCCAAAAAACACTATGCTTCGATCCAGGCTTTTCTCATAGCCGCGCGCAAGGATAATCGCCGGTACGAGCGCCGTGAACATTCTCCCCACGTTCTCAAAGATTCCCCAGAAATACTGAAAATCGGCAATCAGTACCGAAAGAATTACGAGCAATGCACCGCCACGGAATGGTATGCCGGGCTCGCGAAACGTGTTCATCAGATTACGAAAATTGGACGACAAATTCAAACGCGCGGTTGAGGCCCAGATTCCGAGCGGAATGATGGCGATTAGAAATAATTTAGCAGTTTGACGACCCAGGTCACTGAGCGGCAGAGGTCTGGTCTGAAACATGTCCAGTGTTTGAGCTAATACTCCTCTGATGCCGGATAACGGTGAAAGAAAAATACTCAAGATGCTCGCCGGGACCATCCCATGTGCTCGAAATAAATAGAACTGCCAGGCTGCCATAGGAACAAGAGCTCCCAGGAGCAATGCGGCCAGGCGCGTATCACCGCGCAATAGAGCCCAGAGCCCAAGGGGAAAGAGCAGGAAAAGGGAGGATTCCTTGGTCAGCACGGCAATTGAAAATAGGGCAAGGGCAAGAAGGGTTCGTGACCGCTGCTTCTTTTGAAAGAAATACCAGCCCATTATAAACAAGGATATCATGATGCTATCGCTGACGAGAAATAGCATGGACTGTAGAAGGAATGGAGACAATGCAAACAACAATACCAGATAACGCCGCGTAGGTGGTAGCAGAAGGAACAGGCAATAGATTGCAGTACTGGTGACAGCAATTTGAACCAGGATCATGCCCGCAGCCACGCCGCGATTGCCAAAGATTGAAAACGGAGCCACGAGGAAAGGGTAACCTACGCGCGGTGCTCTATAGGCGTTACTAAATCCCGAAGGCCAGGTTTCAGGCACATACAGAGTCCTGGCGTAATAATAGAAAATCTGCCCGTCGTATCCGTTTCCACCAAATCGTTCATTGCCGAGAAGACGTACTGCCCCTTTGGGTGTAAAACTTTCATTCTGTTCAATATAGCGATGGCCGAAACGTATTAGCGAAGTATAGTTCCAATCATAGCGAGCCATGATTGCCAATGCGGGGACGGTAATGAAAAACCAGAAAACACCCAGGTAGAATAGAGCGCCCCGGTCCTTTATGAAATTCTGAATTGTTACCACAATATACGTCAAATAGCCCGGGGCCTTTGTCCTTTTGTTGAAATCAAGTAGAAACCGAACTTCATGGCCTGCTTCAGCACACGGCTATTGAAAGAAGAATTGGAGAACACGTACGTAATTGGAATCTCACCAGCCTTCATTCCCTCGCGGACACACAGAGCTAAGGCTTCCATGTGAAAATCAAAAGCTTTCGATTTCAAAGTCGAACCAGAAATCAATACCGCAGCCCGACGGGAATAGCGTCTGAATCCGCTGGTGCAGTCAGTAAGGCCGGGTCCCAGGCTGAAATAGGAGGGAGTCAGAGCATAGTTCACCACGCGTGCGGCCAGCCAGGAAATGATCTTTCTGTAAAACGGAACATTCTCTACTTTGGCTCGCATTCCAATTACTACATCCAGTCCAGGATCCGCGCTCAGGAACGTTGGCACAGCATCCGGGTCGTGCGACATTCCCGCATCCATGGTAATAAACGTCTCATAGCCCTGAGACACCCCATACTTAAAACCATCCTGCAGCCCTTGCGGAATATGCGTTGATTTTTCATGTGTGACGACGTTCAGGTTAAATGGATGCTTCTTGTTAGCGCATTCCTGTTGAATGGTCCGAAGAATTTCTGCAGTTCTATCGCGGCTCCCGTCGTTTGTCACAGAAACATCAGAGTGCTTTAATGTGCGAGTTACCACTTCGTAGATTGTTTGTTCTTCGTTGTAAGCCGGTATTATAACCAGTGATTTCATTTGGTCTCAACGTCCTCGATGAATCTGAGAATTTCTTTTTCTATCAGAGCTTTATCTGTTGGAACCCATTTGCTCATCAATACATGATCCCCTTGTTCAATTGCGACGCTGCGATTGAGCGGGTTTGGCTTGGAGAATTTACCGAACTGCTGAAATCCATCCAGCATGCCCGGGACACTTGCGGACTTGTCCTGGTGCTCTTCGTCTCTGTAATAGTACAGCATTAGAACTGGACTTGTGATACGGCCAAAGGTGGAGGGCTTTGAAACAGCCCGTTTCAATTGCGCCAGTCCCCTGAGAGCAGCGAAGTATTGCACATCATACCAGTAGTTTTGATATCCTTCTATTCGAGTATCATTTGGATCGTTCGGCTTCTTGCGGACGTCGCGGATCACACCTCCACCCACAAGCTCGACGAGCGTTAGCCCGCCTGGATATGCAGCCACATTCGCATCGCTTCGATAGAATTCATAAAACGGTGAAGCTACAATGAGGGCGTGGACCTGTTCTGGATGCTCGGCTGCAAGGTGCGTGGCGAGTAGAGCGCCCATGCTTGTTCCAACTACGATGATGTGTTTACCCAAAAGCGGCATGGCTCTGAGGGCTTCTTCGGACGTGTCCAGAAGTTCCGTGTACCGCACGCGGGCATGATCTTCCTTGTTGGTACCGTGGCCCGGCAATCGGACATAATACGTATTTGCCTTCAGTTTGCTTGAGACGGGATCCATAACCGCTTCGCCTTCTGCGCGCGACGCTCCGAATCCGTGAATGTATAGAATTGCAAGATCTGTTTGACCCGGTGCGAAGCGCACGAGGCGTTCTTCGCAGCCCTGCCGCGCTCCAGCATCCGCGCTCTGCTTGAGCTTCATGGCCAGGAATTCATCAAACGTGGCTGGCAGAGGATTTGCAGCGTAGCGATACTCCGACAACGGCAGTAGTAGGAAGCCCAGTCCTACAAAAGCGGCAAGGGTGGAGAACAGAATGACCTTTCTACGCATGTTTCAGGGGCGCGCGAACCAGGCCCACTGGCAATCGAAAAAGCCAGCGCAATCTCTTTTTGCCTGCCTGCTGGACCGAAAATAAAGCGACATGTACGCGCACACGCTTCTTGCCGCGCTCCTCAAGCAGGACGGATTCAGATTCATGCTCCATCCGGATCTGGTTCAGGATTTCCCGGAAGGTCGGCCTATCCAAGCGCTCGACATGGAGCGATTGCATATTCACAAGGACACACAGGGTGTCATCCTTGCGCGCAAACGCGATACCAAATTCTTTCTCGATCCGGTAACCGGGTCGTTTCAATTAAATTTGAGTCCAGCCGCTGCAATGAGCGGCACCGTTCAGACAGGAAAATTTGGCCCCCCGTCGTTCCTGGTTCGTCTTCTCAAGGGCGATGAGGTCTACGGCTTTGGTGCAGCAACCGGCAGCCTGAATAAACTGGGCGCTCGCTTTTCCCTTAAAACAATCGATACCAACTTCTATTCTATTCCCGGGGGATCCTATTCAGCATTTCCGTTCTTCATGATTCGCCGTGGGTCTGAATGCATGGGAGTTTTTCTAAACTGCAGTTTGCCGGGTGAAGTTGAAGTTGATATAGAGGGATCGAGTCGCGCGGAAGGACCGGAAGTTCGCTTTGACATACACACCTCGGTGCCGATTCCAATCGATGTCTTTGTCATGAATGGATCTGCGGCACGCGTTCTCCAGGCATACGCGCGAATAACGGGAATGCCATTCTTACCGCCAATCTGGTCGCTCGGGTTTCATCAATCTCGATGGAGCTATCGTTCACAGAAACGCGTCATTGAAGTTGCTGAACGATTTAGGATCGAAGATATTCCATGCGATGCCATTCACCTGGACATTCACCACATGGAGGCCTATAAGGTTTTCACCTGGAACAAAAGGAATTTCCCGGATCCAAAAGCGATGCATGAGTCACTGGACAAACTTGGCATGCGCACTGTTGCCATTGTGGATCCAGGTGTGGCCGTGGAAGAGGAATACGACACTTACGAGAGCGGTCGCAACGAGGATGCATTCTGTCGCGACGCAATGGGAAACTACTTCAAAGGAAAAGTGTGGCCCGGCGTAACGGTATTTCCGGATTTTACTCTGGAGAATGTTCGTAAATGGTGGGCTCATCAACATGCAGCATTATTTCGCATGGGTGTTTCAGGTATCTGGAATGATATGAACGAGCCGTCCTGGCGATTGGGTAAGAGCACTGATCCGCTGTTAGAAGAAGTTAAATTCAAGAACAATACACAGGCAGAAGTTCGCAACATGTATGCAAACCTGGAAGCAGAAGCAACCCAGCTTGCATTTACAAAGTTCAAACCCGATGAACGGCCTTTTATTCTAACACGATCTGCTTTCTGCGGCATTCAAAAGTATGCCGGAATGTGGACCGGAGACAATCACTCATCGTGGGCGCAGCTGCGCGAAAACTTGAATATGGTATTGAACCTTGGGCTAACGGGTGTTCCATTCAGTGGCGCAGATGTTGGCGGATTTGGAAGCGGCACAGGGCTGCGCGCGATTGTAAAATGGAGAAAAGACCCTGAGTTATTTGCTCGTTGGATGGAAATGGGATCACTCATGCCGTTCTTTAGAGCGCACACAGTCCTCTATTCCACCGATCAGGAGCCGTGGAGTTTTGGAGAAGAAACACTTGGGATTTGTCGTAAGCATATAAAGCGCAGATATCGCTTGCTACATTACATCTATAAGTTGTTCCATGAGTCCGCTTTGACTGGAGCTCCGATCGTTCGCCCGGTATTTTATGAATTTCCAAATACTAAAGAGACTGACGCCGATGGTCTGTTCATGCTCGGACCTTCTATTCTTGCAGCGCCTGTATTTGAAAGGGGCGCAAAGGATCGCACAGTGGTGCTTCCCGATTGCGGAGAAATGTGGTATGATTTTGAAACTGGTGAAACGTTTGCCCCGGGCCTGTATAGAATTCCAACCCGCCCTGGAACATTTCCAGTGTTCGTGCGCGGTGGCGCGGCCATACCCCTTGCAATTCCCGGCCGCAACGCTGAGGACTCAGCTAAGACTCCGTTAACGATTGAAATATTTCCCGGGGCACAAATTCAGGGGAGCTTTGTCCTTGATGCTGGTAACGGTCTCGATGGACGTCAGGCGAAAGTGAATGTAGATGGTAAGCGCGACCGTACGGGCACGCTGCAACTTTCGCTTTCGATCAAGGAAGATGGTTTTACTCCATTTCAAAGAACGGTGCGTTTACGGTTACCCAGGGGATATCGAACTGGAAGCATTGCTAAAGGAAAGAAACTCGAGGCCGAATCCTTTGATATGGTCCAGGAAGATAGATTGGGTACTGCCATGCAATTTGAAATTCCACTGGAAGATCAGAAGCTAGAATTCGAATACAGAACGCCCTGAGAGAAAGACTCGTCCAAAAAATCGCGGGTTTCTAGTCTGACGCGTGGCTGAAGAGAATACAAATCCCAGACCCCCGTTCAAAGATCGTCTGCTCCTTGCATTACTTCCGTGGTTGGTAACTTTGATTCAGCGATTTGTTGGAGTAACCTCTCGTCGCACGGATCTAGGTCGCGAGAATTTTGAGAACTTGCGTTCTGCGGGAAAGTCCTGGATATTTGCAATCTGGCACACAAATGTTTTATATTCACCGTATTTGTTACGGAACTTGAACACAGCAGTCTTGATATCAGCTTCCAAAGATGGAGCGTATATTGATCGAGTGGTTCGAAAGTTTGGAAATACAAGCATTCGTGGAAGTACTTCGCGTGGTGGTGGAAAAGCGTTCAAAGAATTAATTCTACATCTTAGAAAAGGGCTTTCTGCTGCGATTACGCCCGATGGTCCGCGGGGGCCAGCATTGATAGTTCAGCCAGGTTTGATTGGCTCCGCTCAGATATCGCAGGTGCCCATCATTCCATTTCACTATGAATGCACACGACAGAAAGTTGCGAAAAAATCCTGGGATCAGCATCGGGTTCCCCTTCCATTTACAAATTTCGTTTGCTCCTTTGGAGCGCCGATTTCGGTACCCAGGAATTTGACTGAGGCTGAATTTGAACAGGAGCGGCTCCGGGTACAGAATGCAATGCTCGCCAATCGACAGCGTTGCATTGATGCGGCAGAGGCCCTGCGTAAGGGGTAGTACGCACTCTGGTTTGCAATAACTTAAAAAAATGTTGAGTACCCTGTCGCCCAGGCATGTCTGATCCTTGGGCATTGGTCCCACTGAGGTAACGATGAAACTGAAAGTTCTGTTCCTGTTTGTGAGTATTGCATTTTCTACTGCGTTATACGCCGGTAAGCAAGATGTGAATGTGGTCAACATGACCAGGAAATCAATTCATCATATTTACATTTCTGCCGCAAAGGTGGACGATTGGGAAGATGACATCCTTGGAAATGACGTACTTGATCCAGGCGAAACTGTCAAGGTTACATTCGAAAATGAGCACAAGGCCTGCGTCTGGGATTTCAAAGCAGTTGATACGGACGGGAAAGAATATCTTCTAATGAACGTAAATCTCTGCCAGACCGGGACAATTAACATTAAGTGATCCAGGTTGGGCTGCTTGAAACCAGCAGCCCAACTGAAAATCATTTGGTGAGGCGCAGCTTCAAGGTAAAACAAATCACTTTCTGTTGAAGCCCAGGATTGCCAGGCAAATGCCCCTAAATCCCAGAGTTCCCATGTTGAAAGAGAGGAATGCCTGAAATACTCGGGTACGCCTTGAGAGAAATGCAACAACCCATTGCGCCAACCAGAATCGCTTAGAAAGAAAGAGGAGTGCTCGCGTTGATGTTTTGTAGTTTAACGTTATACGACGATACTCTTTGGCATAGGGCAGGAGTTCCGGTTTTTGCAATGGTCGCGTTGCATTGTGGAGTGCAGGCACCAGAACGCGGAGTGCAAATGCCTCTTCGACCGCAAGGCTGATTCCTTCACCAGTAATTGCGTCAACATATCCCGCAGCATCTCCAAGTAGAACGCACCCATCTGTGATTACGCCGTTTGATCTCTGCTCAAGTGGACCAACAGCCAGGGCTGCGCTCGTCGTCTCCCCGTCGACAAGTGAATTTGGTAGGAAATCCCTCAGAGAATCGTAGGCGTCATCTCCGCCTGCCGGGCTAATCTTCTTACTGTTCCAGAGAATTGCCTGTCCTACCTCATGTGGTCCTATGGGCGTAATATACGCCTCGCAATTTTCACCCAGTATTACCTGTACATAATCTGTGGTATTTTGAGTTTTGAAATGCTGACGAATTCCCCAGCGATGATGGCTGCGATGTTTATTCTGCAATCCCGCAAGTCTGCGGATCCTGGAGTGCAGCCCGTCTGCAGCTACAAGGAGGTTGGTCTGTATTTGTTCCGATTTCAGATTGACCTTACCGTTAAACGGAAATGTGGGAAGTAAATCGTCGGAATAAAAAATAACGCCAAGATCTCTGGCTATTTGGTACAGTGCTCTTGAGAGGTCAGGACGACGTAGTCCAAGCCCCGGTCCTTCTAAGAAATCAGCTGTGGCGGTTTTGTTTCCTGCGGAGTATGTGATGCCATGGATCGGATGCCCCAGCCCGGCTATTCGATCCATTACTCCCAGTTCCGTGAGCAATTCCAGGCCGCGCGGCATGATTCCTTCGCCGCAGGCCTTATCCGCGGGTAAGGCACGTTTCTCAACAACAGCAACATCAAGGCCTTCGCGTCTAAGTACGATAGCCGCGCAGAGTCCAGCAGGACCGCCGCCAACAATTACTGCATGAAAAAAACGCGTCATTATCTAGCAGGATGCAATAGGTTTAAAATCACCGGCAATATACTTTCTTCTGGCTTCTGCCCGTTTTACTTTCCCACTTGTGGTTCTAGGAATTTCACCGCTCTCCAGTATATGGACGGATTCAGCAATCAGTCCGGTCTTTTCTGCCACAGCATCGCGGACAAGTTGAGCCAGTATTTCAGGAGTTTGCTGATCGCTCTTGTCGCGTTCCACGATCAGCACAACGCCTTCGCTTTGTTTTTCCGTCTCGCTGGCGAAAGCTGCGGTCCGTTCGTGTCTGAGTCCTGGAACACCCTCCGTTGCAAATTCAATATAAGATGGATCATGGTTCCTTCCGTTGATAATAATCAAATCCTTGCTGCGCCCGTAGAGGTAGAGATTCCCCTTAAAGAAAAAACCAAGGTCTCCGGTATTCAACCATTCCGGTGCTTGCGCATCGTCAAAATAGCCAGCCATGATTGAATCACCACGAATGAAAATATCTCCCACACAATTCTCTGGAAGGGGTTCTCCTTTTGAGTTTCGAATTTCTATTGTAAAACCAGGAAGTGCAGTCCCCACCGTTACGATTTCTGTTCCGTTTGGTTTTTCTTCGGCCTGGCCCTGGCCCAGTTTGTCTGCATCAAACAGAACCGCCTGCGGCGCAAGTGCTGGATCTGAAAAACTTACGGCCAGCGTTGCTTCGGCCAGACCGTAAACCGGCGTGAACGTTGCGTAATTGAAGGAAGCGCGCTTGAAACGATCGTAAAAATCTCTGAGAGTTCGCAGGTGAACGGTTTCTGCACCTACCAGTGCAATCTGCCAGCTTGAAAGATCGAGCGAATCCAGTTCGTCGTCTGTTACGCGTTCGGTGCAGAGCTTCAAAGCAAAGTTGGGACAGGGACTAATGGTCGCGCGAGTTTCAGTTAACGCGCGAAGCCAGAGCCCAGGTCGTAAAACAAAATCTTCCGGACGCAGAAACGTGCCATTTCCTTTACCTACTATGGCGGTGAATAATCCACCGATTAGCCCCATATCATGATGCATAGGCAGCCAGGAAAGTCCGCTGTGATCTTTGAGATCACCAGGGAAGCGTGTCAGTATTGCATTTGTGTTTGCGATTAGATTCCCATGACTTAACAAAATTGGTTTTGGATCTACAGTTGTTCCACTTGAGAATTGAATTACGGCCGGAGAATTGCTCGATGCCTCGTAGAAGTAAGTTTCGTTTCCGTTAAGCTCGGATACACCTATGAACTGGTTTGGTACAATGCTCGATACTTTTTGTAGAGAATTCAAAATTGAATCATCTGTGACAACCAGTTTGGCACGTGCGCGAGTGATCATCCTGGCTGTTGTAGCACTGTAGTCCGATCCTCGTCCTAGCCTGGGAGGCGCCAGGCAAAACGGAATGGCACCGGCCATCAATATGCCGAATAACGTCTGAACCATGGCATACGAAGTGGAAAAGATTACACCAACTGTGTCCCCTGGCTCAATGCCGCGGGCACGCAATGATGCAGCATATTTGCCGGCATCGATTAGAAGTTGTGCGTATGGATAAATTGAAAGTTTGCCGGATCGATCAAAGAATTGGAGGCCGCGATCCGTTTCTGCAGCACTGCGCAGGGCGTCCTGCAAGCTGGTTGGTGTTTTCAATGATTCTTTTCTCGCAAGCGTAATGCGATTAGCTTAACAACCTCGGCGACTGTGCGTGGTGGTCTGTCAGGCTCGTCGCCCAGATTCAATCTATAGTGATTTTCAATTTCCAGTGCCATTGTGAGCATTCCTACAGAATCCAGGCGCAAATCTTCTGCGAGCCTGTCGTTTAGTTGAATGCGCTTTTCAACTCTGCAATGTTGGGCGAGTACCTGGCGCACAAGCTCAAGAATGTCTTCATCCGATTCAACCATACACGGCTCTTTCCTCAGCTCTAATTCTAAAAAGTAAAAAGGCAGCATTCAAAACTGTAAAGGCAATGGCCGAGAATATGGCTCCATGGAGCAGTGGGACTCCAATGATCTCAAGGCAAACTCCCAGGTAGTTGGGGTGTTTGATCCATTTGTAGAGTCCGCCAGTCACGGGTGGTGCAGGCCATTTGATAATCCGCACGCTCCAGCGTTCTCTGAGTGTCGTGATTGCATGGTAGCGCAAGGCCTGGCCTCCGATTAGCAGGATAAGGCCGGCACAGAACATGTAAATGTTGAACTGCGATCCCAGGAATACTTCTAAGGCCATCGCAATAAACCAGAGAGTGTGCAGGGCCGTCATCCAGGGAACCTGGCCCGGGGCAATTTCTTGTGCTCCTTGCCTGAGTGCATTTGCAGTGTTTCGTTTGCTTACCCTTAACTCAAGGACCCGTTGCAGCGCCAGGAGGCTAAGCAATGTAAAAAAAATAATCTGCGTCTTAGTCATTTCTACCAGCGAATCAGGATGAGCTCAGATGCAAACGCTGGTCCCATTGCAATCAATACACCAAGACTTCCAGGGGGTGGATTTGTTGCGAGCGTCTCTTTGAGGATGAATAACACAGACGCAGAGGAGAGGTTTCCGTATTTTAGCAGGCTTTCGTTTGAAAGATGAAGTGTGCCAGGTTTCAGACCCAGACCTTCTTCCATTCCAGTGATTACTTTAGGTCCGCCCGGATGCGCAATCCAGACGTTGATGTCCTGGAGGGTAAGGCCCTCCTCTTTTAGAAATTGAACCACACCCGGGCGCAAATGCTCTTTTGCAAACTCGGGGACGCCAGGATCAAGGACGACCTTGAATCCAGTTTGGCCGACGTCCCAGCCCATTACATGTTCTGTTTTGGGAAAGAATACGCTGCGATTTGCCAGGATCTGCGGACCCGGTAGTTCCTGTCGTTTGGGATGATTCTCTCCCAGCAATAGAACAGCAGCCGCTCCGTCACCAAACAAACCGCTGGAAACAATGTTCGCGATCGATAGATCGTCCCGCTGCAATGTAAGGGAGCAAAGCTCAACTGACATAAACAATACAGAATCGTTTGGATGGCCGCGCAGGTAATCAGCGGCGCGGGAAATCCCGGCAGCACCGCCCATACAGCCAAGACCAAAGATAGGCGTGCGTTTAAGGGAGGGCGAAAACGGAATTTTGTTCATGAGTCTTGCATCGAGCGAGGGGACTGCAAGGCCTGTAACGCTGGTGCTTATGAATGCTGAAATCTGATCCGCCGGGAAATGGTTTTTCTCAAGCATCTCACGAATCAAACGTTCCGTGATTTCCAATGCCGCAGAAATATAAGCATCATTAGACTGGCTAAAATTCTCTAGTTTCTGATACGATTCAACCGGCAACGCCAGATGCCTGCTTCCAACCATCACGTTTCTATGGAACTGCTCAATTCGATCAACGTTGAAGTATTTCTCCGCCCAGAGGTTTCTGAACTCTGCTATCAATTGATCCTGCGAGTATTCGTATCGAGGAAGTGCCGTGTGCGCTGCCGCAATTGTACTGACGTTCTTGTAAACGTTAGGCGACATTTAAAAAATCCTTCTCATTCTTGCATCTGCAACTTCTTTAGCTTTGGCCGAATGACTACCTGGCA
>JAIOPQ010000110.1 GCA_021413825.1 Spirochaetia bacterium | reverse complement strand
ACTGAAGCACCGCTTCCTCAGTAAATTCAACAGACCAGCTCAATGTAGTCACAATAATGACTACATTCCGAAGTGGCAAGCGAAATATTTAGCAAGAAAAGTATCGGAACCTATCCGGCCGGGGCAATGTTCGCATAACGTGTTTGGATACGCGAAGTTGACGCGAAGCGTCAATTTGTCCGCAGCACGGCGCGATCCGGCGCTTTCTTATATTCCAAACTGCGCCGGATTCGCGCGAAGCAAAAAGGCGAACGTAGTGAGCCGTTTGCTGAGAGTGCAAGGACCGAGCGACCCCCCGAGCGGAGTGAGTGGGGGAAGCGAGCGCGTATCTGTTGTTATCTGCAGTTGCGCGCTTACTCGCAGCAGCTCCCGGACAGGAGGTCCGGGAGCCTTTTAGTTTTCAATTGAAAGAAATTCCCCGAACATCCAGACTTCTCGATTCAAACCGAGATTTACCAGATACCAGTAGTTTTCCCAGGTTTTTACTTTTTCTTTTTTTTCGGTGCGTGCGACCACTTCGAGGGTGGTGCCTTTTGGTACGAAGGGTTGCGACACTGGGGGCAAAAAGGGAATGAGATAGGAAACGGAATCGGCCGTGATGGACGGAGCTTTACGGATGTTAACGTCGTCGGTGGTTTTGCCGGTTGTCATTCCCATTGAAATAACCGGGACGCCATTTGCCATCCGCTTCGACCCCGGCCGCACGGCAGTGTGAGGGAAAGGTAGAATTAATTTACTCGCCTTCATGCCAGGAACATGGTCCGGTGACTGCCTGGTTGAACTGCACGACAGGGCAAAGTTGAAGTAGAGCGAGTCGGGGGTCCTTTCTATTTCGCATGTGGCGGAGCCGAAGGAGAAGCATGGGATTACTTTGGGATCGTGGCCGTCCCCGCCACATGCACGGAGGGTGAGGAAAAGTTTGTTTTTGTTAATCTCGAAAATGCCACCTTCGCCCGAACATCCTCCGCTAATGCAGTAGGTTAGGCTGTATGTATTGTTCTGCCCGAAGGAAAGATTGGTTTCATTGTGACCGAGTCCGGGCTCGATTACCGAAAACTTGGCGTTTGTCAAGGCTTGTAAGGTGAGGCTGAACTCCTGCGCGGGAACAGCGTTTGAAGTGAGGAGGAATAGAAATGTTAGGATTCGCACGGGAGTAAGAATTCCTCGATCGCAGGGAGTTGCGAGCGATTTTTCGGCGTGGACAATCATGTTGCCAGCCATGGATGGCTGGCTTCGAGGCTATGATGCTTGCGCAATTGCAGATAACGTTTTAGAATGTGCGAAGTGCAAGGCCGAGCGAAGCGAGAGAGAGCACGCAGCGCAGAATCGCGTGGCCTTGGTACAGGGCAAAATTCAATAGATCAGAAAAATCTGCGAGGAATCGGGCGTCAGAACCTTACGTT
>JAIOPQ010000107.1 GCA_021413825.1 Spirochaetia bacterium | reverse complement strand
TGGAGGCATCGAGAAGCATGATTGCGCAATCCGCAGCCATGAGTGTGCGATAGGTATCCTCAGAAAAGTCTTCGTGTCCGGGAGTATCAAGCAAGTTCAGCCGGAATCCACCGTACTCAAATTGCAGGGCTGCGGTTGTAATCGAAATCCCGCGATCCTGTTCCATTGTCATCCAGTCTGATCTGGTCTTGCGGCGGTCCTTGCGCGCACGCACGTGTCCCGCTAATTGAATGGCCCCGCCATAGAGAAGTAGTTTCTCTGTAAGGGTGGTTTTACCTGCATCCGGATGGGCAATGATTGCAAAGGTTCGCCTGCGCGAAATCTCCCTTTCCAGCGGTGTGTTTGCTTTTTCAGTGGACACAGTGTCCATGCAGGACAAATTTTCCGGGCGAGGGGAGGGCACAAATGAAATCCTGGGAACCTGATCAGGAGTTTGAGCGGTCGGATTTTCCGCGGAATAGAAAACAAACTCCTCCCATAAAACCAGCGCCTGACACAGTTCAGAAAAAAGTCACCAGCTGGCGACCTCCCTCAGTGGAAACCGCAAGCAAGCCTGGGGCGCCCAAACCAGAAGTCTCAAAAAGCCAGGTTTTGCCCGTAATTAAGCCCAGGACGGATGGTCCGCGGATCATAAACGCTGCAAATCCAGGCGTAACTCCGGCGAGCGATTCGGCTACGACTGGCGGAGCGATGCGGGCTGGTCCGTCCGCAAAAATGTTAGGCGATGTGATCCTGGAAAATCTGGAAAATGCGGCAACGCTCCTGCGTAGGATGTACTGGGATAAAAAAGTAGAAGCCGTTTCCTCTAAGAGAAAGATCAAAGTAATTGTGAGTTTCGCCGGTACTCAAGCGATCAAGGCGCTTACGGCAGTTCTTACTCCAATGGAGTGCCAGCAATTTCTGGAACTCACGCGCGCAGAGGCTCCCTGCGATGCGCACACTGCAGAAGGAATCTGTCGCGAGTTTATTAGTAAGTTGGCTAAACTGTGACGATGTGGTTGGGTTACCTGGCACTCGCTGCCGCTCTTTCTGCCGACACGTTTGCAGTTTCCGCATCCGTTAGTAGTCAGTTTAAATCGTTCAGAACACTGCTGGCTTTGCGTCTGGCCATAATCATGGCAATCGTGCAGGCCTTGTTCGCGTTAGGCGGCGTTGTTGCGGGAAATCGAATTTCAACCACTGTGGAACAATTCGATCATTGGATTGCATTTGGACTGCTTGCTGCTGTAGGTTCTAAGATGCTATACGACTCACTGTTTGGCTCAGATGAGGACGCATCCGCAGCATTGACTATGTCTGCGATGTTCGTAATGGCCGTTGCAACGAGCATTGATTCAATCATGGCATGTGCAGCGCTCGGTTTAATGGACACTTCCCTTATCTTTGCTGTGCCCATTATAGGTGTCGTGACCTTTCTCGCATCTATCGCTGGAAGTTTTCTTGGATCGAGACTCGGACCATTGCTTGGATCGCGCGCTGGAATTGCCGGAGGAATAATTCTGATCTTACTGGGCTCGCGAATTCTGTACGAGCATTTGAGCTAGCAGTCTTTCAGTAGATTCGGAACATACTTTGGAAATGCGCGTCGCGCCCATTTGAGGACCTTCGCAGACTTCATAGGATCATTTCTTTTGTTCAGCCGGTTTGGGGTCGACAGGTTTTGGCGCGCTCCTTGCTGGATCTGTAATTTCAATAAAACCATCCGCCATGCGCGCTCCGGCCGTAAGGTAGGATTGAGTGGAAAGGTGCACATTATCCTGTAGATCGAGATCTGATGTCTCAATCATTTTCACGCGCGGCATGGATACTGACTTCTGACTCTCCTGGACTTCTTTCCAGTAGGCGTAACGCGAGGAATCTTCATGATGACCAATCTGCGCGAATACAACTGGAAGCCCTGGAGATTCGAGGTCATGCCTCATTGAGTCCACGTAATCAGAAAACATTTCTGCCCATTGTTTATGCGATGCTCGGTTAAAAGAAAAAGGCCCCTTCAAAGTCTGTTGCGTATACGTTATGCGACTTCCCGGAAGCTTGCTTGGCCAGGACCAGTTCTGTGCCAGAGGAGCATCCGCCCTGGAGTCATCGATTGCGTCCCATTCACCCTGAAAAAAGAGAACCCCTTCCACTTTGCCGAGGGCTCTGGCTGCGCCGATTCGCTTCAAACAGGAACCGTAGAGCGAATCGTCTCCCAGGCGTCGTTCCCATTCGAACATCGTAGTAGCTCCGCGCGCGCATGGAATCAGTCCAATCACCTTGCCAGGATAGACAGCCGCAAGCTTCGATGCGAACGCAAGCCCTGGTCCGCTTCCGGCATTCTTGTCCAGAGAAACTTCATCGATCTGGCCTTCTGGATCATCGAGAGGTTCACGCGCCTGCTTCCAGTGATAGTCATTGGCAAATAAAAAGATCCGATCGGTATGTGGTAAAGTTATGCTAGCACCGCGGCCTGACATATTGGACTGTCCGGCCAGCACAAAGAGCGAAAGCCTTCCGTGAAACTGCGCCGGCACTGCAAGCGCCGGTAATTTTCCAGGCGGGAGATCTACAATTTGGCGCTGCGGCCTGAGGAATGTGGCTGTAAGAATTCCCAGCACAAAGATGGCGCTGGCAGCGCAGATTATTAAGAGGACTCTTTTCACATCCGACTCCGAAAGTTTTTGCGAAGCCAGTCGGCAATCAACAAGCTTTTTTCTAACCCACCGAGGTTGGCCGGATGCCCTTCGTTGTCCATCGCGAAGCCTCTCTCTTGAGGATGCATTTCTCCCAGGTCCAACAGCTCGAGGTGTTTCTTGTAGAGCTTTGCATAAATGGATCGCTGAATCGCGTAGCTGCGATGTTCAGCATAGATCGTTATGACAAATCCTTTGCGCCCTGGTAAATCAAGGAGGGATTGGGCGTTGGCGCGATGCGTTTGCGAAATTTGGAAGCTCAGGTCGGGGTCAACAGTAGACCGGATTGACCGGAGGGTAAAGGGTCCTGTGGCTGTCAGAGTCTGATTGTCCCAACGCACGAACTGAAAACTGGCCAGGGAAATCCGCTCCTTGTAGTCACCAAACTTATTGGACACTGGTTGGGCTTCATCCCGCCGTTCTTCCTCTAGAGGCACTTCTTTCTGGGCATCTCCAGTTTTGGCTTTGAACCAGGCTGGATGAGCCCACTGGCGGAATTCTCGTGCCAGCGAAGATTCGCGCAAGCTTCCCAGTGAACGGCGAAAGTCCTTTCTTAGTAGATCAAGCTCCGCTGAATACGAATCAAGCGAACCGCGGGAGAACAAGCGAGGTTCTGGAATTTCTTCCGGCTCTGGTTCAACGTTACACGACGATCTGCGTTCTTTTGCGAATCGCTCAAACTCTTCATCAGAGTACTGGTTAAATTTTCTTAATTCGCCTCGCCTGACCATTTCGCTCTCTTGAAGTTGCGTCCAGATGGCAAAACCAAAGAGAGTTATTCCGCCATCTCTCAAATAGTATTTCTGAAGGCGTCGCGTAGTACGCATGGTTGCCTGATTCAAATACATGGAACGCATTGCAAACATTCCAACGCGCAAGCCTGATCTCTGTTCAATCACTTCCGGGATCACTCCCCAGGCCATGGTGCTATCACCAATCAGCAGCACATCAAGTGATTTTTCTTTGGCGCAGAAAAGTTCAAGTTCAAGGGTATCTTGATTCAGGCGTCTGTCGTAGGGGACCATGGAGCGCACTACGCCCGTGAAATCCAGGTCAAGGTTCAATTCCCGGCCGCGTCGTTTGTATTCGGAATATAACGGGTTGTTAGGGGTTCTCTCGGGAACTTTCTTTGGTACTTTCTGGTCGTAGATGTTTGCTTCAAATCTAGCCGGAGCGAATAGGTCAAATGCAAGCGATTCGGGAATAAACAGCAGAGTAGTGGTCGCCGCTATTCCGCTGAAGAGCAATATTCCCTGTATCATTCCGTATTTCATAATCAGAACTGAAAATAGATAAAAGGTAAATCCTTTCCAAAGAACAAGATTGCAACGGGCAACAGTATGCTGATGGCAGCCAGGCCGAAGGGCCTCGACGCCAGCTCTGGAAATCCTTCCGCGCTTACGCGATAGGGGCGCAGACCGTGATCAATGAGCAATAGCGATGAAAATATCCACACAGGAAGCTGAATATACGGTGCTTGCTCGATGAGTGAAAACGTGGAGAAGGCAAATAGCCGTTCAATGAGAGTAAGAGCCTGTGCTGCGGGAAGTCTGAAGAACGCCCAGAGAATCAAGATTGAAAACACAGTAACGAACCAACGGAAGAAGGCAGGGACTCGCATATAGAACTTATAGAAGATCTTCTCCAGCGTAAGAAGCAATCCATGCGCAACTCCCCAGATTATGAATCCCACGCCCGCTCCATGCCAGACTCCGGAGAGCAAGAAGACAACCAGGATTGCAATGCAAGCTCGCAACAGACCGTGCCGATTCCCACCGAGTGGATAGTATACATAATCTCTAAACCAGGTGGAAAGACTGATATGCCAGCGCCGCCAGAAATCGGTGACGCTTGTGGCGAGATACGGATAGTTGAAGTTAGCCGGCAATTTAAAGCCAAGCAAAAGCGCGAAGCCGATTGCCATATCGCTGTAGCCGCTGAAATCCGCGTAGATTTGAACTGCAAAACCTACAACGACACTCCAGGCGCCGAGAATACTCAAGTGCGATACGCCATAATCGATGTTCCAGTTTACGTACGAGCCAATGTTATCGGCAAGGAGTAGTTTCTTGACCAGCCCGGATGCGATCAATAGGAGTGATAACTGGAAATTGGCAACAGTCAGATGTTCTGGCGAATCGACGTTTTTTAGAATGTTCCTGGATCTGAGAATTGGACCGGCAGCTAGATGGGGCCAGAATGCAACCAGAAGCAATGCGGAACTAAACGATGGGACTGGCGGGGATTCACCGCGAAGCACATCCACATAGCATCCAATCGCCGTGAAGGTATAAAACGAAATTCCTACCGGAAGAATCAGATCCAGAAGTGAACCTGCGGGCAGGAACGTTTGCGCGAAGAAGTTAAAATACTTGAAGAAGAATAGAACGGCAAGGCTCAGGAAAATTAAGCAACCAGCAATAGCCCGGGCCAGCGTTAGATGTTTGGTGCGGCGCATTCTGGCGATCCAAAGGCCTCCTTGCCATACAAGAAGCGAATGTAACAGCAGGAGAACCAGGGCCGGTGGATACCACACTGCATAGAACGCAGCAGAACACCAGGCAATCAGGCCGCACAAAAACCAGCGCGGATACCCGGATGCCTGGAGTGCAAAGTAAATTAGGAAGAATCCGCCCGCAAAAAGAACAAATAGTATGTCTGTAAATTCCAGGTAGCGGACCTCTACGCAGCTATGTTGGTCGGGCAACGTAAGCGCAATTCATTATCGGCGAAAGTAGGGCGAGTATTTCCAGGTAGGGCTCGACTCGAAGTGTTGGGCAACTCAGGGTGCCAGATCGGTTCGCTCGTATGTCCTGGTGTTGGGACCCAGCCGTTCGCCTCGATCATTGCACTGAAATTCCTCGGCGGTCGGTGCACTGAACCGAAAACAGGTTGCCCAATCGTAATTGAATCTCCGGATTACGGTTCCCTGGTCCAGGCGTTCGAGGGAACGAAATCTGAAGGTGCGCTCGAAACCCTCTCCATTGTCAAATCCTCGCGCCAGGTGTGGCCTATCGAAACTCCACCCCTGGCGTGATCAAACTCAGAGCCGGCTCTTCCGCCGTAGATCAATCCCAGGATGAGAAATAATGTTCCTGTGGGAATCTGCAGGTACGCAACGACAGGGCGTAGGTACCGAATCACAGGCCGCCGGGCGTTACCCATCGAGCACCGGACGTCTAGTAGACGTCCACCGATTTAAAGCTGATCATTTCTCCGAGTTTTCTGCGCGAAAGCTTCTGATTTACTGCAAGCCCTTCGAGGATAAATTCGATTCCGCAAGCAAGCATTGGATCATCTTTATCCCAACCACGATCGCGGACAAAATCAAACAACGCAGGAACGTCTTTTAGAATCGCGCGATACGATGCAGCAGGGGTTCCATCAGAGATCTCAAGGCCTTTGGCGAGGAAAATCTCTTTAGCAACTTGATCCATGCTGGTTTCGTATTTCTTTAGCGGAAAGTATTCAAGGAAAATCTCTCGGATAGCTTCATCGATAATCTTTTGAATTACCTGGAATTCCGTAACAGCTTCGTCGCGGTACGGATCGAGTTCGATTTTACCCGAGCTCGATGCGAACAGATTTCCAAGATCCGTCAGGCGAACAGTACCTGGATCTTCTCCAAGCAAAAGTGCGCGTCTGCGCGCTGATGCTACTGCAGTTTCATAGTTTGCAATTGAAAGCCTGGCTGAAACGCCTGACTTCTGATTAACTACGGGACTCATCCGTGCCTGGATTGTAATTTCTTCTATGATATTTTCAAGAAAATCCGGAACGATTACGCGCGGATCGTTTATGAGCGATTCTACTTCCTGACGTGTGATTGCAAGTCCAGTGGCCCGCGATTTAGGATAGTGTGTTCTGATCTCAGCGCCAATTCTATCTTTCAACTGCGTGATGATTTTTCCTGAGCGCGAATAGTCCGCCGGATTTGCAGTGAAGCAAACAAATACATCGAGTGGAATTCTAAGCGGCAGACCGCGAATCTGAATGTCAGATTCCTCAAGAATATTAAAGAGCGCAACCTGCACCAGATAATCCAGATCCGGCAACTCATTGATTGCAAAAATTCCATGATTCATCCTGGGAAGTAATCCAAAATGCAATGCATCTTCGCTTCCAAGTGATTCTCCGCCGATAACCCGCGATGGATCGAGATCTCCAATTATATCTGCTATACGACTTCCCGGGGCCAGACGTTCGCCGTAGCGTTCATCGCGCGTTAGCCAGCGAATTTCTGCGGCGTCTCCTTTGGCGGCCTCGGCGCGACCTTTTCCTGTGATTGGATGGAATGGACTTTCAGGTATCTCTGTGTGAGCAAGTACGGGAAATCCTTCATCCAACAAAGTTGTAAGCGATCGCATGATTCGCGATTTGGCCTGACCCTTTTCCCCAAGGATTGCAATATTGTGTCCTGAGAGAATTGCATGCGTGAGCTGCGGCACAACTGTGTCTTCATAGCCGTGAATGTGCGGAAAGATCGTTTCTTTTGCACGAATCTTCTTTGCAAGATTCTCTGCCATCTCGGTGCGGACGGGGCGGTATTTGTATCCAGAGGCTTTTAACTCGCCCATGTTTCTAGCTTGTGTCATCAGTTAATCCTTTACGCAGTCAGCAGTTCGATTCGGTCAAAGAACGATTTCATACAAAAACGGCAAGGCAATCGCGTTCTATTTGACGCGAAACGGACCTGAAAGCCCATTTACCAGATGCCACGCAGGGTCTTGAAATATGGCGTAATTGCCGCGGCCGGTAAGGGAACGCGGGCCTATCCCCGCACTTCCTATGTGCCTAAACCGCTCTTCACGTTTGAAAATCAAACGCTTCTGGAACGAAACGTCTACATACAATTAAAGATTCTCAAAGTCCCCGAGCTTTACATTATTGTGGGTCACTTAAAGGAGCAGGTTCTTTCAGAAGTAGAGCGGATCAGACGCGAATATCCCAAAGCAAAAATTCATACAGCAGATTGGACCGGCAAGGGCCTGGCTTCAGATGTTGCAGCATTGCGCAATCGAATCGATGGGGATTTCTCGCTTATCCTTGGCGATGAATTCTACCTTGATATGAATCATGAGGAGTTGCTCCGCATCTGGGATCGGGAAAGAAAGGCCGACGCTCTCATTGCGATTTTGAAATCAGACCTGCTTTCAGAAATCAGAAAGAATTACTCAGTCGAACTGGAAGGTACGCGTGTGGTAAATCTGGTTGAGAAACCGGAGAATCCTCCCAACGATCTACTGGGACTTGGCACCTACGTTTTTAGCCCGCAGTATTTCAAGGCTTTCGATGAAACTCCTCCCTCGAGCAAATCGGGTGTTGTGGAAATTACAGACGTAATCGATTACATGTCTGAAACAGGACAGGTCCACGCTGGCAAACTGAAAGGTGAATACTACAATATCAATTCGCTGGCTGATTACTATTCAGCCACTTGCAAGATTCGATCACAGAAGTTTCATAAATTCAAAGTCTCACTTATTATTCCTGCATTGAACAACGCTGTAACAATTCCGGACGTAATCCAGGATTTCAAATCCAGCGTCGACGAAATCATCGTTGCAGACATGGGAAGCACCGATGGCACCGTTGAAATTGCAAAGAAGACCGGGGCCCGTGTCATCGAACGCGATCCGAATGGCGATACACAATCCGTCCTGGTCTACGATGCATTCCGACAGGCCAGAGGAGATATCCTGGTCCTTGCAACCGCAGACGGGAATTTTCGCGCAAACGATTTACCCAAACTTCTGGAGTATCTGAAAGACAGCGATATGGCCGTGGGTACTCGGACAACTCGCCAATTGATGGAGCAGGGCACGAACCTGGGTCCGCTCTATCGCTGGTTGAATGTGACTCTGGGCAAGCTGGTGGAAATACTCTGGTGGGGCCTTGAGCCTCGTTTCACAGACATTGGTTGTATCTATCGGGCCATCTGGAAGGATTCGTTTCTGAAAATCTCCGAGGAATTACACGCCAGGGACAGAACCTACCTGGCGGAAATGATGATTGAGATTCTCCGTTTTCACATGCGTTGCATTGAAATTCCCGTTTCTTTGTATAGAAGGTATGGGAGTGTTCGCGTAGAAACCTTGGGCGAACAATGGAGTTATTTCATATCCGTACTTGCTCTGATCTTCGGTAGAAGGTTTCCGCTCCTGGGTAGACTACTGGGAACGGGTCCGCGTCCTCCCCTGAACTGAAAAATTGCTTTCCACTTCTGGAAAGCTGTTGCAGGGTTGCCCCGGGGTAACCATGAAAAAAATCATATATTTTGTAGGAATTCCTGTCCTTGTAATTCTCATCGGGCTAGTCGGTGGAACCTGGTTTGTTTTGAATCGGGTGTTGAATGAGAACTTCCTGGTGCAACAGATTGAGTCCAATCTGAACGTGCGCGCTGAAGTCAAGAAGCTGAACGTAAGTCTGTTTTCTGCCATGTCTTCTGTAGAACTTGAAGGCCTCAGTCTTGCGCCGCGTGACACATTTGCCAATCAAGGGACAGCGCTAGCAGAGCGATCTGCAATGAAGAACTCGGTTCTCAGCGTAAATAAGGTTGATCTGAAATTTAGCCTGCTCCCTCTACTTGCCAAACGCTTTGAACTCAAACGATTCTTGCTGATTGGTCCAAACGTTTCAATGACTCTGTATGCAGACGGGACTAATAGCCTCACCCCCTTGTTTAAAAAACCTCTGATAGTCGCGGGGAAACCAAATCCTGCGCTCACAGAAGTGGCAAAACCTGAGGAAGAAGACAAAGAGGAAGACAACAAACCATTTAGTGCAAAGGACCTGCCTATTTCAGCTAACCTCAAAGAAATTGGGATCAAAGAAGGCAATGTGAACTTGCTCATGGCCAAGACTGGTCAGTTGATTCGCGTGAGCGCGCTTTCTGCAGTTCTGGATTCAATCGATATTGATCCGGCCGATTTGATAAAACACAATTCTGTGAGAGTAAGCGCGGATGCCAACGTTGTAGTGGTGAGCGCCAAACAAACGGAAGCGGCTGGACTACTCCTGCAATCCGGCGGAGTCATAACTCCGTTCGATTCAAAGACGGGCCATGTTACCACTGGCGTTGAGTACACCGTAGTTGTTAAGAAAGATTCATTCATCACGGGGATGGCTGCATTCGATCAACTTGCCGGGGAACTTCCAGTATTGAATAAGGTCGGATTTTCCTGGAACAAACTTTCCGGCAAGGCTGCAATCATTAAGGATGTTACGATTCGCGTAAGCTATTCTAAAGGCCTGGTTACTTTCCTGGATGATGCCGTTTTCCCGACAGCGAACTATGATCTATATTTGAAGAAGGGAAGCACGCTTAACGCCACAACAAATGCGCATAACTTCAACGCGTCGGTGCGCGCGTCTGATGCTGAATCAAAGGAAATCCTTGCACGCTTTGATCGCGGCATTGAGAAGAAATTGAAAGGACAGAATATTGAGCAAGTCCGCGCCCGTGTGCTCGGTAAATTGATTCAAGATGGACGGGTTGAGTTGCCATTTGCTTCTCTGGGCAATATTGCAAATCCAGACGTTAAACTCCTGGCTGAAATACCTTCGCTGAGCGATATTCTTACAGGCGGCATCAAGGATGCTCTGCAGAACAAGCTCGACAGTAAGATCCCAGGCGTTGGGAAAGAAATCCTGAACAAGCTGCCCTTCTAGGCCCAGGAATTAAGCGAGTCAAAAAACTAGCACCGGGCACATGGCCCGGTGTTTACTCTGCGGCCGCTCCGGATCGCTTCTTAAATTTCCGGGCAATTGCAGGAAAGATTCTCCGGGCAATGTCCATTACCTGAATTTCAATTCGTTCCTTGTTGTATTCCACTTGCAGATCTGCGTATTGTGAGACAGCGTACTTCAAACGCTCAATCGAGTTTCCAAAATAATAGCGACTGATCGGATCGATTCCGCGAACCATCGACGGAATTAGATGAACACGCCTTGCTTTTGACTGACGCACGAAACGTGTGATAGCCGTAATTGTATCCGTGCTCTCCGGTACGTCAATGTTGCGGTACCATTCAGGAATTTCGCGTGGCACTTCTTCGTCGCTGTCCGTTCTAAAATGCACTACCAGTGGAATGTGACCGCTCTTAACATAGTTTTTCAAGAAGTGAATCACCCCGGGATGAAATTTAGAAACGAGCACAATATTCTTTTCGTCGAGGACCTGGTTTTGAAATGCCGGAAACCATAGACCCAGTTCGAGTGGAACAACGTTCAGTTTCTCAAGCCATATCGCATAGATTGCTTCAGAGATGACAAATATGACTAGAAATAGAAGGAGCAGAACCACGACAAACCAGGCACCGTCAAAAAACTTGTTATACACTATATTGCAGAGCATCATAGTCATAACGATCATGCCGATGACTGTGAGAAAAGAAACCTTGCGTGTGCGAATCTGGCGCAGCAGGTAAGAGAAGATTCCAATGTTCATCGTCAGAATTACAGCAAGCCCATACATGCTTTCAATTGCGTGGCTGTTGGGAAAAAAATAAACTATGACGAACGTGAGTACTCCAAGAATCACGGTGGCCCGTGGATTGTACACTCCCTCATGCCCGCCAAGGGCCCCCAGGCGTACCGTGCGTTTCCAGGCCATATCTCCAATTCCGCGCGGAAAAAAATTACTGCGCGCCGCGCGGAGCATCTCTAGAGGAAAATCGGTTTGTGCTGTCTGAGCCGCAAGAAGGAGCATTACTGCAGTCAGAATGCCGAATGACGTTGCAAGGGCGTCGCCACCTAGATGTTTTGCAATCTGAATCGGAACTGGAATATGATCATCGAACGTTACACCAAGACCAAGAAAGTTAATGATCTGCATGGAATACGTGCACACGACAATAGCATAAAGTATCCACATTGAAACTCGAATGGCGCGATCCCGATGATGGGGGATATTTACGGACGAATATCCGACCTCTACTCCCGTTATCAGCGTTGCTCCATTGGCTACCGCCGAAAGAATCACAAAAGCGAATCGTTCCAGACCCACACCGCGCACTTCCAGGATAATGGGAGGTTGCCAGCCATTCTGAAGAATTGTTGCGAGACCCCAGAGATTAATTCCAATATTTACAGTATAAAATGCCAGCACAGGCCAGATCATGTAGCGCGCAAGAATTCCGAGGCCAAATCTCTGCACGAAGGATAGTAAGAAGATAAAAGCAACTACCCATTTTAAGCGCTCCGGTATCGGAATGAAATAGAGGGCTTCAACACCGGCAAGAAGTGAGATTGCCTGTGTTGCGGGGAAATCGGCGAGCAAACTTCCTGTGCCCATTTTGCCAAGGAAGTGGATGAATCGTTTTAGACCTGGATGGTGTTTTATGGATTGTGAGGTGATGAAAGCTGAAACAAATGCCCCGCCACCAAGCACTTTATGCGTATGGTGTTTGGACATTCCGTTGTAGACCAGGATTGCAATTAGATAGACAATCAGTACTGTTGCTCCTCCCAGAATGGTCGCCTTTGCCCCGACCGTGTAGCTTGTGACCATCAGCCCTACCGTTACGTGGATGAGCGCGTCCGCGCCGTACGCCAGGGAGCTGCCTGGATCGGTTAAGATGGTTGCAAAAATGATTCGGATATCGCTAAGGAGTGTGGGGGCCCTGAGAGTTTCGCCTTCTGTTTCCATACTAGTGTAATACCAGGCTTGAAGCAAACACCAGGCGGGCAAGGGAAATGACGCGTTTATGTGTTAGGAAACTGTTAAGGTCATAGGTCTGGATTTCCTGATTTCATAAAGCTATTCAGCCTGGGCAACGACAGGACGTTTCTTGAATTTACGGGCAATTGCAGGAAAGATGCGCCGAGCAATATCCATCACTTGAATCTCAATGCGCTCTTTGTTGTATTCGACTTGTAGATCTGCATATTGCGATACTGCATATTTGAGTCTTTCAATTGAGTTTCCAAAATAGTATCTGCTGATTGGATCGATTCCCCTGACCATTGATGGAATCAAATGAACTCGAGTTGCTTTTGACTGTCTTACGAAACGTGTAATAGCCGTAATCGTGTCCGTACTTTCTGGAACATCAATGTTGCGATACCAGTCTGGAATTTGACGTGGCACTTCTTCGTCGCTGTCCGTTCTAAAATGCACGACCAGCGGAATGTGACCGCTCTTTACGTAGTTTTTCAGGAAGTGAATCACACCAGGATGGAATTTTGAAACCAGTACTATGTTTTTTTCATCCAGGATGCGATTTTGAAATGCGGGGTACCAGAGTCCAAGCTCAAGTGGAACCACATTGAGTTTTTCAAGCCAGATTGCATAGATCGCTTCAGAAATCAGGAAGACCACCAGGTACAGTATCAATAATACAAGAATAAACCATGCACCGTCCCAGAACTTGTTGTACAGAATATTGAGCAGCATGAGATTCATGATGATCAATCCCAGTACTGTTATGAATGCGATCTTGCGCGTGCGAATTTGTCGCAGTAGATAGGAGAATATGTCGATGTTCATTGCCATGAGCACGGCAAGGCCATACATACTTTCTATTGCATGACTGCTCGGAAAGAAATACACAATAACCAGAGTCATGGTTGCAAGAAGCGCTGTAGCCCTCGGGTTATACACTCCATCGTGCCCGCCGAGTAGCCCCAGACGTGTAGTTCTCTTCCACGCCATGTCACCAATGCCGCGCGGAAAGAAATTGCTTCGCGAAGCTCGCAGTACCTCAAGCGGGAAATCTGTTTGTGCAGTCTGCGCAGCAAGCAAAAGCATAACGGCCGTAAGCACGCCGAATCCAGTCGCCAGAGCGTCGCCCCCCAGGAATTTTGCTATCTGCAAGGGCACGGGAATCCAGCGATCGTAGGTTACGCCCAGGCCAAGGAAGTTGATGATTTGCATTGAGTAGGTAACCAGAACAATGCTGTATAAGACCCACATTGAAACACGGATTGCTTTATCTTTATGATGGGGAATATTCACAGAAGAATACCCGACCTCGACGCCCGTGATTAGCGTGGCTCCATTTGCAACAGCGTGAAGAACCAATGGTAGCCAGTTTTCGGCGTGGGCTGCGTGAATGGTTGCAGGTATAACAGGCGCATGCCAGCCATTGGCAAAAATTTGAGTTAAGCCGTAGGCGTTGATGCAAATGTTAATCGAATAAAATCCAAGGACAGGCCAGATTAGATATCGCGCAAGATTACCCAGCCCGTAGCGTTGAATAAACGACATCAGGAAGAGAAATCCCAAAACCCACTTCAATCTGTCTGCAAGCGGAATGAAATATAGAGCCTCAACTCCGGCCACAAGGCTGATCGCCTGCGTTGCTGGAAAGTCCGCGAGCAAACTTCCAGTGCCCATCTTGCCTAAAAATGAAACAAACTTCTTTAACCTGGGGTGTTTCTTGATGCTCTGCGAAGTAATATAGGCCGAAACGAAAGCCCCACCACCGAGCACTTTGTGCGTGTGGTGCCTGGTCATGCTGTTGTAGACTATGATTGCAAGCAGGTAGACGACTAGAATGATCCCGGCGCCGGCAGCCGTCGCGAAGGCGCCAAGTGTGTAGTTTACAACTATAAGTCCAACGGTAACGTGAATGAGTGCATCTGCGCCGTATGCCAGCGAACTGCCCGGATCCGTCAGGATGGTTGCAAAAATGATGCGGATGTCTTCGAGGAGCGTTGGGGTTTTGAGGCCTTCGCCTTCTCGTTCCATAGGTGCTGGCACCACGTTTGAAGGCATCTCCAGCCAGGCAAGTGAAATCGTTTGACACTGAGTGTAGAAATGGTGTAGAGGATTATGCTTTCCGAAAAAGAATTTAGCGAACTTGCCTTCCTGGCCAGGCTTGACCCGGCTGATCCGGGGCTTAAAGGATTGCGCGAAGACTTCAACAAAATCCTGGATGCTGTAAAACAGATTGAAGAACTTGATCTGGGAGATGCGGGAAGCAAAGCAGAAATCGGACCTGCTGTCAGCAGGCCAGATGTGCCTCGTGGTGAATTAACTCCGCGCGATATTGCCGCCATCGCACCGGAATGGGAAGCTGGACATTTTGTTGTGCCAGGTGTAATCCAGTCAGAATAGCATTTAAATCAATAAACAATCTAAACAGTTAAGAAATATTATGAATGAAATTTTAAAAAACACCGCTTCCGATCATGCAAAGGCCCTGGCTAAAGGTGAGTACACCGCAACTGAACTTACAAAGGCCAGTCTTGCGCATGCACATGAGCGCAAATCACTCGAAGCATTCAATTCATTGGATGCGGCACTGGTTGAGGCGCAAGCAAAAGCTTCCGATGAGCGCAGAAAGAAAGGCCAAACCCTTGGACCGCTGGACGGAATTCCAATCGCAATTAAGGACAACATCTGTGCCAGGGGCGAGAAGGTTACCTGTTCGTCAAAATTCCTAGAAAACTTTGAAGCACCGTACGATGCACATGTAATCGAACGCCTGCGTGCTGCTGGTGCTGTACTCTTTGGGCGCACAAATCTGGATGAGTTTGCAATGGGTTCGTCAACTGAGAACTCCGCACTGCGACTTACCAGGAATCCCTGGGATGAATCGCGTGTCCCGGGCGGATCGTCCGGCGGATCTGCAAGTGCTGTGGGTGCTAACATTGTCCCGCTTGCCCTGGGTTCGGATACAGGTGGATCTATCCGTCAGCCGGCATCGTTTTGCGGCCTGTATGGATTAAAACCAACGTATGGGACCGTTTCCCGTTACGGCCTTGTTGCGTTTGCATCGAGTCTGGATCAAATTGGTCCGTTCGCGCGCAGCGCAGAAGACACAGCTCTTCTCCTGAACGCGATTGCAGGACACGATCCGCGCGATTCAACGTCAAGTCCAGCATCCCAGGAGATTCCAACACCATTCAGCGGACCGCTTCCAGATTCTGAGTTTAAGAAAATGCGAATTGGATATTTCCTTCCACAGAATCAAGACGGCTATTCGAAGGAAGTGCTTGCAGCATGCGAAAAAGCGGCAAAGTATTTTGAAAGCAAAGGGGCAAAGCTCGTTCCGATTCAATCCAGGTACTGGGACTACTCAATTCCAATTTACTACATTCTGGCAACAGCAGAAGCTTCAAGCAACCTGAGTCGTTTTGATGGAATTCGGTATGGAAAACGCGCAAAGGGTGAGGACCTAAAAGAAGTCTATATTCGTTCCAGGATAGAAGGCTGTGGCCCGGCAGTGAAGCGACGGATCTTGCTCGGGACGTTCGTGCTTTCTGCCGGATACTTTGACGCATATTATGGAAAAGCTCAGAAAGCAAAGGCACTGATTCGGCAGGAATACATTTCATTCTTTAAAGACGTGGATTTTATTCTGCAACCTACTTCGCCCACTACTGCCTTTAAGATTGGTGAGAAGGCCAGGAATCCAATTGCAATGTACCAAAGCGACGTTCTTACGATTGCAGCCAATCTTGGCGGCGTTCCATCCATGAGCGTACCTGCAGGTCTTGATTCGCAGGGCTTGCCGATTGGCCTTCAAATTACCGGGGCTCACTTTTCAGATCAGCGACTCATCCGTTATGCGGCAAACTTTGCCGAAATTCCTGGCTTTGCAATGGTTGATGGTGTTGCGCCGGGAAAAGCGCCGGCTGCGAGCAAGGCTGTCGTTACTCAAAGTCCGGCAAAGAATGATACGCCAGGGAAAGTCGCGGGAGACTCCAGGGGATCCGTGAAGGTTCCCGGTAAGGCGCCGGTTCAAGCAAAGAGCAAACCGGCAGTGGTTGCAAAAAAGGGTGCCAGGAAATCGGAAAGTAAGAAATCGCCTAAGAAAGTTGTAAAGAAGACCAGTAAGGTGATCAAGAAGGCAACCCCGGTAAAGAAAGGGAAGACTGCCGGGTCTAAAAAAAGCACGACGAAAAAGGCTACTCGCAAGAAGAAATAGCAAACCTCAATTGAGGGAGCTATGAATTCAATTCGCCTTCTTGCCGTCCTAACCATTTCGACTTGCCTGAGCTGCAAATCTACCAGTCCTCCTGGAATTCCAGTTTCCGCTACGGATGCAGAAGCTCTGGGAGTATGTTCTGTTGCTGGTCTCGAATTCACTGGAGTCAAGCGGATTGGAATTACAGTCAGCGATCCATCGCACAAACTTCCAGTAGATCGCACAAAGGCCGCAGATCAGCTGAATGCATTTTTATCGCGCGATAAGCGCTTTCGACTCATTGAGCGTGAGCGACTATCGGCTGTAATGCAGGAACAGAGCCTTGCAGGTTCTGGTTTTCTCAAGCCCGAAGAAGCCACGCGCATAGGCGGAATAATTCCAATCGATTGGATTTTGTCTGCTTCGATTACCGAGGGGGAACGTGGAACGGCCAGCGGTCGATTCATCGATGCTGTGACAGGAGAAGTGGTGCATGCTTTCAATTGCCCGTATTTAATCGCAAGTAGTGGCAACAGTATTACCACGAATATAGCAAACAGCAACAACACGACGACTAGCAGCAATACGGTTAACAGCAATAACACAAATAATAACAGCAATAACGTGGTAAGCAACAGTAACAGTCAAACAACAATCAATATTGGCGTTTTGAATACCACAGATCCCGATCGCCTGGTTAGAAAGAAATGCGACTCCGTTCATGCACCCGTTCTTGAGAAGCTCAAGAATCTAAATTCAGATTCTAACGTGGACGATGCAGCTAGAACTGCAATGCGCATTCCATTTGATATGGATTGCGGCCAGATTCATTTTGTAGTGATGGATTCTTTTGAAAGAAATAAGTTTGCGCCGCTTGAGTATGAATTGTTCCTCTTGAAAACGTTAAACGGCATTGACAATGTATCTGACGATCAGCGCGCGTTCTACATACTTAGGTATTCTGCATATACGGGCAATCGAATCGATGGTGCCGAATGGGAAGCTGGCTTGAGCGCCGCTACACGCGCCCGTCAGGGAAGTCTGAGCGGTTATTTCCTGAATCTCCTGAATAGTAAGCGCGAAAGCTCACCGATTCCGGATAGGGTCAAAGAGATTCTTTCGCGTGCTGATGGCGGAAACATCGGCAGGCCCGTTGCGTTTCCTGGATCTGTTGTGTTTTACTATGTACTCAGTTCAATCAAGACTGACAGACCCGAGAATATGAAAGTATTCGTCCAGGTGGCGGAGGAGTATATGGATCGCTATGCGGGGAAGTATTCCGGCAGCTCGCATTTACTTTCCATGACTTCGCAACTGGCTATGACTTATATGATCGCCCCGGTTGAGCTCAGACCGCAATTGGCTTCTGTCATACACACGCTCTATGCAAAGGAAAAGCCGGAGGTTCGATTTTACGAGAAGCTCTACTATGATATCATGTATGGCGTGGAGCGTGCTTCGATTGGCGACAACGATGAGACAGAAGAGAAGCAGTCGCAGTCGGCCAGGGAGTTGAAGGCTCTCACGGTGCAGTTCAGTGAGATTCTTTGTCGCGCTCCAGAAATGTATGACAGGCCGCGTCTGAGTACTCGCGTAGATCAGATTCATTTCCTCCTACGCAACGGTGTAGTTTGCCCGGGGTTGCCGACGGCTGCAAGCCTGGCACAGATCATGCGGGACAAAGACTGGGATGAAAAGGTTCAGGCTGCTCAAACACTCGTTCAGATGCGCGCAAACGCAGCTCCGGCGGAAGCTACGGTGATTCACTATTTTAAGATCGAAGGCATGACACGATCCGATGAAATCCGTGAGTACTGTGCGCAAATTCTGGGATACACCAGGACCTTAAATCCGGAGGCGCATCAGCTACTGATAGCCGCATCGGCGGATTTTAATTCCGGCGTTCAGAGTTCTTCTGAGAAAGCGCTTTCAAGGATTGGGCTACCAGTTAAGCCAGCGATTCTTGCCTATTTGAATAAACCACGCACAAGACGAGACATGGTATATGATTCCAGACGTACGATGTCCCTGGTTCAGGTTCTCGGTAGAATGGGAAAGGGTGCAAGCGATGCCATTCCCACACTCGACCGTATTTCCCGCGAGCATCCAGAGTCGTATATCCAGCGCATGGCTAAGAACGCAATTGTCAATATCCAGGAGAATCGCGTAGAGAAATGATATTTTGATTGCTCGAAAGTGAGCCTGAAGTTTTGAAAGGTATGGTGCGAGAGCTAAGATTTTCAAATCTGACTGAGGTCGAAGGTGAACTGGACAGGCTGGTGCGCGCAAGGGATGTTCAAACCAGCGGGGTCTGGTCCTATTCACAGATTCTCAATCATACAGCTGAGACCATTGAGCATTCAATGTCCAGATATCCGCAGCTAATGCCTGCAGTAATTCGCAAGACTGTGGGTCACTGGTTTTTTGAAAGAATGGCCAGGCGTGGTTATATGGAAAAAGGTAAGTTTAATCCAAGTGCACCCAAGAAACACGCTGATGGGGATGAGGCGGCCGCAATGAAACGGCTCCGGCAGGCTTTGAAAACCTTTCGCAGCTATGAAGGGTCCATGGCAGTTCATCCGATTTACGATCAGCTTAAGAAATCAGATTTTGAGAAACTTCATTCCATGCACATTGCAAATCATCTTTCGTTTGTGGAGCCTGTTCAACATTCACAGATGGATTCTAAGAGCAAGAGATCAACGATATCTGGCACATCTTCAAAGGGTAAGCCCGGGAAATTGACAAGCAAAGGGAAACCGGCACGCAAGGCAAAAGGTCTTGCTAAGAAATCAGTAAAGAAACGCAAGTAGTTAGCGGGCCTTGTCATAGAAGTTAGCCTTGAATAGAGGAAGCTGTGGATCGTAATTGAAATATCCAGGTGGCGCAAAAAATCCCCAGATTTCCTGGAATCCCTCACGCAGAAGCTTTAAGTAGTACGCAACATCATAGTGAATGTCGCGATCAGTTTGCGAAGCTGTTTCTTCTGAAATAACACGTCTGGTCTTATCGTGATGCCTGGAATTCAATACAACGTATCTTACTTTCTCACCTGCCTGGACCTCAAGCGAAAGGGTTTCGAGTTGCTTCATTGCAAGGTAGGTTGCGTTTTGAACTTTGTACTGTGCCAATTCACGACTTGCTGTTTTACGTAGGATTAAGTCCTGCCAGGGAACTTCTCTATTGATTAGATTTGATTCATATTTCCGTATTATCTGATCCACTTCTCCATGCAAAAGGCGAAGTTCCTGAATGGATGAAGCTTTGGCCATTACTGATAATACTGCAAGTTGCGCTTCGCGATGAAACGATGCTGTGTCCTTTCTGCGTGCAGCAACTCCTCTGTATTTGATCGTTCCGTTGGTGAACCTGCCGCAGTAGCGATTCATAACTGGAAGCAGATCATCCTGGCGTGAGGGGAGAAATATGATCCAGCTATACACTCCATCCATTGACATTTCAACGTTAGTAACCTGGCTGATCCGGTCTGCCAGACGACTCAAATCATCAGGATCAAGGGCTGCTCCTTTGCGATTCAGAAATATACAGTCAGTGATTGCATGCGAAAGCGAATACCCCTGTTCCTCGGCTAACTCCTTGGCTATTAGTAGTTTCTCTCGACCAAATGCTGTAACGCTTTCATGACTTTCGAGCCGACCAAATTTTGCATTCCTAAAACCAAGATAGCCAAATGAAGTTACCAGCATCCATTTCAGGCTGTTCTGACGCGTGTCGTAGTTTTCGAGAAGTGGCTTTGAAGTAGCTTCGTGTTTTGACTGTTTTAATTTTGCGATTTGTTCTTTGTAATGCTTTCTGCGTTTTAAAATATGAGCGAGAGCGTCTGATACTACACCCCGTCGTTTGATGCAGATATGAACGCTTGATTCCGGAACCCTTGGTGCAGATGGATCGCTTGCACAACAGGGACAATTGACGCATTCAGGCGAAATGTTATGATGCACCATAATAGTTGGATACATCTGACTAAAATCCATTTGTGCAACATTCTCAAACACGTTAACTCTGGTTGAATCAGGAACAAAGATTAAACCCCCTTTATCTGCCATGAGTAGATCGTATGCAGTGCGCGGCTGTTCAACAGCACTCTTCTGCCACGGAACCAGATAGTGTTTTCTTATGGCTACACCTGTTTCAATTGAAGTAAGTGCGCCGCCGGTTGATTGGCGTGCCATCCGCTGAATCGGAGTGCGCGCGAGTCTTGCAAGTTCAAGAATTCCAGTCAGTTGCGCTTCCTTAAATACAAACGAGTTTTGAGCATCAACATGTAGTCGTCCAAATAACGGATACGATGGTGCCCGAAAAATCCAGCTGCCATATGTATTAAAGCTTCTACCTTTACGGATGATTTGTCTGAGACTGTGATGCCCATGGCGATCGAATAGTAACGGCAGATTGTATTTCTGAGCCATTGTAAAAAGTTCAGGGAAAATTATCTGATCACCAAACGAAGATAGTATGATGTCAGGATCAACGCGCGCCAGGATTGAATTGATTTCATTCAGGAAATTGAGTTCGCTTGAACTGTTCAGCTGAATCTCTTTCCCGTCCGGCAGTTCAAAGATCAGGGGATTTCCGGCCAGGCCAAGCCTTGGGCTTTTTGCGAGCCGCATTCCCAGTTTTGTAAAGTCTGGAATTTCGTATTCTAAATCAACGATTTTAGTAAGCGGCGTGAAGCTTTGAATAAAGTTTCCACGTGGTGTGCTCTTATATTGTAAATCAAGTTTGCAGAGTGGAAATATGTTTTTTTCAAACATATAACCTGTTGGAATTTCAATATCAGAATGGTACAAATCCAATTTTCCATAAAATGCATAGAGCTTGCGCGTGATCCGGCCCAGCAGGGAAGGCCTTGCGATTTGAATTTTTAGAACACGCCTGGGTTCGTTCAGATAGAAATGAGTGCGAATGGTCCACACAGGCTTGCCATAAATGGCCCCAAGCTCGCGCAGACGTCCAACCAGGCGCTGAATGATGGGCAAAGGTCCGTCTGCAAAAATTACGGGACGATAGTGATCCAGAAAGTGTCTGGGGCCCTCTGGACCAAGCATCCAGACATGAATTTCATCTTCTAGATTGTATACGTCAAACAATGTGCCCGTGAATGTCTGATTTTCAATCCCCGGCCCCAATCTTGCGTTCATCCACATCACTCCGGATGCTCTTTTGTTTAAACGACTCAAACTCTTGTCTTAACTGCGACAGTTCTGCCTGATTTGTATCCAGTTGTTTTTGAATTTCAATTAGCATGGTTAAGGCCATTGAATCAAACGGATTTGGATTGGAAGCCATGGCTCCAGCCTGGACTTGCATGCGCGCATAACGTAGAAGTCTATCGAATACCTTTTGATCTTCTTTCCTAAGTGCGCGTCTTAGATTTTTAAACCGACTATCAATCAGTTCAATTTGCATGGAGTATGGTAAGTGCGTGCGCCCCATTATGCAATTCTCTGGTAAGGATCTGAATACGGATGAGCCAGCGGAATATCCGTTGTCATTACACCTGGTTTTTGTCTCTGGATCTCCGGAAGTTTCCTGGTTTTAAGCGAATACAAATCATCGATCTGGGTGAGCTGCCAGAGTGGATTTGCAAGTTTTACAAGGTCCTGAAATGCAGGAGCAAAGGATGGATGATCATAGGATTCTCTTTCTACTATTACAAAGGGAATTCCTGCTATCTGGATTTTTCTAATTACGCCAATGAGTTTTTGTAATAAAAATTTCCCTTCTTCTTCTGATACATCGCCGTCAAAAAATTGTTTCATGGGTGCTAGAAGAAAGTAAGTTGAATACGACGGGCGATGACTCTTTGAGAGAATCCCTGTTACTACGTCTAGAATTTGATAGGGAGTAAACGCGCGCTGAACCAGGATGGACTGAAGCACAGCCTCGCTTTGAAGCCCGAGGCGCATGGCCTCATCTGCAAGGAAGAATGCATTGAAACGAATTGCACAATCGATTACAAGGATGCGATGATTCTGTAGAAGAAACTGAATCTGCCAGACATGCGCTAAATGAAATATCCTGCTTTTACCCGTAAGAAGCCCTGTGAAATTCCAGTGATCCAGGGATTCAAACGGGGAAAGCGAGGTCAGAGGAGTAAAATCTCTATGGGGAAGTTCCTGCATACAGACAAACTAATGTTACCCATACATTTGTCAAGTATTTGGATTGAGATTTCGATCCCGAACTAGAAAGGTGGCTCAAGGATCGTATTTCGCCGGATTGCAAGCCGCAGAAGAAGATACGATAAAAGGCCGACCGGTCCAAACATGAAAGTCAAGAATTGGCACGGTAGAATCAGAAATCGTGAAATCGAATGTTTGGCGGCATGCGCAGAAATCCAGCTTCCAACAAATAAATCGAATGCCAGGTAGTGAATCCAACCAGCCAGCAGCGCATACGGATTTTGAAACAGCAGGCTAACTCCTTCAAGCGAGCCAAATCCACCCTGCGTTTTACCAAACGAGTGCAACCAGGTAACCATTTAAAGTAATTGAATCGATGTGGTTGAATGGAATCCCGCGTAATGCTTGAATCAAAAGAGTTGAAACTACAATAGCATAACTCAGACTAATGCCACGCACAATATACAGTCCGGCATTCGACGACGGCTGCATTCGATTTGAGATTCCGGACAAAATCCAGGCCAGAATTGGAATCAATTGCATTGCATGGAGTCCTATAAAGTGACTTACACGTAAATCGCCTCCAAGCAGACTCCAGCCCAGCAGTCCAAAACCGGGCCCATCTTCCGGCGCTCCCACAGCATGACCGGTAGGTTCTGGCATGCCAAACGCATTCATCTTGATAGGCCCATCAAATCCGGGCACTGTCATAAAAAAAGCGATGATCATGCCAAGTCCAGAAACCAGCATGCCGCCACGAATCGCGCTGAGCATCATACCATCCGCAGATTTAGATTTAAGCAATAATACAGCAGCCCAGATATGCGAAACCCACAGAATAGAAATTGAAAGCCCCATCAAAGAAAAGATCGCTCCATCGAACATTGAATCCTGGTTGAAATGACTTGAAACACCCCGTGATGCCTGGCCTACAATGCAAATCATTTCGATTAAACCTGTGATCGAAACAATCCAGGAAATAATCTTAACTGGCCGTGGCCGATCGAGTCGGCTTAGAATAATTGCAATCGTCGCAGAATAAAGCACAAGTGAGATTGCAAATTTCACAGGTTTGATCCAGATCGGTTGACCCGTGATGAGTCTGTGATCTATAAATGCAAGCGGCACAAGAATCACAAGCAGCAGCGCATTATAACCGACTGCAAATGCAAGTGGCGGATTGGACTGTAACGTTCGAAGCAACATTTTTGAATTCATATTCTACCCCACAATCGATTGACGAATCATCGTTCGATGTAGACATTGTAAACATGTCGGGAAACCCGTCAATCAAAAAAGTTGTCACTGTCAACATACGAATTCGAAAGCAGAACTTGCCTGTTGTTCCCGGAGAACCCGTGGGAAAATCAAGCCAAATGGAAGGCCTGTAGTGAAAAACGAGAAGGCCGTCAGGAATGTTCGTGTTAAAGTAGAGAAACCCTATCATCACGGCGATTTAGGGCGTGCCATCATTGAAAAAGCAGAGCAGATGCTCGAGGAAATTGGATCCGAAAGCTTGAGCTTGCGGGACGTTGCAGCTGCGCTTTCTGTCAGCCATGCAGCACCCTATCGACATTTTCCTCGCAAACTCGATTTACTCTTTGCCCTGGCCGAGCGTGGATTTCTTGATCTGGGTGATGCAATGGAAAAAGCCTTTGCCTCTGCAAGTCATCCATCCGAGCGATTGCTCCTGGCAGGGCAGGGCTATGTTAAGCTTGCAATGGCTCATCCAGCGCGCACACAGCTCATGTTCTCGCGGGTTCTGGATTGTTCAGATGCCCCCCAGACGTTGCGGGCTGCAGGGCAGCGTGCTTTCCAGGGACTCGTTCATATTATTGAAGATGGTCAAATGTCTGGGCATTTCAGGCGTGAGTCAGACGCACTGACTGTTTCACTTGCAGCATGGAGTATGGTGCATGGGCTCTCCAGTCTGGCAATCGGCGGACAGATTCCTCCGCCGATTCTAGAATCAGGATTTGAGGAGTTTGTGCGAGGTATTATGCAACAACTGGGCCGTGGTGTACTCTTAGATCCCTAGTCAGCAGTCAGTCGATTCGCAACGGCTATACCATCCACGAGCGCCTCTACATCGTGTGTGCGAATCATATCAGCACCCAGTCTAAGCGCTCCGAGTTCGCAGGCAAGCGACGCTGCATTTCTTTGAGAGACCGGTCTACCAGTTACGGCTCCCAGGAACGATTTTCTTGAAACAGAAATCAACACGGGCAATCCATAACGCGCCTTAATCGTTGGAATAGCGCGCAATGCAGCAAAACTACTTTCTGGATTTGAGCTGAGAAAAAAACCCATTCCTGGATCTATAATCAAGCGATCGGCTGTGACCGCTTCTCTAAGCTCCGCCAGTCTTTGATCAAAGAAAGCAAAGAGTCGATTCAGAATTTCATCCGGGCCGATATCGAGTTTTTGAGCTCGACCGGTTGCTTGCACCGAATGCATGACGATCAATTTTGATTTTGATGCAGCTAGCTCCTGGTAGACGCTTGAATCCGGGAATCCATGGATGTCATTGATGAACGCTACGTTTTGTTTGGCCGCATAACGTTGCACATCTGGAGAAAACGTATCGATTGAAATGTTCTGGCCGGGGAAGGCTCGAACTACAGGATCCAGTCGCGAAATCTCAATATCTGCTGAAATAGCTGTGGCATCCGGATTACTGGAAGCGGCCCCAAGATCTACTGCATGAGCCCCGGCCTTTAGAAGAGATTTTGCGTGCGCGATAGCGGCCAGGGGATCCAGAAACTGACCGCCGTCTGAGAATGAGTCAGTGGTTATGTTTACTATGCCCAGAATTCCAGGGTTCATGCGGGCAATTTTATGGACCCGGTGAGCTTGCAAAGCGCCTGTTTTTTAACATCGTATCCTTTTTTCTTCTTTCACAGGTTCCAGTGAATCCATGCCATTGCACTATGATCGATTGGACTAACCCACAGTGGTCCCAGATAGGTAAGCATTTCGGCCTGGTTCTGGTTATCCTGACGGGTCGCTACCTTGTGATTGCAGGTGGGGCATTCTTGTACTTCTGGAAATGGAGGCGGGAAGTCTGGCAGGATCGCCGCATCCAGTTGAGTTTTCCCAAATCAGATACAATTCGCCAGGAGATCAAGTACTCACTCATCACTACGTTCATTTTCGGGCTGGTAAGTCTGTTTCTGAGTTACGGTCGATCCAGGGGCTGGTTTCTAATTTACAAAGACATCAGTGAGTACGGCTGGATTTACTTTGCATGCAGCATCATAGCGTCCGTCTTACTGCACGACGCTTACTTTTATTTCGCCCATCGCCTGATGCATACAAAGTGGTTGTTTAAACACGTTCATCGCGTACATCATCTTTCCCACAATCCAACGCCATTCGCTGCTTTTTCGTTTCATCCCACGGAAGCTGTGTTGGAGGCTGCAATTCTGCCTTTGCTTCTTTTGTTTCTGCCCATGCATGTTTCAGCATTGCTGGTTTTCATGTTTCTGATGACATCCCTCAACGTCCTGGGGCATCTGGGTTACGAGGTGTATCCAGCACGTTTTGTAAAAAGCAAATGGACATCATGGAATAACACAAGCACGCATCATAACATGCACCATCACTTTGTGCACTGTAATTACGGGTTGTACTTTAATTGGTGGGATAAACTCTTTAAGACCAACCATCCAGATTACATAAGCGAATTTGAGAAAGTAACGTCGCGTAGCCAGACGGAAACGGTAGGGCGCAAAGCAGCTTGAGTTTTTTTACTCCGATTATTTCCGGAATAGAACCCTGTCACAAGATACTGGAAACTGATTCCTACCTATCATTCCTCGAAAAAAAGCCCATTAAGGCTGGCCATTGTCTTGTGTTACCAAAGCTTGAAACAGATTTTATCTTTGATCTGGAAGAAGCCGAATTGTCCGGACTCATGAACATGGCGCGCCAGGTGGCCCGAGCAATTCGGGATTCAATCCCCTGTAAGAAAGTTGCCATGGCTGTGCTGGGTCTTGAGGTCAGACATGCACACATTCATCTGGTTCCAGTCGATAGCGCAGCTGAATTGAATTTTACGGCCGCTCGTCTGATATTCTCAGAAGCGGAGTTTGAAGACACCGCCAGGCGAATCAGAGCTGCCCTCTAACGTCTGCTCAATTTTGAATAGACCATTCTGAATCAGATTTCACGCTCTGATTATGATTCTAATGCCCGTTTCTCAAACCGATTTTGATCCATCGGAAGCAAGCATTGCCTGGAAGATTCTAAATGATGCGGGAGTCCCTGTAGTATTTGCAACCCCGGACGGAACACCTGGAGCTGCTGATTCGCGAATGCTGACAGGAGAGGGCCTTGGTGTATGGAAACGAATCCTTATGGCGCGCAAGGATGCAATCGATGCTTACGATGAAATGACTTCAAGTTCCTCCTTTAAGAAACCGCAGAAATATTCTGCCCTCAAGGCCCAGGATTTCAAAGGCATTTTGCTGCCTGGTGGTCATGCACCTGGAATGCGACCGTATCTGGAATCAAAAGATCTCATGAAGTGTGTGGCCGATTTTATGGATGCGAAGAAACCCGTTGGCGCAATTTGCCACGGAGTTCTGCTTGCTGCGCGCAGCCCGCGTGCAGACGGTAAGTCTGTCTTATACGGACGCAAGGTTACATGCTTGTTAAAATCCCAGGAGATGGCTGCGTTCAATTTGACCCGCCTCTGGCTGGGCGATTACTATCGCACGTATCCCACAACTACAACGCAAGAGGAAGTTACCACGTTTCTGAAAAGCAATGAGGATTTTCAAACAGGACCCACACCGTTCGCGCGTGATTCTTTCACCAACATGAAAGCCGGCTTTACTGTGCTCGATGGAAATTTGCTCACAGCCCGCTGGCCAGGCGATGCATATAATTTTGGAACTGAATTTTTAAAGCTGATCGCTTGACGATCGCTTGATGATCGCTTGATGATCACGGTCCTAATAACCGAACTCAAAAGTCGGTGATTGCAGCTTCCACGGTTGGAAACATGGTGATGAGCGTACCTGCGCCAGCCTGTCGTAGCACAAATACAATATCAGCCGGCGTGGCTGCAAGCTTGAGATCACCGCCTGATTTTCTGAGCAAAGAATGCGATTTGATAATGGAGGCAACTCCCAGTGAATCCACATCCGATGCCTCGGCCAGATCCAGCACTATGGACATTTTCCCCTCAGCGATGGATGATTTTATCAAATCCTCAAGAAGCCTGGAGCTGGAAAAGTCTATGGCTCCGTTCACTCGCAGAATCTCAATTTTGTTTTCTGTTCTCCTCTCTATTTCCATAATCATTGTCGCTGCCCTATGACATCTGAATTGTATCAGACAGATGAAATAACGGCAATACGGATTTATTACTAGTTTCGATTCCTTTTGTCGTTATTTCGGGAAGCAAGACGACGGGTATAACGTTCTGCAAAATGATCGAACAGATCGCTTTCAACGGGTATAGGATCGCCACAGACATGGGCTGCAATGATCTCGCCGGCCAGTGGGGAGGACAAAATTCCGCGCGAGCCATGTCCAGTTGAAACATACAACCCCGGTTTTCCTGAAACTGGTCCAATCAGTGGCATACGATCCTGACAGGCTATGCGAAGTCCCACAAAACCAGGCATCAAGTCCAGATCTGCCTTAAGATCCGGGACTCCGGTTTTGAGCTTTTGGAGTATTTCTTTTTGCCCGGCCAGATGCGCTGTGGTTGATACGTCTGTTCTGCTGTAGGTAGAGCCCGCGGCCAGAGATGAGTTCGAAGTGCTTCCCGTTCCCGTTCCCGGAGTCAGATACCCTGAATGACAAATGACAGATCGCAAACCAGGAAGGGAGTTTTCTGGAATATAGTGCATTTGCCCGCGCACAATGTCAAAAGGCGCCTGAGTGAGTTTAAAGTCTGGCGTACCCGGGCCAGTAGCGAGCACTACAACATCATACTCTCCATCGAATACGTTACGAGAATCTAGTTCCTGTCCTTCGGCGATCCACCCGGATTTAGATCCATCCAGATACAGTCGATCTATCCGCACACCCCTGTGAACGATCGCCTTTGCCTGTTGCAGGAGTAACTGGCAGAGCTTTCCTGGTGACAGAACACCGCCACGATTAAAAAAAACACCGTTATGCGATATTGTTGTTCCGCAAAGTTTGCTGGCCTCTTCTGCTGTGACCGGCCGCACAAGGTCAAGCGGTAGGTTTTGGATTGCTCGCGCAAGTCTGAGGGTTTCCTTAGAATCCTCAGCCGATTGAAATACACCGCAGAAATTTACATCTGCATTTAAATCTGCATCTTTATCCAAATCACCAAGAAGTCCCGTCAGATATCCAAACGCGGCAAGAGTCCAGCGATGCCAGATTGTGCG
>JAIOPQ010000105.1 GCA_021413825.1 Spirochaetia bacterium | reverse complement strand
GCAAAGGCGCTCAAATATCCAAAATGTAAAAAAGCTGAATGATCCTCAGCATGCTGCAAGAGAGTTTCAATCCAGCGCGGATAGGTGTCCAGCCGCTCGCTGCCCAGTAAATTGAAGTTTAAATCGTTAGCTGGAAATAATCCAAGAACCACGGTGTCAGCCTCCAAATCGCGAAGCTGTTCTGAATACAGTTTATACTCGTCGCATGTGTTAAAGCCGTAGACACCTGCATTCAAGATGGAAACACCCGGTCCCCGCAAAACCCCCAGACGAGCGGCGAAGGTAGCACTGGAATCTACACCATAACCTTCTGTAACAGAGTCTCCTATAAGAAGAACGCGCTTCTCACCCGGATTTTTCCTGAGCGCAACGCGCGTGCCGCCAATGGAGATCTTGCCATCATGAGCTTGCGCATCACTCTTCAGCACCCAACTATCTTTTCTTACAATTGAATAGGGTGCGGCGAACTTGAATAGTTTGCGCTCATAATCACCCTCGTAGCCAGTCAGGCGCAGAACTATTTCTGCAAATAGAAACCCGATGATAGAAAAGCCAATCGAAAGACCAAGATTTGAAGTCCATCGCCTGAACGCAGAATGGTTAGTTGAATCACTCATGGATTTTTTTCATTTCAGTGAAGCGCCATTAACACATTGACAAACAGAGATTGAATTTGAATGTTCAGCGAAATTGCAAAGCAGCGCAGAAAACAGTAAGCCCATCCCTCCGGAAATACAACCTTCCCTTCTGGATTTTTGGGCTGCAAAGTTGCGCGGCCTTCTCTGGCTACCGCCAATTCTTCTGATTGGACTTGCCCTTGCTGTCAAGCTTTCGTTTTACTTTTCAAGTGAGCCGCTTACTGGCTGGGACACGCCAGGCCAGCTGCACATGGCGCGCACCTACAATGAATTCTTCTCCACCTTTGATTCAATCGGATACGATCACAACTGGTTCCTTGGTTTTCCGGCCTTCTACTTTTATCCTCCATTTTTATATTTCTGCATCGCGCAGATTCGCCTCCTAACCGGGTCTTTTCTTCCTTTTGAATTCGCATTCAACGTGGGGATGTTCTTCACGCTAATCTTCTTTTGCTTTGCTTATCTGAAGCTGTCCCTACTACTCCTGACATCAGAACCTAAACCTGAAACCGATTCTGAATCTGCGCGAGGCCGATTCGCGGCCATGATACTTGCTGCTCTCGGATTGGTCTGGTATCTTTCATATCCGGGTGATGGTTTGCAGGGAACGGCCCTGGTTGGATTCCTCGGCGGTACAGTAGTTGGAACGTTCGCGCACGGCTTGATTCTGATGGCGCTCTATTTCCTGGAAACGTTCAGGCGCAATAGAAGCTATGCTAGAGCCATTCAATTCATGATCACGGCTGGACTGGTGGCTTATACGCATGCACTTAGCACCGTATTCTTCACGATCACGCTCATCCTTTACTTTTTTATCCTGAGGAAGTCGTTCAGTGCACGGACGATCCTTGTTCTGTCCGGAGTTCCATTGCTTCTGGCTGCACCTATTTTCCTTCTCTTTGCACGTTATTCGGCATATAGTAGCGGCGTTTCCATTGTAACATACTATCCGCCGGTGCTTTCAATTCTGGGCACAGATTTTTATGAACGGATCTCTGAAGGAGGTGGCTTACTGCGCCAAATCCTGGCAGGTTTCAAATGGTTGAACCTGGTTGTGATACTGTTATTTGTATTTCAAATTGGCCGAGCCATTGCAGGCAAAATACAAATCAGCCTGGAGCGAGTTCTACTCTCTGCGTCACTTCTACTCCTGTGGATTGCAACTGATACATCTCTAGCGTTCATCTTCCCTACGCCAGGGGTTCACTGGTATCGCGCATTTGATCTTGCCTGGGGAATCGGAACAATGGTAGCGATAGCGGGCGTGGCCAGGACTTCAGACAAATCGAACGCAGTATTGCGAGTACGCTTGGATTTCTTGCTGCTCGCACTATTTACTATTTCATTTGGACGATTTCTATTTTGGGATCCTGTTTCGCATGAAAAATACGAAAGCATGCGACTATATGGGCATACGCAGAGCACGCAACAGTTAGAGGTATTTCTTCAATCGCTCCCGCAAGGAACCGTGATTCTGCCGGAGAAAATTCGAGGCCGGAAACTGTTCGGAAGCCCTCATTTTTTTGACTACTTGATTCGAAAATACGGACACAGAAATGCGCTCGGACTCATGGTCGAGTCGTCGCTCGGTCCAATTGTTACGTATGGCTACTTGCTTCGCTCTCTGCCTGAGACATTCGTCTGGGGAATCGACGCAAGAAAAGCGACTTCCATATATTCCGGCTACAATGCAGATGAACTACCAGAATTCCTGCGCAGAAGCGGCGTGCACAATCTCCTGGGGCATAGCCCGTACTTACAAAGCTATGCCACGACTCATCCACGCGATTTGAAACTGGTTTTTGCAGATGAAGGAATGTATGCATATGAGGTACTCAAGACTGAATCCGGCACAATTGCCTGGCCGGATGGGCCAATCGGATTTCTAACGCTTGCTCGCATCAAGGGCGGACCAGGAGAGACTCTAGCTCCGGCCGATTTCCTGGTGGCTGCAAATCAAGTAAGACTCCGCATGGGACAAGCTCCCCCTCTGATCCACCTTGATCCTGTTTACGGCACGCGTGAATTCGCAATCATCGCCAGGAGACTGGCTGGCCTGGTTATCTACAACGATGGGCGGATACTGGCACCTTCTGGAATTCTCGGTACCTCAGTCATAGACAAACCACTTTTCCTTGTAAACTTTCAACAAACAGAATCTGGCCCGACTGCCAGATACATTTACACATCAATCTCATTGCCGCCTAACGTTATACGCCTGGCATACCCAACCCCACCACCCCATTTTGAAGCCAGAGCAACTCTAAGTAACCGCAAGGTCATCGAGATTCTCAATCCGTCGGAGCAAAACTCGCATGCATGTGTAAGTGTGAACAGGGGCTTTTTCCCGGATTGGAGCGAAATTGCTGGCATTCGTGTCTATCAAACGGAAACCAATGGGATGTTGGTTTGCCCAAACCAGCCAAGGGCAACCCTTGAGTTTTCCAATGTATTCTCAAAGCCAATCACCTGTATTATGTACTTACTCACAGGATTGCTCTTGCTTACTTGCGCACTTGGGCAAGTGTTAGAGGGACGCTGGCGCAGAATTAAATAGGCGTCCATCGTTTGTGAATCTGAATGATCCACAAACCACAACCTGCTTTTCGCATTTGACTCTGTAAGGTCAGGTAGGATACTGAGTCGTGCAAATCAAATCTCTAACGTCAGGCGCTTTTCCCCGGATTCTGGGAGTTGTGGCGTTACTGTTTTATGCAATTCACGCTACTATCTCGATTCGGGCACACGAATCTTCAAACTTGCTCTGGCTATGTAACGCAGGAGCCCTGCTGATTGGCATGGGATTGATTCTGGGACGCCTTGAGCCGCTGGGCATTGGCCTATTATGGTCCATGCTTGGAAATACTGTGTGGACAATGTTTGTCTATTTTGGCGCAACGTTTCACTGGTCTTCCCTCTTAACTCATGCCGGTGGCCTGATCATCGGTCTTATGGGTGCACGCCTGATGGGACTTCCGGCGCGCACCTGGCTCTGGGCTTTGCTAAGCCTTCCAGTCCTTCAGATATTGTCTCGTTTGTTCACGAGGAAGGCGGATAACGTCAACGTTGCTTTCCGAATCCAGGATGGACTGGGAGATAGGTTCGATAACTATTTGACCTTCTGGATTCTTGTGTTTCTTACTTGCGCCCTCTGTTTTATAATTTTTGAATTCTTGCTACGCAAGCTTTTCGTTAAGAAGGTTGAACGGATCTGAGGATAGATCGAGACCATTCCGAGCCTTCACAAAATACCCGGATCAAAGACACTCCCGAATCTGCTCTTCAGCAAGCACGTGAAAGGAGCGATCGTTCGTAGCAAAAATTGCATCTATCTTTAGAATGAGAATCGCGCATTTCCCATCCGCTTTACTGAGCAAGGTATAAGTACCGGATCTGAAGGGGGCTTCCTGGTTAGTTTTTTCCAGGACGAATCGCCGCCGGGCAATTCCGGATAACGGCAGTGTCCGGGGCTCACGGTATGTGGCATAAACTTCTGCTCTAGACATTCGAGCATAGGTGTCCTCAGAAATGATGCGATCCGGGTTCACCAGGTCCAGAGTAAAATCGGGAGAATTGGTCTGCATGGTCCAATCTCCCTGCGGCCCAATCGCGAACATATGTTCGGTGTTTACTCCCTGTACTTCATTTACGCGAGGTTCCTGCGTTACTCCGTTGACCGACCAGACCAGCGTTCCCTTAAAGCTACTCTCACTCTTCCCTTGCTGACAGGCAAAGAAGAACCCGAGCACGACGATTAGCCTGCGGAACATTTAGACTCCGATATAGATGCAATCATTGGAAACCGCCCTGATCCTCGATCTCATGCAACCGTTGGGATTTCTCCGGTGAATCCCATTCGCGATCTGAAAATTCCGAATAATCATGCGCACGAGTTTGAAAATCCTTTGTTGCATTCGGCATCACTTCACGCGGAGCATCCGTCACCTGCCCTTGCACAAGCTGAGCCTGCATCTTCTTAAGATATGCGTCTACTTCTGCCGGAGGTCCGGACAAGACGTCTGCATCGATAAAGAATGTATCCCGGTAACCACGTAAACCGGTCAAAGTATATGGACCGTCTGCCTCCGCATCGTGCAAAATCTTGCCGAAGAACTGCAACGGGATCATCTGAGTCCCGGCTGCAAGTTTCAAATCGTTCTTGGCGATTGCAATGTATCCATCTGCATTTCTGAGATTTCCGTAGATACGATAACGCCCTGGTTTATGAACTACAACCTCGGCGTTTAATTGCAAGGAGCCGTCGATGATTTCTTCCGTAACCGTCCCGGTGAACCTTGCCGGTGCGACAGGCGACGAAAAGAAAGATGACAGACGTTCATACTCGCGTTTGGTTCTGACTTCCTGTTCTTCTTCGGGAATAGCCCACCTTGCCTGGAACTGCATATCACCCCAGTCGCTCGCAACAGGCCTGTACGCAAATGTATAGATATGATCTCCGGCGACCGCATCTCCATTCTGGCCATCGTCTCCTACATTGATGACGCTAGCGGGAAGCAAAACAGGTCCAGCGGGCGTCATTTTCTTGAGCGAATAGTTGATCACTCGGATGGGCACGTCCACCCCGACTGGCTTAATCGCGCTACTGCGGACGCAGCGCAATGTTATGAGCATTTGCATTCCCTCCGTGACCGTGTGAGTCAGGGGCTGCAGCTGGCAGGCATACTGCGAGGTTTCCACTTTACCATCTACGGGATATGCCATCTGCGCGTACGGAGAGAAAATGACACCGTGATCTATTTGATCCAGGGCCTGCTCGTCCAGCGGACGCGAATCCGGGGGAAAGCGAGCCCATTCCTTCCATGCTTTCAGTACTTCTTGCTTTGTTGGCATTTGTATTGCGGAGTCCGAATAGGAACGATTCCACTCTGCACTTCCTGGTTCAAGAAAGGGCGCCCTGGCTGGTTTTGATTCATTTCCTAGCAGGAAATAAAAGATGATTCCGATTACGATTGCAGCACCCGCTCCGGCGCTTATAAGTATTTTGCGGTTATTTGGCACAGAATTGCTCCATTGCTGTGTTGAAAAAACCAACCTCCGCAGTAGCGCGGAGGTTGGGCTTCAGCTTATTGTCTGTGAAGGTTGTTGTACTTACCGTCGATAAAGTCGCTGTGCACCAGGTCATGGGCCTTGTTACCCATGCCCGACTGTCGGTAGTGTGACTTCCACTGTCCTACAGTATAGAACTTCAGCGCAGGGAGGTACGTGCAAGCGCCAGAGACGCACGTTTTGTTCATCGTCCAACCCCAGTAGCCTCCGCCAGTACACACATCTGTCTGGATGTCTTGATTGTAGCCACAGGAACTCGCAATAGGAACAACACCGTCGTTTCCGCTCAGACCAAAAACCCACTGAATCAGGATCACTTTCCACCACGCCGCCATGCCAGCTGACTCATAGATCGGCACGCCGTTCGTGTTGTTGTGATCGTACCAGCTTCGTGTGCTGGCAGGAATCAGGTAGTACACTCCAGTCCCCGTCAAGAAGTTGGAAAGACCCAGTGACGCCACTGCCAGGATAAACTCCACGTTAGATGCCATTGTCGCAAATGGAGTCCCTCCGGCCGCGCTCGCAAGATCCACAACATTTGAGATCTTGTAGGTCTTACCATGCTTATCCAGAATATAACCAGCTATCGCGCATCCTGTTGAATGGCAAATAATCTGGCACATTTCCGTGCGGCATTCTTGATTCAGAATCGTAAGGGCTTGCGGGACACCATAGTAAGGCCATGGATCCTGTGATTGCCAACCAACCATTTTTCCTGGGTTGCTTGAATCGAGTTTGATCCCTTTCCAGTAATCACACGTGGTTTTCCCCTGACATTCCTTGTTTTTGTAGCCGTCCCAGGATACGGGCGAGAAACCGTGTATGTAGATTTTTTTTGGCGCGGCCAGAAGGCCAGACGCGCTGAGCATGAACACTGCAAGGGCTATCCCCCGCAGTAAAGCGGACTTTTCTTTCATTTTTTCCCCCTTCCCACCTACGGTAGGAACTATTTAGCACTGTTAGTTATGCACTTTCTGCACAGCACTTTTTTGAATTGTTCAAAATAAATTTTTAATTAGCGCCTAACGTTGAGAAAAGTCATCTTTCACGCCTTGCACACCAGGCAGTAAGGATTAGTGAACTGACAAAAGTCATGCGTTGACACTGTGTCAGCGGGAGTTGGCCGCCTAACGTTCCCAATCCGGCCCACCTGAACCGTGAAATCGCGGCCGTTTCCCGGAATTTTCCTCAACTGAGATAAGGGGATCTTTGTTTCCCGGGTGAATCCGGATTCCAGGAACGGTCCGGATAAGTCGGCGTTTCAACGGACTTAGGTCATGCCAAAGCGAGCGAAATTCACCTTACTCTGGCATGGGTTCTAGAGCGGTTTCTCATCCTTGAAATTTCAGACATGAGATTTGCTTCAAGTTGGTTCATTCCTTCTACAAGCAGGAGCTTCATTTCATCAGAGATCCCTGCATTGAGATTGGGCCGCACTTCGCGGCCAATCTCCATAATTTGCTGATGAATAGACTTACCCCGGGCAGTCAGGGCAACGTTAACCTTTCTCCTGTCCTTCCGGTCGGGGGCCCTCCGTATCCAGCCTCTGCGTTGCATCGTCGACAATGATCGCGTTAGGCCAGCCATTCCCCCCTCTGAAAATGGAGAGAGTAGCTCCGTCTGCGCAATAACGGGCTGTGCTTTTAGTTGATTTAAGATGATCCACTGCTCCGGAAAAAACCGAGGTTGCACACTATGGGTGACGCTTAGAAAGTAGCTCTTATAGATGCGGGCCAGATTGTAGACCTGGAACCCGAGATTGGATTCCATGGCGCGTTTGGTTGGCACTATTATTATTCAACACGGACCGGCCATACAGGCAAGCAGAAAGTTCCACTTCCATTCAATTCAGACGACGGCCTTTTTTATCTCTCCATCCAGAACCCCACGCACTGTACGCAGCAGGTCGCCTGTCATGATTGGTTTGCGCAGGATTACCCCTTCCTCCCCGGGATTGCTTAGAAGCGGGGATAGATGGGCTCCACCGGTCATGTACATGACCTTCAGCCCCGGGAAGTTTGCCTGGGTGCGGTTAGCCAGATCGATGCCGCTTCCACGGCCCAGAACTACATCCGTTATCAAGAGTTTCACTGCCGGATTCGTTCCGAGGATGGCGTCGGCGGCTTCTTCTTCCGCTGCAGCTAGCACCCGATAGCCGGCCATTGCAAGAGTCTTCACAAACGCTTCTCTCATGGCGAGGTCATCCTCTACGATAAGAAGAGTTTCTGAACCCCGGAGGTTAGACGATGTAAGCGGGGCCCTTGTTTCTGCCAGTGGGGGAGTTTGATCCGTGGCCGGAATGTATATCTTTACCGACGTTCCCATTCCGGGTTCACTGTACACCCAGATGTGGCCGTTGCATTGCTGAACAAAACCTTGAACAATTGCCATCCCAAGGCCAGTCCCCCGTCCAGGTGCTTTGGTTGTAAAAAATGGTTCAAAAATTCGCTCGACCGTGGCGCGATCCATGCCCTGCCCACTATCGCTTATCTCAAAGAGCACAAACGTTCCGGGAGTAACGTTCGCGTGATCGCGCGCGTAGGTTTCGTCTAATTCAACGCGAGCCACACGAATCACAATCTTACCGCCTGCGGGCATGGCATCTCGCGCATTCACGCAGAGATTAAGAATCATTTGTTCACATTCAATCGCATCCACTTTTACGCGAAGGGGATCATGCTCTACTTGCAACTTGACTTCAATCGCTGAGCCCAGCAACGTACGCAAGCCTGAACAAACGCGTTCGAGAAATGGTTTAACCGAAACAACCTGGACATCCAGAATTTGCTTTCGCGAAAGACCCATCAATTTCTTAACCAATCCGGCAGACTGTCGCGCGGCGCCCGTTATGCTTTCAAGGCAGTCCCTGGCTTCAACAGTCGAAGTTTCAAGCGAATCCCTGGCCATCTCGGCATACGCTAGAATAATGCCGAGTTTGTTATTAAAGTCATGAGCTATGCCAGCGGCAAGGTGGTTGATTGTTTCAGCGCGTTGTGAATGTCGCAGCTGTTCTTCTATTTTTTTCCGATCCGTTATGTCCAATGATCGAATCAAAACTCCATGCGTGTGTGCTTCGATATGTAATTCAAACCAGGACTTGAGACCATTTTCAAATTCAAATTCATTTTCGATTCGACGCGGCACACCAGTCTCACGAACGTACAAAAGATCACGCCAGAATGGTGCCTTATCAATACCTGGGTAGCATTCCATCATCGTGCGACCAAGAAGGTAGTCCTCCGTTGTCCTTCCGTGTTTTGCGGCCGCAGCATTCACATAGAGATACCTCCAGTCATTGTCAATGATCTGGATGCCTTCTGACATTTGATCAATTACAGAACGGATTGTCTTCTCTGGCATGTCAAACACCGCCGATGTAGCTAATTACGCGAAGGAAAAAAGGTCAGAGAGTCCTGGACAGTTAAAGTATTTGGAAAATATTCAAGATACCCGAGCATTTTTAGATATTTATAAACGGGACCCGAAAGATGGGTCAGAACAACGGTGTAACCGGTGGCCTTCCAATCGGTAAAGGCTCTAAGCAAGAAATTAAGCCCGACATTGTTTATATAGGTAACGTTTCGAAGACCCAGCGCAATTGACTTCTGAATTTCTCCATCCGTCATAAGGCGATGAATCGCACTTTCAAATGCCTTTTCTGAATACTCATCCAGAGGACGGTTGAGTTCGAGTACAGTTATCGACGGATCTTCAGAATAGCGGGAACAGAAGATAGGACCAACACCCCGTCCAGATTCTGTCTCGTTTTTTGTAGCAGCGAGTTCCTCGTGGCGTTTAAGGGCCAGCTCAAGCGTCTTCAGCAAGTCTGCGGATTCAATGGGTTTTTGTAAGAAATCAAACGCCTGCTCACGCAGGGCTTCCGTAGCCGTGCGCATATCCGCAAGTCCACTCATGAGAATCACTGGAATAGTAGGCGCAATACGACGTGCTTCGATCAATAGATCCATCCCCGTCATTTCCGGCATGTGATAGTCAGTCAGAACTAAATCCACCTCATCCCTCTTGACTATGCGCAAAGCCTCCAGCGCATTTGCTGCGCGGTGCGTCACGTACCCCTTCCTGGTAAGAAACGCTGAGAACATTTCAAGTACATCCGGCTCATCATCCACAATCAGGATTCTCTTCCTTGAAGCGATCACGACCAATGGAGATACGCGATTAATGGTTCGCCTATCACAAATTATTTGATACATCAAATAAAAATAGAAACGGTACACCTAACATATCGTTAAACGCAGCACGCCATACGCACAAATACTTAGCTGCACCAGGGTAGTCGGACGGGGAGATCTCCACCGCAAATTGACAACAAAAAACCCGGCTGCGAAGCCGGGTTTTACATTCAAGAAAGTGCTCTATTGATCAGGGTTGAACCGAGATTATCTCGTCTCTGTTTACAAGATTCACTACATGCTTATACTCTGCAGATTCCTTACCATACTTCAGTTCGGTAGCGCGGAGTAAGTGAACGTTCTTCTTGTAACGGAAGCGGAACATTTGATCTTCTGTGCCCACACCGTATTTGCGAATCATGTTCTCCTGGAAGGAGTATGCTTGCGCAAGGTATTTGTGTGCAGGGTATTCTTTCTCGTTCTGATCGATTTCGATGTAGAGCTCGAGAATTGGAATAGTCTGTGGTAGGTTGCCAAGATCGAATTGATACATGATCCAGTTGCGATACACAGCAGCCAGGAGTTTCTTGAACGCTGGTTTCTCGCGAAGGTCAGGGTTCTTGATTTCATCAAGGTGATTGATCGCTCTTGTGAAGTAAGTAACAGCTTCCAGTTTAGCTGTGCGTCTCATGTTTGAGAGTACACGCTCTTCTTTTGCTTTACGGTCCACAATCTGCCAGTACCATTTTTCATTAAGACGTTTTGTCTCGGCCGATTCTTTCCGGTAGAGTTCCACTTCATCACGCATTTTGATGATCGTGTTTACGCCGGACTGATAGGAAGACAGCGCAAGTCTGTACTTGTTGTTGGCGAATGCTTTTGAGAGCTGGTGTAGTTCGGCAAACGCACGGTTGTAATCGCGGTAGTCTGCGTTCTTCCAGATTTCTTCAGCGCGCAGGTTACGGTCGCGAACTTCACGTTGCTCCGGAGATAACTCTGCCTCGTTGATTTCCTCTGTGACGAGTTCCCCAGGGGTTGGCTCGTACGGAGTTGGATTGGCCAGGTTTGCTGGCTCCGATTGATTGTCAGTTGCAGCGGGCTGAGCCGTTGGCTGAGCTGCTGGTTGACCTGCCGGTTGTGCCTGTGAAAACAGGGCAACTGGAAAGGCCAGGATACAAAGAATTGATAAAATTCTCTTTGTCATGGTCGCACCTTCATGAATATAGGAATCTCGGGTTTCCCGATCATGTAACCTATCGGGCAACCCCGCTGATGAATCAACTGTAACGTGGAAATTATTCAGCGATTTAGCAATTTTTGGGGGTCATTTTGGCCAATGGAATGTCTACAGTAGCCGATCGGCTCGAAATGTACGCCATCAAGCTGTCAGATCCGGCCTGTCCGACCTGTCGGGGCCTGGGACTGGTCTTTGATCCGCAGGGTGGGGGCAGGAAGACAGGTGATTTTGAGCTATGTCGTTGCCTGGAAGCCCTCGTAAAGGCGCCCGAACCGCCGTATGAATACTACGATGAGGTGAGAAACTGCATAGTCCCCTGCCCGGCCAAGCCGGCCAGGCATGCAATTGAGCGGATTCGCCGTTTGACTGAGGCCGCCAGGATCCCACCCCGATACCTGGGCAACTACCTGGCGCCAGCTATGGACCAGGCTGAGCAGCGCGGCGACGAGTCTGCCTTGATGGCGCTCGATAATGCAATGGGCACAATCAACACCCTGGGCAAGGGGGATGCCTATGGCCTGTTCCTGCACGGCCCTCCAGGCTCTGGAAAGACACACCTGGCCTGTCTGGTTCTAAACGAGATCATTCGTCTCTATAGGAAACCAGCCTTATTTGCCAAAGTTCACCGTGATGTGTTGGGCAAGGTCAAAAGTACGTTTAATACTAACTCGGAATTGTATGGCGAAGGCAGACGCATCGAAGAGGAACTGGCTGAAATACCGGTACTTGTAATCGATGATCTGGGAGTCAAAGCTATGACTGGATTTGAGAGCCAGCTTATTTATGACATAATCGATTCAAGATACGATTACAATCGTCTGACCATTATCACTTCAAACGATCCTATGGACTCATTCAAAGAAATCGCACAAGGTCGTGTAACGTCTCGTTTGCGCGAAATGTGCCGCGAGGTGCATCTGGATAGCCCTGATCATAGACTCAGGCATGCGCTTTAATGCAATGCTATCGGTTAATAAACATGCTGGCCGGCCCAGCATCTATAAACCCGTGAGCGACCAGACCAACACTGATTTGTCCTGCAAGTCCAGGTGCGCACATCGAGCGGCTTCACCGCGCCCCGAGGCCCGGAACACCGTGCCGAAGGGCGATGTGCGCACCTGGGTTTGCAGGCAGCAAAACCAGCAGAGGTCGCAGGAGCGATGATTGCATTTCTGGCACTTGGCTCAAATCTGGGAGACAGAGAGGGATTCCTGGATGCCGCAAGAAAGGCCATTTTGAAATCCGGAATCAGAATTCTTGCCGATTCAGATAACCTCCAGACCAGTCCTCTTCTATTAGAAGATCAACCAGACTTTCTAAACGCCGTTCTTAAGATAGATACGGTTTTTTCTCCCCTGGAACTCCTGGATTTTGTAAAGCGAACTGAGAATGAACTGGGAAGACGGGCCAGTGTGCGCTACGGCCCTCGTGAAATCGACATCGATATTTTGGCGTACGCGAACGAAGTCTCAAACACAGAGAACCTGACCCTGCCTCATCCAGGCCTTAAGGATCGGGAGTACCTGCGCATTCTGCTTGCCCGCACGGGTCACTCGCTCAGCGATGTAACCGGGCCCGGCAAAAACTCGTGACGATGTGCCCCTGGCGTATTTGATTTACAGATGACCTTCTCTTTCCTGCACGGCTCGTATCGAACATGGATTGTCCGCGTTACTATTGTTCTATTGTTCTTAACCGCACATAGCCAGAAGCAAATTGAAGCATTCGGAGGGTCGGGCCCGTACGATCACCAGGTCATTACCCGCCTTGCACTCGAACGCTACATGCAAGAACACGATGTTTTTGTGAACCCAATCTGTGAGGAACTGATCGCTCAATCGGCAGTTGTAAGCGACAGCTCCTACCATTCTGGCCAGGATATGTATCATTGCGATAACAACAATATAGCGGGATGTTCATACAAGCTCGACGAGCTGGAGCTGGAATCCAGAAACTCCGCTACGAGCGTAGAAGGGCTGCAACGCATGGGGCAAGCTTTACACATTGTTCAAGATTTTTACTCCCACAGCAACTGGGTGGAAATAATGAGCATCAGTATGATCCTGGCGCCCATTGAAGAATTCAAAGACATTCCTCCTCCACATGATTTACAAACTGGCGTGTATCCGGATCCTATCAACGGAAATCCTGAGCTTGGATTTTTGTGTTTCTTCAATCCGGAAAGCAACTGGAGCCACTTCATTCCGGGAGCAACGCACGGATGCCTGAACAAGGATACAAGACGCAGTCCACGCGGCGCCACGCTTGTTCCCCTGGGTGGTGGCATGGACTATCACCGCCTGGCTGCAGAATATGCAATTCGTCACAGCGTGCAAAAGTTTAAGGAATGGGAAGTCACAAATGGGCATTTTCAGGTTTGCCTCGGCCGCCCTCCTGTAGCGTTGTTTGCCTGCAACATGCAGAAATTTCATTTGTGATTTTCTACGCGGACAAGGTAAGTTCAAGGGATCGTTTGTTTTTCAGATGACAGCAGCGCTGCCTGGTCTGCGATGAATTGTGGAATCTGAGTTTGAAGTAGTAACCCGTCACCTGGTGATGGAAAAAGATCTAAATGCTTTTGGAAATCTATTCGGCGGCAATATGCTTGCATGGATTGATGAAGCGTCAGCCCTCTATGTAATGGATCAAATTGGCTTTGCTGATTTTGTAACAGTTAGCATGGATGATGTAAACTTTAAAGCTCCAGCGCGTCGCGGTGACAACGTAGTTATTTCGTGTAAAATCTTGAAGATTGGAAAATCTTCAATCACAGTAGAAAGCATAGCATCGGTCCATGCGCCGCTTAACGGAATGCAACTCGAAACAATCCGCTGCAAAGTAACCTTCGTTTGTTTGATGAATAATAGACCGTATTCCTATTTTGAAACCCCACAATACAAAGCGCATCTGGATCGGAAGGCACGCGAAGCGGTTTAAGCATCCCGACTCATTGCGCGCGTTAGTTCGTAGTACTTAGTATCCAGAATTTCCTCTGCGCGCAAATCCGTGTCAATGGAGCATTCTTCTGCAGCACCAAGTAGAACTTCTATATCCAGACCCTGGCGCTCCGCAGCCAATCGCCACGAGTTACTGAGTTTCTTGCGCCTTGATTGAAAGGATGACCTGAGAATCTTTTCGAGTACCTCCGGGATACACTGCACGGGTGTTCGAGTAAATTCAATCAAAGCAGAGTCTACCGTTGGCGCCGGAAAAAAAGCTCCTTTTCCCACTCTGGCCAGTCGTTTCCAGGACCCAAAATTTCGCATGTATACGGCAAACGAACTGAGACTTGCAGGCGTGGTAATTCGGTCAGCGAATTCCAGCTGGGTAAGAAAGACAGCACCTGGAATCCAGGGAACTAGCGCTGTTGACCGGAGCAGATCTGTACTGATTGAGTAAGGTAAATTACCGCACAGATAGACTTCTTCTTTAAACGGATTTATCTCTTTCCATGACGCTAGTATCTCAAGCGCATCACCTTCAATCAGGTGGAAGGTCCTGGTGTTGCTGAAAGCATCTCGCAGATATCTGCAAAATGCGCGGTCTATTTCAATACCGTGAACTGTTTTCCCGGCCACAAGCAAGTGTCTGGTGAGTGCGCCGAGTCCTGGTCCAATTTCTATATATGCAGCCGATGAATGGGCCAGAACGGCACTCGAAATAATACGAATCTGCCCCTGATCGATCAGGAAGTTCTGGCCGCGACGCTTGCTTGGCGCTGCATTTTGTTCAACCAGAATGCGGCGTACATCAGTTGCCGTCAGATTCTCCATGGCTGTCATCGTCTGAAGCATGCTGCACGATTGAAAGCAAATCCTCCCCTATCTGCTTGCGTTCTTTTTCAAAGCGATCGCTTCCCTGACCCACAAATGTGCCGGCAATTGGCCTCATCGCCCCTGCAACCAGGGCGCCAACAGGTCCAATCATGAATGCAAGAAGAATGGTCGTAGCCCGCGCAAAGCGAAACACTTGTCCGCACAGTTCTCGGGAATTTCGTACCCAGAAGAGCAGAGCAAGCAGTAGAGCGGCACAGCATACAGGCAGCGCAAAAATCGAATCGTATTTGTAAAAGAAACTGAAAGGTGCAATTGATTCCGTAATCTTGACGAATGCAATCATGCCAGGCCTTGCAAGTAGCCATACAAATCCCGCAATCGTTTCAATTCCAAAAAGATCCAATGTAGTTGCAAGAAATAGCAGGGGCAAGACCAGATCGGTAAGTGGGACTAAAACTAAATTAATCAGGGGGCCCATGAACGAGTGATTTCCAAGAGCAAAAACCAGGATTGGAGTGGTACAGATAGTTGCGCAAATTGTAACAACGCTCTGCTTCCAGAGCAAACTGAATATCTTTGTGCGCAGCGAAACAACTGAAAGCGCAGGAGTGGTGAAATACAAGATTCCTGCAACCGCGGCAAAAGATAATGCGCTGGAGAGAGTAGCAAAATCCCAGGGCATCCAGAGCATCAAGACTATGGCAGAGTTTAGAATCGTTTCTTTTGACGTTATGCGACGACACAGTACACAGGATAGACCGTACAGCATGACAAACACCAATGCCCGGCAGAGTGAAACGGGGAAATCTAGCAACCACACGTACCCAACGCACAATGGTAGCGGCATGCAAACTGCAAGAGGATGCTTTTTACCCAGGAGCGCGGCGGCCGGAATCAATAGCAAGGCATACAAAATGGCCAGATGCATTCCGCTGGCTGCAAATACATGGAGGATGCCAAGCTCGGTTGCGCGTTGCTTCAGGTCTTTGTCCATGTAGCCCGCCTGGCCAAGAATAAATCCCATTGCACTGTCGAGTTCGCGACCATTCAGGCGCTTCCTTAAGGTTTCAGTTATGCTCTGTCTAATTCGCACGCGCAGATCTGGAATTGGACAACTGCTCGAAATCACATGATAACGCGCAGAAAGCCTGAGCATACTCGTCGCCCCCTGTCGTTTAGCATATTTGTGAAATGAGGAATCTGTCAGCTGCTCCGGTACACCTCGGCCAAACACTCGAGCCTCGATTTTGCATCCTGGGAAATAGTCTGCACCCTTTAGGAGTAGAAGCACCGGAAATCTCTGCGACTCAATCCTTGGATCGCTTTTGGCGAACCACCATTGTCTGCGCTTCTTCCAGGCAACTCCTTGAATGCTTGCATTCGCAAGGTAAATGCCAGGGGTTACGCTTTTCTCGATCTGGAGAGTGGCAAGCATGCTACGATTATAGATTGGCTTTCCTGTGGTAGTTAGATTGAACCAGTCAGTTGGAGCCTCGCTGGGTAGATCGCGCAGCGCAATTCGCAATAATAGAATTCCAGTAACACATGCTAGAATCGCAAGTCCAGCCAGCAACGCCGAGACGTGTGAATTCCTAACAAAGCATGCAACCAGCCCTGCTAAGAAACCCACTGCAGCAAACGCAAGGGCTACATCGCGGGAGACGCTTACGTTTAGACAAAGAAACATTACGCCGATGGCTACAACCAACGCTTTTGCAATTGTGATGATGAAACGCACACTCTGGAGGGTGCACGAAGCGATTCATGTGCCGTTATTTTTTTCTGTACGCAAGGCCCGTAGCTTCGCGCGCGCGTTCCAGGTACGGCTGTGCCACAGCGCGTGCTTTGCGCGCACCGATTTGCAGTTGATCCATGACACTATCAATATCAGCCAGAAGGTCAGCTCGCCTTTTTCTAAAAGGAGCAAACGTTTCAAGGACCTGGGCCAGGAGTGCCTTCTTGAGATCACCGTACCCCGTACCGGGCGTTTTGAATTTATCCGCAAGCTCCTCACGACCTGCAGGATCGAGAAATAAAGAATATATCTGAAACAGAACAGAAGCGTCAGGATCCTTAGCCTCCTGCACTCCCTTTGAATCTGTTACAATGGACATTACGGATTTCTTGAGTTCTTTCTCGTCTGCAAAAAAGTAAATCGCGTTGTTGTAGCTCTTGCTCATTTTGCGGCCATCTACCCCTGGAACCAACTCCGTATCTTTCAAAATGTCCGGTTCGGGAACCACAAACACTTCGCCATATTTATTGTTAAAGCGCTGCGCAATATCACGCGTAATTTCAAGATGCTGTTTTTGATCCTTACCAACCGGAACTTTCTGGGCACCAAACAAAAGAATGTCGGCTGCCATAAGGACCGGATACGAGAATAATCCAGCCGAGGCCACAATTCCCTGCGCCACCTTGTCTTTGTAGGAATGAGCAAGCTCAAGTTGAGAGACCGTTATGCTCGTAGACAAAATCCAGGCGAGTTCTGTAACTTCTGGCACGTCGCTTTGAACCCAGAAAGTGCATTTGTCCGGATCAATGCCGAGTGCCAAAAAATCAATAGCAGCATTGAGGATTCCTTCCCGAAGCACGGCACCTTCGTTGACGGTTGTAGTTGCGTGGTAACTTGCAATAAAGGCGAACAGATCTGTCTTTGCCTGATAGTCGATCATGCGGCGCATCATGGAGAAATAGTTCCCCAGGTGTAATCTACCGCTGGGTTGAATTCCGGAAAGGACGCGCATACATCCGAATTGTCTGGCCGCAGTACTTCGCCCAGCCTTTTTGTATTTATGAGTGAAAACTGCTTTCAGGCCTAAGCCGGATCAGGAAACTCGAAACATGCCAAAGGAATGGGCTGCAGTTCTGGGACTAGTAATCGGGCTTATGCTTGTGATCTGGTCGAGTGCCATGATCATCAGACGGTTTCGCATGACTGAAGAACAAAAAGCCAGATCAGCACGGCTCTGGATCATCATACTGCTTGGAATCATGGGCCTGGGCGAGCTGTCTGGAAGTATTCGCAAGCTATTGCAGTACTTTAGCTAAGGAACAATCCCTGGACATTCAGTACATTTTCTTATTCGCACTTGCAGCACTCCTCATAGCCGTATTGGTTTGGATGCTTTTTGGATCGCGCAGTGAGATACCGGTCAAAAAAGAGCCGGAAGGAAAGATCAGAGGCTACTGCCCGATCTGCGGTGAGGGTCTGCGCAAAGGTGAGCGAATCAGATCATCGCAAGTGGAAATTGGAAATATTGAAATCCAAACTCGAATCAAGGGCTGCCCATACTGCATGGACGAGACAAACAAAAAGAAGCGTACCTGTCCAATCTGTAAGAACCCGCTCGCGCTGGATCAAGTAATTCTGGCGTCTGCGGATCCTCGCGTAGATAAAAACAAGCTTTCCATTCGTGGATGCAAACAATGCTGGCCGCAGGGATTTAAGTAAGTCGGCCAAATCGTCGTATAACGTTATTTCAGAATATCCGCACAGTGCAGGAGGTTTGCTATGAAGATCCTGATCGCTCCAAATGCTTTCAAAGATAGTCTCCCTGCACGCGAAGTCGCAGCGGCTATGAAGCGTGGCGCACTTGCAACCTTCCCTGATGCTGACATCACCTGTATTCCTGTGGCCGATGGCGGGGACGGAACCCTTGACGCAATTTGCGAGAAGGAAAACAGAATTCAAGTAAGCGTCTCTGATCCCCTTGGCCGGACCCACATCGCTTCGATTGGAATTCTAGAACCTGGCAATGCCATCATCGAGATTGCTCAAGCCTCCGGTCTGGCCCTTCTTACCCAGGAAGAAAGGAATCCATGGCTAACGTCTTCTTTTGGAAGCGGTGAATTGATACGACACTCGCTTGATTCAGGCGCAAAACAAATCATCGTGGGTCTGGGTGGCAGCGCAACCAACGACTGCGGAGCAGGACTACTTGCAGCTCTAGGTGCCAAATTTCTTGATTCAAACGGAAGGCCTGTGCAGCCCTGCGGCGGTAATCTGCGCGAAATACAGCACGTCGACATGAGCGATATTGATAATCGGCTAACGTCTAGTTCGATAACCGGATTGTGCGATGTGGACAATCCTCTTGTAGGACAGCGAGGCGCTTCGCATATTTACGGCCCGCAAAAGGGTGCAGACGCTGCTATGGTATCCGAACTCGATTTCAATTTAGAGCATTTCGGGAGGTTACTTGAGGCCGCAGTCGGCAAATCGATTCTGAATGTGCCTGGATCAGGGGCTGCCGGCGGAATTGCAGCGGCAATCCTGGCACTCGGTGGAACCCTGAAACCTGGATTTGCAACCATTGCACGTTTGCTCGGACTTGAACAAGCGATTCAAGATGCTGACCTCGTCATTGCAGGCGAAGGGAAAACAGATTCGCAGACAGGCTCGGGCAAAGCACCGGCCGGGGTAATTGCGCTGGCCAAATCATATAGCACACCAGTAATCCTGATCTCTGGGGCAATTGTCGGCGATATAGTGGACGCAGCGGCGTTCTCTATTTCGCGCGGGCCTGAAAGTCTTGCATCAGCACTCCTTCACGCAGCGGAAGCCCTGGAAAGCGCAACGGCAAGGGTTCTCAAAGCCGTTGCCGTCGGAATGCGCATTGCACGTTAGGCGATTATACTCTGGATCATGCAATGCCCCGCTCGCGCAGGAGCTTTGATATCGAAAGCACATGGACTCCAAATGCAAGTGGCACCCAGAAGCCAGGAAGTATGTGAAATGGAAATGCGAATATGATCGCAGTAGAGGGTCCTTCAAAGAAGATTCGTTTGGGTGTAGGTAGAGAGAATATTCCGGTGAAGACCGTGATTGCCAGAATCGCAAAGCCTGCAACATTCCATAGAATTGCAATTCGATTGGCCGTGGCCGGTGCAAATACTTGTCTGCGAAACAATACATACGAAACCAGGGGAGCTGTGAGTGGCACGAGAATGTCAAAATTCCGTCCGGTAAACGACATGCTATGCGGCATGGCTTCTTCAAGAATTAACCAGAAAATCAAGATCTCCGCCAGAATTCGAAACGTTTGAATTTCAAAAAGTGCCGTCATTGGAATTGCTGCAAGTAGCTTTGCAAACTCACTGGATTGTGCCAGGAACAGAATCGCCAGAATCCAAAAAACTAGAAGCAAAACACCGCGCGGCGGAAACTGCTCGAAGCTTGTAAGTCCACCAAAATACGCGATCACACTGCTGATCAGAAGATACAAGCCACCGACGATCAGATAGCGAATGGCCATCGGCGAAAGCCCCACTCGCTTAGCTACCCGCAAGAGAGCAACTACGATTAACCCGGCCGTCAGACAGCCGCCTGCAAGGACATAGATTTGAACATACAATGAAACATGTGGCATGGGCCACCTCCAATGAATCCATTGTAGGAGATCCTGGATCAATGCGCAATGCGCGCTATGTCATGAATCGAAGATTTGACCATGACACGAGTCATGGTTGGTCTGCTTTCGAGGCAGATAGACGATGCAGAAATACCGTGAGGCGTTGTAATTTGTCGCGGCTTGTTTCTGGAACGTTGCTTGTTTTGTGGATTGTCTTGTCGTATATGTTCATCAAGTGGTTGCGCAGAGTTCCATCTGCGATATTTAGGAATACAAGTACGTCGCGCTTGCTGTATCCGTCAGCGATCAATTCGCAAATTCTGGTTTCCTGCCTGGACAGCGCGTACGGCTTTAAGCTGAATTCAAGTTTAGCTGATTTCTCTGGCTTCTGGTCTGTCCTGAGCCAGTTTAGAAATACAATCGATGCAACTGCCATCGCAAGTCCGACTATTACCGGTCCTGTCACAGAACCAGGAAGCATGACGAGTATTACGAACCCGCAGAGCAAGCCGAACGATGCCGATGCCAGCATTTCACTCAGTGCCCAGAGGGGTCCTGGAGCAAAGAATCCGCTCCTTCGCCTGTGTACAAACGCAGAGAAAGCAAGAGACACGACTGCATCGATTCCATTTCCAAACGGCGGAACTTCAAATCCAGCCAGAGGCAACCCATTGATCATGATCCCAGGCCACCATACAAGATAGAAAGTCAGCACGGCAGGCCTGGAAAGTCCCGGAATGCTCGATACTGGCCAGACAAGCCAACAGACTGAAATAATGAAACACGTCAAGTAGCCCAGAGAAAGCAGAGCTAGTGCCCGAGGATAGAGCACGGGAAAATATCCCCAGGAATGTTTTTGCATTTTGGCAACAAGCCAGGGAAGATGAGAAAGATATGTAAAATCTGCGAAAAGAATAAAGAGGAGCAGATAAACAAAAATAGAAATAGTCCAGGGATTTAGAATCTTTCTGCCAGAAAGAAATGCAGCCAGCACAAGCAGGCATAGCGGCAGAAAGAACAAACAATGGCGCAGTACAAATAGCCAGAACATTCCTGTTTCTGGATCAGCAGATCTGAGCATGGCGGCCAGAGGAAGATTGATGCCAACCAGAAGGCCGTAGAGGACAAACAGGATTCGATTGAGAGAATGCGCCCTGCGAAAATTCAGCGCAAGGACTGCAAGATTTGCAAGCGCGGCTGTAAGCGGAAAAAGGTAGTAATATGCGCTCATGGCGCAGTTAGACGGCGACTCCGAGCTGCTTCATTGCATCCGCGAATTGTTCATCGTTTGGCGGAGTACCATGCCATTTAGGGGCGTTCTCCATGAATGAAACTCCCTTTCCCAGGACCGTGCGGAACAAAATGATTTGCGGTCCCATATCAGGATTTAACGTCAGGCGACTTACTGCATCACGCAGGGATTTTCTGATTTCTGGAATATTGTGGCCGTCAGCGGTGGTTGCTCGCCAGCCAAATGATTCAAACTTCTTTTCAAGATCTCCCAGATTACAAACATCCTTTGTAAACCCATCAATCTGAATTCCATTGTAATCCATGAAAGCAATAATGGGCGCCTTGTGATGAGCTGCAGCAGTTGCAGCTTCCCAGGTCATTCCCTCGCCGCATTCTCCGTCAGAAATACAAACAAACACATTGTAATTTTTGCCCTGCAAGCGTTTCCCAAGAGCAATCCCCGTTGCAGCTGATAGTCCCTGACCAAGCGAACCACTTGAGTTCTCCATGGCTGGAATGTATCTAGTGGAAGGATGGCCCTGGAATTTTGAGCCTACTTTCCTGAATGTTAGAACTTCTTTTTCAGAGAAGAATCCTGCAAGACTCATTGCAGCATAGCGGACAGCGCAAACATGGCCGTTAGAAAGAAGCAGACGATCGCGTGAATCCCAATCTGGTTTCTTAGCGTTGAAACGATAGATTTCCGAATCGCAAAACAAAGTGGCATATATGTCGGCCAGCCCAAGCGGTCCGCCTGGATGTCCACTCTTGGCCGCATGAACCATTTTTAGCACGAGGCGGCGAATGTTCCGTGCATATTCTGCTATTTGCTGGTCGTTCATTGAAAATACTGAAAATTTAGGAAGGCCTGCCTGTAAACGATGAAAATCACATTTATTGATTGAGTTACTGGAGAAATAGAACATTATTTGCTGAGTATGAACGAGCAGAAGACAAACAAAATGCATCCACATGTCGCGCATCAATCCCCGGGCGCGCATCAGCACGGGGAAATAGCCACCGTGCCGCAGGCTCCCAGTGTGGAGGCCGTGGTCTACACTTGTCCCATGCATCCAGAAATTCGACAATCGGGTCCGGGCTCATGTCCCATTTGCGGAATGGTGCTTGAACCTCTAAGCGGTGGAGATCAGGACCAGAGCGAATACCATGATATGCTTCGTCGTTTTGTAGGCGCGGCTGTGCTTTCTCTTCCTGTGCTACTGCTTGCCATGGGTGAACATCTTCCAGGAATCCGCGACATCCCTCGTTCCATTTCCGTCTGGGTTCAATTGATTCTTTCTTCGCCTGTAGTCCTCTGGGCTGGCTGGCCGTTTTTTAGTCGCGCCTGGAAATCAATCCTGTCGCGCAATCTCAATATGTTCACGTTAATCGCCGTTGGTGTTGGTTCGGCCTACTCGTTTAGCATCTTCGCTGTGCTCGTACCAGGATTTTTGCCGGCCTCACACCACGTTGCCGTGTATTTTGAAGCCGCTGCCGTCATTACAGCTCTCGCACTGCTCGGACAGGTACTTGAGTTGCGCGCTAGAACCCAGACCGGTACAGCCATTCGATTACTTATGGGCCAGGCAGCACGCACAGCCCGTGTGCTGCGAGGTGAGACAGAAATCGATGTAACAATCGAATCTGTTCAAGTCGGGGATCTGATCCGCGTGCGACCCGGCGAGAAAATCCCCGTGGACGGAACGATCACAGAAGGCCAGAGCAATGTAGATGAAGCGATGATCACAGGTGAACCCGTCCCGCAAGAAAAGAAACAGGGTGATCGCCTAACGGGCGGAACACTCAATCAAACGGGGAGTTTCGTCATGAAGGCCACGAGGGTGGGCCGTGATACTGTGCTAGCGCGTATTATTCAGATGGTTCAGAATGCACAACGAAGCAGAGCACCGATCCAGAAACTCGCAGATACTGTATCTGGATACTTTGTCCCCGCGGTGATACTGATTGCGCTGGTAACGTTTGCGATCTGGTTTGTCTGGGGGCCAGAGCCGCGTCTATCCTACGCTTTCATGAACGCTGTAGCTGTCCTCATCATCGCCTGTCCCTGTGCGTTGGGTCTTGCAACGCCCATCTCCATTATGGTAGCCGTTGGAACTGGAGCGCGAAGCGGGGTTTTGATCAAGAATGCTGAAGCCCTTGAAAAAATGGAAAAGATTGATACTCTTGTGGTGGATAAAACGGGTACCCTGACCCAGGGCAGACCTGCTGTAACGGCTTTCCAGATCACTCCAGGCCTTGACGCCGATGAAATTCTCAAACTTGCAGCCTCACTTGAGAGCTCAAGCGAGCATCCACTTTCGAGGGCCATCTGCGACTATGCGCAAGCAAGACAGATTAGCCTGAGCACGCCTGAAGATGTTCAATCCATCACAGGTGGGGGAATTCGAGGTCGGGTGGATAACCATCATATACTCCTGGGGAACGCAAAGCTGATGAAAGCCAATTCGATTGGAGGTCAAGACTCCGCACATCTGGACGCTAACATTTCCGGCACCCTGGTCTACGTGGCTATCGATGGAACGTTAGCCGGCGTTCTGGCATTGAACGATCCCATAAAGGAATCCACGCCAGCCGCCATCAAGAACCTCCAATCCGCGGGATTGAAGATAGTAATGATGACGGGAGACAATCAGCAGACGGCGCAAAACGTGGCTGCCAGGCTCGAGATCTCTGAATTCTTTGCGTCTACAAATCCGCAGGGCAAGCATGACAGGTTGCTCGAGCTGAAGCGCAGTGGGCGGCACGTTGCAATGACAGGTGATGGCATCAATGATTCACCTGCCCTTGCAGCGGCAGACGTTGGTATTGCAATGGGAAATGGTTCTGACATTGCAATTGAAAGTGCAGCGATAACTCTAGTTAAGGGGGACCTGCGCGGCATAGCCCGTGCGATCAAGCTGAGTAAGAGAACGATGCAAAACATCAGACAGAATCTATTCTTTGCATTTGTGTATAACGCGTTGGGCGTGCCCATTGCCGCCGGGGTGCTTTTTCCCTGGAACGGCACGCTTCTCAATCCAATGATTGCAAGTCTGGCTATGAGCCTGAGTTCCGTGTCAGTCATATTGAATGCTGTAAGGCTGCGTCGTCTGCATCTATAGATCTATTCTGAGATCTCCTTTTCCTTCCATATGTAGAATAACACGGGATAAATCAATAGCTCAAGAGCGAATGACGTTACAAGACCACCCACCATTGGAGCCGCAATTCGTTTCATTACATCCGCACCGGTGCCCTGAGACCAGAGAATTGGAATCAGTGCAATCATTCCACAAGCAACAGTCATGATCTTGGGTCGAACTCGCTTCACAGCTCCATGCAATATGGCATCGCGCAGATCTGCCTTTGTGCGGAGCTTTCCCGTCGCCAGCCATTCTTTGTGCGAGAGATCAAGGAATAGCAACATGAAAACCCCGGTCTCAGCATCCAACCCCATGAGTGCTATCATTCCGACCCAGACGGCAATTGATATGTGATAGCCAAGGAAGTACAGAAGCCAGACTGCACCACAGAGTGAAAACGGAACTGCAAGAATAACAATCGCTGTTTTGACAGGTGATCCTGTGTTCCAATAGAGTAAAATTACAATCAGAAAGATTGTCAAGGGTACTACAATCAGCAGCCGCTCCTGGACTCTCAGCATGTTCTCATACTGGCCGCTGAAACGTATAGTTGTGCCCGGTGGAAGCTTCAGTTGATCATGCACCAGTTTCCTTGCGTCCTCCACATAGCTTCCTATATCACGACCCGCCATATCAATATAGACATATCCAGAGAGCAGACCATCTTCGTCTCGAATCATAGAAGGCCCCGATTTGATACTTACGTTCGCAATGTAAGAAATCGGAACCTGAGCACCAGAAGGAGTGGCGATTAGAATTCTTTTTAGGTCAGGAAGACTCTGACGAAACTCCCTGGCGTATCGAACGTTAACCGGAAACCTTTTCCTTCCCTCAACAGTGCTGGTTAAATTGGCCCCACCTATCGCTGATTCAACAACGGTCAAAGCGTCTTCAACAGTAAGTCCGTATCGTGCGAGCTCCTCTCGTTTCAAATCAAAATCCAAAAAATATCCACCTGCAACTCGTTCTGCAAATACACTGCGCGTTCCGGGAACCCTGTGGATGATTTTCTCAATCTCCAGGCCGACTCGTTCAATTTCCTTTAGGTCGTTCCCGGCAATCTTGATTCCAACAGGAGTTCGAATTCCGGTAGAAAGCATGTCGATACGGTTTTTGATTGGCATTGTCCAGGCGTTGGTCCATCCAGGAATGCGCAGCTTGCGATCCATCTCCGATATAAGATCATCATACGTTATGCGATCTCGCCAGACCCTTCGCAGCGGCGGCTTAAAGAGTTCAGGGAGAAAGGAATACCAGCGACCAACTTCCCTCCACTCAGACTCAGGCCGGAGCATTACCACGGTTTCTACCATAGAAAGGGGTGCCGGATCCGTGGCCGTATCCGCGCGTCCCACTTTTCCAAACACGCGTTCCACTTCCGGAAATGATTTGAGGATCTGGTCCTGAAGTTGCAGCGATCGCTTTGCTTCGGTGATGGATATACCTGGAAGCGATACGGGCATGTACAAAATTGCGCCCTCGTTCAGGTGCGGCATAAATTCTGAACCAAGTTTCATGTACACCGGGATAGTCGAAAGAACCAGGAGAACCGCCGCAGCCAGTGTTTGCTTTCTATATCTCAGCACAAAAAGACAGGCTGGCTCGTACAGGCGAAAGAGTATCCTGCTAATCGGATGCGATTCTTCTGAGAAGTATCTTCCTACAAGTAACTGGCTCAGTGCATTCGATAACCAGACCGGCTTGAAATTAAAGAACTCATAACGACTGTATAGCATTCGAATTGCAGGGTCCAGGGTAAGCGAAAGCAGTGCCGCAATTCCCATTGCAAAATTCTTTGAGTATGCAAGGGGTTTAAACAATCGACCTTCCTGATCTAAGAGGGTGAATACTGGTAGAAACGCCACGGCAATCACCAGGAGCGAAAAAAACACAGACGATCCAACCTCAGTAAGTGCCCGTAACCTGACGCTTTCAAACGACTCGCTGCGGTCTGAATTCATCCAGATCTGAATGCGATGATACATGTTCTCTACCTGAACAATCGCACCGTCAACAAGTACACCGATAGATATTGCAATCCCTGCAAGCGACATGATATTGGAAGTCTGACCGGTCAGATACAGTGGAATAAAACTCAGCAAGATTGAAACCGGGATAGTAATGATTGTAGTAGTGGCCGAAGGCAAGTGCCACAAAAACAACAACACTATCAGGCTAACTACAATGATCTCTTCTACCAGGGTGGACTTGAGTGTTGAAATGGCTCGCTCGATCAGTTCTGATCGATCATACACCGCGACAAGTTTAACACCCTCCGGGAACGATGGAGCTAATTCGGCGATTCGGTTTTTAACTTTCTGGATTACGGCGAGGGCATTCTCTCCAGTGCGCATTACAACAATGCCGGAGGTCACCTCGCCCATGCCGTCTAGATCAGAAACGCCTCGCCGAATATCAGGTCCAAGCTGCACGCGACCTAGATTGCGCAGTAACACTGGAGTGCCGCCATCGTCCACGCGCACAACTATGTTCTCTATGTCAGAAAGACCTTTGATGTAACCTCGGCCGCGCACCATATATTCGTGGCCCGACATCTCCACTACGCGTCCTCCGGTTTCTCTGTTGCTTTTTCGAATCGCCTCGGTTATGCTTGAAAGGGAAATGTTGTAAGAAAGAAGCGACTCAGGATCTAGATTTACCTGATACTGTTTTACAGGTCCTCCCAGGCTGGCAACCTCCGAAACGCCGCCTGACGTCTGTAAGTGAAGCTTGAGATTCCAATCCTGCAATGCGCGCACGTCGTAGGATTCCTGCGTCCCGTCGTTTACTAGAGCATACTGATAGACCCAGCCAAGTCCGCTTGCATCCGGGCCAATCTCAGTTGTCACTCCCTCCGGCAACCTGGGTTGAATTTGAGCAAGATACTCAAGCACGCGACTTCTGGCCCAGTATAGATCCGTTCCATCCTCAAAGATCACATACACAAACGAATATCCAAAATCAGAAAGACCCCGAACTGCTTTAACGCGTGGCGCACCCAGAATCCCGGCAATAATCGGGTATGTTACCTGGTCTTCGATAATGTCAGGACTGCGCTCAATCCTTGAATAAATAATCACCTGCGTATCGCTCAGGTCTGGCAAGGCATCCAGTGCAACATGTTTCACACACCAGATTGCAATTCCGATCAAAAATATCGTGGAGAAGATCACAAAGAATCGATGCTTCGCGCTCCATTCTATGATGCACGCAGTCATTGGCCACCTGCCGCAGATTCAGAAAGTCTACTTTCTGAATCTATCATGAATGTTCCGGTCGACACAATGCGTTCTCCTTCCTTTAGTCCTGAACGGATCGCAAATTGCTCGCGCGATTCTTCAGAAACTTGCACCTCGCGCCGGACGAATCGGTTGTCGCCTTCAGCGACGAATACAATCTTCTTCTCCCCCACATCCACAAGTGCGCTCCTGGGAATAACGAGCTGCTGTCCAAGATTGACCGGAATCGATACGCGCACAAATGCATCCGGTCTAATGGTCTGCGAATCGTTTACTTTGATCCGCGCACGTACGCTGCGGGAACTAGAATCAACGATAGGCGATATTGAACGCACTATCCCACTGAATGATTTCCCCTCGTCATACGAAGGTGTAACCGTCACTGCCTGGCCTGCGTGGACCAATCTCAATTCATTTTCATAAAGAGTAGCGTATACCCATGTGACGCCACCTGCAGGGCGATACATTGCCTCAGCCCCCTGCGGGTTGGAATCGATCGCGCGAATCTCTTCATTTCCCATTCCAAGCAAGCGTAATCTGTTTACGGAAGCTTGGTACATGGAACGATCCAATCTACCCACCTCGATAAACTCGCGGACTGCTGTGGCAAGATCCGGATCAAGCGCAACCTTACCATTTGTGCGAAGTGTCACAATAAACGGAGAACGACTCACCTTGATTGTGCGAATGCCAACCTGCGTCTGGACCTGGGGGTCAATCTCTACGTAACTGCCCCGTTCTCTTTGTATTGAATCCTGACCCAGGCTTTCTACTCCGGATTTCAAATACACTGGAACGAGCTTCATGTGGCAAATTGGACATTCACCTGGACCATCAAGATGAATCTGCCGATGCATTGAACACGTCCAGTAGCCTATCTCCGGTTTAGTTGGATCCGCGCTAGTCGTCTTCGCCGATCCCGGACCTTTGCTTGTTCGCGTTACGCCGTAATATGCTACTCCCACAACTGCGAGGACGGCAAGCATTGCAAGTATCCTGTTGTTATTCATGATCTGCCTCCGCTGAATCCGCAAAGATTACGTTGAGATTCTCTGCTGCCTTTAGCAGTTCCAGATTCAGGTCAATTTCCATACGCAGGGCGTTGATCTGGTGTTCAAAGTGTTGCTCGAGCGACTGGATAACAGATGCGAAGTCGCCTTTGCCAGATGCGTAGCTAATTACCGCTGCATTCTGCGCCATGTGAACGCCCGGGATCAATTCTGACTGATGCAGTTTCAGGTTCTTCTTGATTCCTTCCATGCGTTGCAAGGAAGCATCCAGTTCGCTCTGTGCCTTTTGCTTTGCATCCTCAACCCGCAGATGATTTGATTTGAGTTGGTCCGCCTTATCTGCGACTTCCCAGTGATTTGTCAGGGCAGACCAGAGGGGGATGCGAATTGTAACTCCGGCGCGATACACGCGTTCATCCATCGATTGCTGGTACGTTACCGAACGTCTCGTTCCTTTGTTGTATCCTGCAAAGACAGAGAAGTCGGGAAGGTATTGCATTCTAGCTAGAGTATCTGCGCTGTCCGATGCGCGTTCCTCCGCGCGCGCGAGAGCAACATCCAGGGAACGCGTTTGTATCTGGCCTGCAGAATTCGAAACACGTTCGTCAATTATTGCAAGGAGGGAGCTCAATTCGTCCGGGCTAAATGACCTTCTTTGATTGCTTGCGACGGCCTGCGTAAAATATCCGCTTGAACGCAGCAACGCCAGTCTTTCGCTTTCCGCCTGGTCTATGGCCAGTCTGGCGCTTGCCATGCGAAGTCGCACCATGGATAGATCAATCAGCGAAGCCTTCCCGGTTTCATAGCGAACCGTTGTCGTCCGTTCAAAGACCTGGAGGCGGGCGTACACTTCGCGTGAGAATGTCGCCTGACGTTCTAGAATATTTATCTGAAAGAGCTGGGTAATATACTCGCTGGCGAGACGATTGCGCAGTTGATCGAGGCGAATCCTTTCGGCCACAGTCCCGGCTTCCATGGCACCGGCCTGCACCTGGCCCTTTCCAGGGAACGGAATTGGTTGAGTAATCTGGGTTTCCGTCCCTCGTATGCTTCGCCTATCTATCATTGGATTGGCCAGGGTCACATCATCTTCCCTTCCGTGCGAGCGGGCTACTTGCAGCTCAGGATCTGGATAATCGAAGCGGAGCTTTCTGGTTGCGTTTCTCCTTGATGAGATCATGAACTCCTGGCTTTGAATCCGCGGATGTTGTTCCAATATCTTTCGCAACTGGGAATCCAGGGCGATTGGTGCGGCGGCCGCAAGGGCGCCAGAGTATGCAACCATCAGAGTGATGGCGCTTAACGGTTGATTTGATTTCACGTTTCCCTCCTTTTCAAATCCAGAACGGACAGAAAAGGAGACTAAATTAGAAAGGATCTAAACTGCAAAAAGAGCTGTGCAGGTGGTGGCTTGTAGGCCATAATCCACGGACTTTCGCTATGCGAAACGATTGGAGTTATAGCAAAATCACCGACTGGGGCTACGATTGGGATAATTTGTGAAACAGCAAGCGCGTTGATCTCTATTGCTTCTACTGCTTTGCAGCAATTTTCTTTTACCGGCTTATCCTGATCCGTTGATCTGTGGCAGGGTGGAAGCTCCGCAGGTTTTGCCTGAATGCCACCGTTAGCCGGAAACGCGGCAAACAAAACAGCGCATAGCCCTGCTTTCAAAATCACGGCCGGTGCTAGCGCCAGGGACAGGCAGAAGCGTGAATTACAAGTCCAGCCGCGCATGGGTGTAAGATAGGACGCTCGGCTAACTCCGTCAACCCAGTTCGATCCGCAAAATGGACGATCTAGAATAATTGCTCAGATGGGACTGTCAAAAGTCATACTGGCCGTATGACCAATCGACCAACCCGATAGGGAGCCACCAGAGAAAGGGATTAACCCCAGAGATCTCGAAGGACACAGGGGCAATGCAAACTCCGAGGCCAAATCCTCGGATTGAAATCAGGAAATCTATTCGTCTGCTGCGATTTGATTTCTGCCCGCGTTCTTGGCGCGATACAGCAAACGATCCACACGCCCGTAGAAGTCGTCAAACGGTTCTGCTTTCTGATACTCGGCGCAGCCAACAGAAACTGTTGTTTTGATAATATCTGTTTTATAATGCACAGGCGAGGCTTCAAAATCCTGGCGTAATTTTTCTGCTGTCTTGATGGCACCGGCAAGTCCCGTATCAGGCAAGATTGCCATAAACTCCTCGCCACCCGTGCGCCCGACCATGTCCGTGCGTCTGGTATTTCTTTTTAGTAGATGTGAAAACGCAACCAGAACTGCATCTCCAGCCTGATGGCCGTAGGTATCGTTTACAAGCTTAAAGTGATCTAGATCCATTACAAGAATGCTTAGCGGCGTGCCATATCTGCGGCTTCGTTCAATTTCCATATCCAGGTGCTCAAAAAATACACGACGGTTCCAGATGCCGGTTAACGGGTCGCTGGTTGCTAAATCGCGGAGCTTTCTTTCATACGTGGCTTTGTAGAGTGCTGCGGAAAGCACAGGTGTCAGAGCCATTAGGCTTTCGCTGTCTGCTGCATTGAATGGCCGATCAGAGTTGCGAAACAAAAGTACAGACCCAACCGCTTCTGCATCTGCAAGGATTGGAGCTCCGAGGAACGTCTGTGCTCCCGCGCGAACGCAGACGTCAATTCGCCTTGGGTGCTGACGATAGTCCTCTATAACAACAGGTCGTTTGAGATCCGTCATTGACTCCGTTATGCTACCTACAAACGGACGCGAATGACCGCGGAAGATTTCAGGAAAGCCGTAAATGTGGTCAAAGGTCTCCTGTCTCTTTTCATCATCTATAATTCCAAGCAGCGCCATATCAGCACCCATGAGTTGGCTAACGCCGCGCAGTGCTGTATCGATTGTTTCTTCTGGGACTGTTTCTGTGAGAAGATTCTTTAATAGATTATTAATTTGCCCATTCAGCAGTACTGCAGTCTCCAGGCGATTCTGCGCTTTAAGCTGTTGATTGATATCAGTGATGGTTGTCACGACCATTCCAGCCGGTTCATTTGCAGTGGTCATATTCAGCGGACTGGAAGACATCAACACAAAACGATCATCCGGCGCTCTACCAATTCGAATCACTTTTTCAATTACTGGAAGACCCGTACGGAGCGCTTCATTGAAAGGCGCATCCTCCGGCGCAATTGGATCTCCATGGAGATTGGTTGCATTCCATTTTCTTGCCGGATATTTTTCCCCGCGCAGTTCAATGTCACCGAGGCCTAGAAGTTGGCGCGCGGATTCATTTATTCTGAGGATGGTGCCTTCTCGACCCATTAGCATAATGCCGGAGGGAAGTATGTAAAATATACCGCGCAAGATTTCTTCACGTTCTTTTAAAGTGCGATTGAGCAATACGCCTGGCGTGATATCGCGAAATATGATCATTGCGCCCTGCACCTGACTTTCCTTAATCAAAGGAACAGCAGTAACGATTACGTCCATGGTAGTTGATTTGCGCTGGAGCAGAAGTGGTTGATCGAGCGATACTACATCTCCATGCAGGATTGGATCAAATATGTACTGAATCTCCCCGGGCCGCTCAAAGAACTCTTCAAGTTTGCGACCAACAAGTTCAGCTCCCGTATATCCGAGCAAGCTCCGGGCAGACTGGTTTGCGTAGATAATAAAGCCTCGTCTATCCAGGCCTAGAACACCATCCCCGACTGCATTGAGCAGCAGAAGCGTGGTTTCAATCTCACTATCGTGGAGGAGACCGGAAATTCCGGACCCCATTTTTTGAAGCAGTTCCAGGGGAATTTGAAATTCAGGGGTTTTTTGGGACGACTCGATCATATTGAGGAAAGTGGACACATTGTTTACAACAATATGTCGCGTGTTTCTTGCGTAACAAAACAATTTCCGGCCCTCTGCGCGGGCAACAAAAAGAAATGACAGAGCACCAACTTCAACCAGATTCGCTTTATGGCAGCAACGGCAAAAATTGGCATAATTGGCGGGAGCGGGCTTTACGGCCTCGACGGATTGAAAGTAGAATCAGAAGTCACGCCTGAAACCCCCTGGGGTCGCCCCTCAGATCCCATTGTCCTGGGTGAATTTGCAGGCAAACATGTTGCATTCCTTTCGCGACACGGGCGTGGCCATTCGCTCACTCCCTCAGACGTTCCGTTCAGAGCCAACATCGCCGCTTTGAAAATGTTGGGCGTAGAACAGATCATCGCATTTTCAGCAGTTGGTTCACTTCGTGAAAAAATCGCACCCAGGGATTTTGTTATCCCTTCGCAGATCATCGACAGAACCAAAGGCATTCGTGCCTCAAGTTTTTTTGAAAGCGGACTGGTTGCACACGCATCATTTGGTGAACCGTTCGATGCCCACCTGGCAAAGCTGATCAAGAAAGCACATAAGAATCTAAAGGGCTTGAAACTTCACACAGACAAAGTAGTCATTTGCATGGAAGGTCCAGCGTTCTCAACTCGTGCAGAATCACAACTCTACCGAAGCATTGGCGGCGATATCATCAACATGAGCGTTCTGCCTGAAGCGAAGCTTGCACGCGAAGCAGAAATTCCATATCAAATTGTTTGTATGTCAACCGACTACGATGCCTGGCGTGAACACGAAGAAGTTGTTACTACAGAAACTGTAATTGGCCATTTGACTGCAAATGCAGATTCTGCTAAACGACTCCTGGTTGAATTGCTTCCACTTCTTGGAGAAGGTGAAAATCCGCTGAAAGGTACTATGAAGCATGCCGTGATAACGGCGCCTGAAAAAAGAAATCCGGAGCAGGTTAAGAAGCTAAATCAGATTCTGCCGGGCTATTTCTAGAATTATGAAACCTCAGATGCGCAGCCTGGCCTGGGCTGCAATCCTGATAAGCGCAACTGCCCTGGCACAAACTACAGATCAAGCCGACTCAAATTCAAAATCGTCTACAGATTCAACAAAAGATAATTCCACGACTCAACCCGGCACAACGCAGAATTCAATTCTCCCGGGAATAAACACCGCACCCAATCTACAGGAGAAACGTCCAAGTCCCCGTGATCCTCGCTATCGTCCGCCCGTAACCGTCCCAGGTCTCAAAGAACCAACAAATCCAGGGGCACTCTTCCTATTTTCTGGTGATATGGACGCACAGAAGTGGATGGAATCCAGGCAACAGCAAAATTCAAAAAAAGCAACTCGCTACGAAGAAGCGATGTATGATGATCTGCCGCCAGGAGGGATTGAACGTAAACGTCGAGAAGAAGGTTACTTGCAACAATTTGGTCTTGAGCACTTCCCCTATGCAGGTCCGGACAGGCACGAACACGAATCTACTGCCCGCAGATTTCAAATCGTATTCTTTATTTCCCTTCCAATCACCATGGCTGCATCGTACGGAATATTCAAACTTGGATCAGGCGGGTCACCCTTTAGTCGCGGACAGACACTGGGAGTTCTAGCCCTTGGCGCCGGCCTTTCGACTGGAATTGGTTACTATGACTATCTAGAGTACAATAAGCTCGAATCCAGGACGCTACCGCCTGCAGCTTTCCGCAGCAACCAGATGGAAGCTCGCATAACGTTCAGGTATTGATTATGGAACCAAGAGTCGCGTACACGGATCGCCTGCAAACAAACGGTGACGATTCTACACCTCTAATCTTCTTAATTGAAAGTGATCCATCACTCAGGCAAGATCTGTCCACCCAGATTCATTACAGCGGTTACCGCGTGCTTGCATTTGAGCAAATTGAACTGGCACTTGCAGAATGCAAAACACGCCTTCCCGCCGCCTTAGTGGTAGATCTATCTCAGCCTGAGGGTGACATGGCCATGGTTCTTGCTGAAATTCAGATGCTAAACGATCAGGCAGTGCCAATTATTTTTCTATCTGACCGCGGTGATATTGAAACACGCCTCCGCGCCGTGCGCTTTGGTGGAAATGCCTACTTTCAAAAACCATTCGATGGCGGTGCACTCATTCGCGCTGTAGATAACGTTGTTCACAAGCGCGAAAATGAAGTCCACCGTATCCTCATTGTAGAAACAGATTCAGACGCAGCAAAGATGTATTCTGATATTCTCACGTCGGCGGGAATGCAAACCGAGATCCTAAACGATCCACTCCAATTGTCATTTTCGCTCCAGGATTTTCGCCCGGATTTAATGCTAATGAATCTTTACTATCCGGAATGCCTGGGAATGGAGGTGGCAGCAATCGTAAGACAGGAAGAAGCAAATCAAAGCATTCCAATCGTCTATATTACCGGAGAAACGCAGATGGAGAAGATACTTCCTGCGCTGAATAAAGGGGGAGATGATTTTCTTCCATTACCGGTTACAGCCGATCGTCTGGTTTCTTCCGTTTCTGCGCGAATTGATCGTTCACGGATCTTGCGTTCCCTTCTTGTGCGAGACAGCCTGACCGGCCTCTTAAATCACACGGCCGTACGCGAACGCCTCACAGATGCAACCATTCGTGGCAAACGTAAGGATCAGCAGTTTTCATTTGCGATGATAGACATTGATAAGTTCAAGCGGGTAAATGACGAGTATGGTCATCCAGTTGGAGACCAGGTGATCCAGTCGCTTGCGCGTACAATCCGGCAACGTATCCGCAAGATCGATTCAGCGGGGAGATACGGCGGTGAAGAATTCGCAGTCATTCTGGAAGGACTGGATCTTGAGTCTGCGGTAAAGGCAATGGATCGCATCAGGCGCGCTTTTTCACAGATTCGTCACCATTCAGACAAGGGTGATTTTTTTACCACTTTCTCAAGCGGAGTTGTGAGTTTCCCAGACTTTGAGGATGCCAGAGAAATGAATGACGCGGCCGATCGAGCATTGTATGCAGCTAAACGTTCCGGCGGCAACTGCGTAGCTAGAATTGTCAGGAAGAAAACATGACGCTTGCAATAGCCCCGGGAAGAACATTTATTCTGGGTCATCTTCCTGAATTTAGAAGAGATCCGATTGCTTTCATCCAAAAATACCGCGCAGCGTACGGAACGCTCGTTCATATACAATTGTTCAGAAGAGACGTATACCTTGTATCCGAACCGGAATTGATTCACGAAGTTCTTGTAACCCAGGCAAAGAATTTCAAGAAGAGCCGAGCACTGCAACTGGCACGCGATCTTTTGGGCAATGGACTTTTGACGGCTGAAGGCGACACTCACCTAAAACACCGCCGGATGATCGCACCGGCATTTCACCGTAAGAAGATTTTTGATTACGCCAGATTGATGGGCCAGGAAGGCGCTAAGTTCCGAGGAGCGCTGCACGCGGGCGAACAGATTGATCTGCATGCTGCAATGATGGAGCTCACCCTCGCAATCGTCGCTAGAACGTTATTCGACGCTGATGTGACTGGAGATGCTAAGAACGTTGGAGAGGCTTTGCACGCCGCACTCTCCATGTTTCAGCGTGTTACAAATCCATTCGCGCAGATCCTGAGAAAAATCCCAACTCCCGGCACTCTGAAATTCAATCGGGCGCGCAAGCAATTGTTCGGAATTATAGATCGCATTATTGAAGAGCATCGCGGACACGATCATGGCGATTTACTTTCGATGCTGCTTGAGGCCAGGGATGAGGAAGACGCGTCCGCCATGTCGCATGAGCAAATTAGACATGAAGCACTCACTCTATTTCTAGCAGGTCATGAAACAACTGCAAACGCGCTTACCTGGGCGTTCTATTTGCTTGCTAAGAATCCAGACAAGGCTGCGTTGATGCGGAAGGAAGTCCGCACTCAAACCTCCTCTCTTTCAATGGACCAGCCAATCCCGCCAGAGCAAGCTCAGAACTTTCCGTATTGCAAAAACGTATTTGCTGAAGCGTTACGATTGTATCCACCAGCCTGGATCGTCGGACGTGAAGCCCTTGCAGATTTTAACCTGGCGGGACATTCGATTCCTGCCGGTTCAGTGATCTTAATGAGTCAGTTCGTAGTTCATCGTGATGCAAAATGGTTTACCGATCCACTTGCATTCCAACCCGAGCGCTGGGAGAGCGAAAGTGATCGTCCAAAGTTTGCATACTTTCCCTTTGGCGGTGGTCCGCGAACATGCATTGGAGATCAGTTCGCGTGGATGGAAGGAACTCTGTTGCTCGCGGAGATTTCTCGCCAGTTCAGCTTTGAACCCCTGACGGATGCAATTCCCCAACCGCAGATTACGCTGCGTCCGCGCGGCGGAATGCTAACTACGGTTGTAGCAAGTCAGTTGTAAGTAGCAGACGCACGGCCCGAAATATTCGGGTAAGAATCGCCAGAATTTTCGTTACCGCAAACTCTGACATATGCGTAAACTTCAGATTGTTCCCATTCTACTCATACTCTTCACCAGCAACTGTGCCACCTGGTTACTGAATCGCGCAATCGGATTTGAACGCGGGCGAGCTGATCTCGAAGAGAAGATGGTTCCAGTCGGTAAATTTCATTTTGTATATACTGAGGGCGGCAACGGAGAAACGATTTTGATGGTTCACGGGTTTGCCGGCGAAAAGGATCATTGGACTCGCATGTCAGCCTATCTTACGGATAAATACCATGTAATAGCCCCTGACCTACCGGGCCATGGTCTAAACGATAAACTACCTGAAGAGAATTACTCAATCATTTCCCAGGCCACGCGCCTCCACGATTTCATGCAAAATTTCAAAGTAAAAAAATACCATCTGGTTGGAAGTTCCATGGGTGGGGCAATTTCTGCTTATTACGCAAGTGCATATCCTGATGAAATCCTCACTCTAACGTTAATCGACGCTGCCGGCGTCAAGAGTCCAACAAAGAGTGAGATGGAACTTGAAGTTGCAAAAGGAAACAATCCGCTCCTTGTAAATACCGTGGAAGACTTTGATCGGATGATGGCCTTTACAACAGTCAAGCCTCCCTATCTCCCCGGAATAATCAAAGGACATTTTGCTGAGAAGGCCGTTCGCAATCGTCCATTCAACGAAAAGATATTTGAGGATATCCGTGGAGAGAAAGGGCGAATTGAATCACGGCTGAGCCTGATTCAGGCGCGCACGCTAATAATCTGGGGTGATACAGATCGAGTCATCGATCCGTCCGCTGCAAGCGTGTTCCAGGCTAAGATTAAGAATGCAAAAACTGTGATAATGAAGGCCTGCGGCCACGGACCCATGATAGAACGACCGGAAGAAACTTCACAGCACTTCTTGAAATTTTTACAAAACTGAAGCAGGCCCGCGCCTACCTGGCTAAGGCGCGATCGTGGAACGAAGTTCACCCGGGCTTTTGCCTGTGATTTTCCGGAATAGCGAATGGAACGTGGACTTGGAGCTAAAGCCAGACTCAAGGGCAATTCGCATCACAGGATATTCCGCATAACGTTCATCCTGAAGCCTACGTTGCACTTCTGCAACTCTGTATTCGTTTACAAATCCATAAAAACTCTTACCCATTTCCACATTTAAAACCTGGCTTACATGGGACGGCGTCAAGCCCAGGCTTTCTGCAAGGGTTGCAAGACTCAAATCATCGTTCAGATATGGTTTGCTTTCATCCATATGACGGATAAGGATACCAGCCAGTTCCCGCATGCGGTCCGCACTTAAGGACGATCGTTCGTATTTTGGACGTGTTTCTGTTTCCGCAGTCGAGGCAATTGCAGGCACCCTTGAAACGGGAAATACGGGAACCTGACGCAAACAAAAGAAACTAATCAACAGCATATAGCCCATGAGCGCTGCATTTGCAACCCAGGTTGGTGCTCCTGGGCCGGTTGAGATAGCCTGCATAGTTGTAAACACAATGAGGAATGCCAGAAACAAACCACAGATCGCATTCAACCACACAAGTGAGCGCGAGTATGTAATTCTTGAAAAATAATCCGTTATGCGACGACCGTGCAATCGAATCAGTCGAAGCGAGGCAAAAGAATAGCCTGCAAGAGAAATTCCTCCCGCGACACCCAGAAAGACAAAAATGAATCTTGGCTCATTTGCGTGTGTAACATCTGCCATGGCCTGCGAAAAGTCTGCGCTGGAAAACAGTGTTATAAGTGAGATCAGAAAGAATGGAATAGCATGAATCCAATCCCGCAAACTAAGGGCGGATTCCGGCCGGGAAAGAATCCTGGTATAGAGATAGAGACAGGGACCATGCGCCATTGGCATGCCCACAATTCGAAAAATCCAGCCATCGGCGAGGCCAGCAATAATGATGCAACGGCGCACAGCAGTCCAGAGGATTATGAGCAGCCAGATCCCTGCAATTAAGTCGTGTAGGCCCCGCCTTTCCTTGGTTAAGAGAAAGGCCAGGCAGAACACTGCATGCCAGATTGCCATGAAGAAAATGTGCGGAAAGTGTTTGAAGGTTTCCATGACCCACACTATTAAATCGATCCGCACAGAGCCGTCATCACTCTTTGCTCGCCGGTCTTCCTGGATTTACCTTCATTAGATTGCCATGCAAATCACCCGCGTTACTGCCCTTCTACTGCTTGTCATTAGTTGTATGTCTGTGCCGGAGAAGCAGCCTGTTCAGGCGCTGCAAGATCTAGTATACGCAGAACGTGGGGACACTGTGCTTTTGGCAGATGTTTTCCTCCCGTCCGGTCCCGGTCCATTTCCTGCTGTCCTGCTGCTTCACAGTGGTAGCTGGCGCCGGGGAAGTAAGGCCAGAATGCGCCTCGTGGGAGAGGAGTTTGCTCGCCAGGGAATTGTGGCTGTAGCCGCAAATTACAGACTATCGCCAGCTGCGCGTTTTCCGGCTCAGATATACGATTGCCGGGATGCTCTGCGCTGGATGCGCAGCCATGCTTCTACGTTTCATATTAGACCAGATTCAATCGGCGTGCTGGGCTATTCTGCCGGGGGACATCTTGCGCTTTTGCTTGGACTTTCTGGAAATGAACACCGCCAGGAATTCGCAAACGTTAAGGCAATTGCAACCGCCGGTGCACCCGCAGATCTAACGGATTTGATTGGGAATCCTATGGTAAGCGATCTGTTGGGTGGAAGCAAGGGTGCAAAACCCCAGGTTTACAAAATGGCTTCGCCTGTAAGTTATGTTACTTCGGACGATCCTCCAGTCTTGCTCATGCATGGTGCGTACGATTGGATTGTGCCCAATCATCAATCACAACAGATAGCTGCAGAACTGAAAGCTAAGGGTGTGCCCGTTGAATACTATGAATTACCCATGGGTCATGTGCGCACAACAACAGGCTTCAATGCCACTGAGGTTGCAATTGCAATCGATTTCTTTAAACGCAAACTCTAGATTTTCTCTTGCCTGTTTCTGACTGAACGGTAATCTCCGGGAATGCCCGGAGCAAACAATTCAGCAGGATACCTGCATCCGGCTATACGACGTTTCCTCGCCCTTCTAGCCGGTTCACTACTTCTGACCTGTCCAATTGGTGCCTACGTAGATTATCCGTACGCCGTAAATTTCCAGACAATCCGCTCACCCCTTCTGCCCCTGGGCGATGAATTTGAAAAAACCGATTCAGTTAATCTGCGTATAAATCTGCGCTGGATGAATGTGTGGTCCTATCAACGAAGTCAGTTTTTGATCGATGGAGAAGAAGTGCAGCTTGAGCCAAATCTGCGCTGGGCTATCAGCGATACATTACAAGTTGGAGTTTCCGTTCCTGTGGTTGCCCATGGTGGGGGTGCACTTGATTCTTCTATTGAAACATTTCATAAAATGGTCAATGTGGGACAGAACTACCGAAATCAATATAAACGAAATACATTCAATGTAAGCTACGAACCGCTCGGTAGGCTTTACGCGTTAAGCGACGATCTGACCCAGTACACTGCGCGCAATTTTGATTACAGAACGTATCCGCGAAAGACAAACGACCCGCCCTCTCCGCTTCGAACATCACCTGTACCGCAAGCTATAGACCAGAGGAGTCGCGCCTTTCTGGAAGGGAATGCCCTGGAATTCCTTCTTGCCTCAGATCAGATTTACGATTTGTTTCCTGGAATCAGGACAAGCAGCGAGGTGATTCCTGTAAGCGGAGGTTCAAGTAGCGGCCCTGGTGATCCAAAGCTAAACCTGCAAAAAATTCTGTTTGGCAATCTTCCTGGAAATACTGCACTCGTTGGCGGATTTCAATTCAAACTGCCCGCACATACCGGTACATTCCTCTCCACACCGGGATTGGACCGCGGAGCATTCTTGACTCTACAAAAACAAGCGTCACCCGCAAGCCCAGGTTTCAGTGCTGGTTGGTCTTACACAGCTTTTTCCACTCGACATTTTTATTCAGTTCGCCTCCCCTCTAAACAATGGGCCTTTCGTGCGGGGTTTGAAGTGATCGTGTCCAGCGTAAAACTAATCACGGAGTACGTCTATTTCTCTCGTCCAACCATTGGCATGGGGCACCTGTCACAAGACGGGCATCAGGTGACCCTGGGTCTTGCATGGCGCCAGGGAAGAGCAGAGAATACAATAGCGCTCATTGAAAACATGGTACACTACGGCGTTACTCCCGATATTGGATTTGTTTTCAGCTCAGAGCTCAGGCTTTAAGGCAAGCTCACGTGTAACAACGTCGCGTAGCCTGATGGCTCGGGGATTTTCCGGTTCAATCCGCAGAGCTTCTCCTACCAGCTTGCGTGCACGATTCAGATTCCTCAAACTGCGATGCACCTCTGCGAGATTGATCAGGTTGCGCACAAATCGGGGAGCGCGTAGTCGAACCCGTTCGCCAAACTCAACCGCATCCTGTGGACGTTTCAACTTTTTGCAAAGATACGCAGCCAGGTAGATCATGTCAGTGTCCAGCGGCTTTAGATAGATGTAATCCTCCGCATGAGCAAACGCAGCCTCAAAATCCTTCTGATCGAGCAGGATTCGAACGAGCATCCGAATGGTTTTCAGACTCTTGGAATCCATTTCAAGGGCCTCATCAAGGACGTGTACGGCCTCTGCGAATTGTTTGCCGCTGGCGAATTGTTTTGCGCGCTCATGATACTCGGCAAGCTTCTCTAATCTTCCATCATGATCCAGCTTCCCTTCTTGCGTTGTGCGATAGGAAATCCGAATTAAGGAAAGATCATCCGTCAACGAGCCGTGCTCGATCAAATGGCTTCTGATTTGCGGCAATCTTCCCTGGCTAACTTCAACGACGCTCAGAAACAAATACTCGTCTTCATTAATAATGCGCTCCCCCGATGCCTGCGTTCCCATCATTAAATCATCACGCCCATCAGAGCCAACAATCAATACGTCGTCCGGTTCAAGCTGAACTGTAACAACCTGGATCTGACCTGAAACGCCTGAAACGCCCAGCTTACGAAACATATGCTCTTTTTCCATGAACTCAGCTTTACCTGCGCGATAGAGTACAGTCCACGGATGCTCAACGTTTATGTAATACAATAGTCCAGTCTCGTCGTCGACCAGACCAAGAACCATTGAAACAAGCATACTTCCATCAAAACTCTCAAAAACATTCTGAAGTTCCTGGAATGCATTCTTGATCCAGCGTTCCGGCGATTGATTTTTTAAGACCGGCATACTCCTGGTGCGTTCCATGAGAGATTCAAATACAGCTCCGAGTACGAGTGCTCCACCGGCACCTTGCATGGATTTTCCCATTGCGTCTGCATTAACAAATACAGTATATTTCTTACCGTGCAGCTCAATCGAATGCGCACTACAAAAATCTCCACCAATCTCTTCTTTCCATTTTCTAAACTCGAATTTCTTTTTCTGTTCAATCAGAAACTCAACATGCACGTTCTGGCTTGTAGTTAGATTTCTGGTTAATGGTTTGATCAAGAGCGATGTAAGGAAGTAGTCACCATCTTGCTGATGCTTTAGTTCCTGAACTGTTCGCAGGGTTTCACTCAATTCAGCAGTGCGCTCTTTGACTTTTTCTTCAAGCTCGTCTGCATATCGCTCCAGCTTCTCCCGGGCTGTCTTAATCGATGAGACCATGCCGTTAAACGACTCAGTGAGGAAGCCAATTTCATCTGCGATTGTCACTTTGACCTGGACTGCCAGATCACCTGCGTTTACAAGGCGCACTCCGGCGAGCAATGACTCAAGGGGCCTGACAAGAGTTCCAAGGAAGAAAAACCGGAAGCCAACTCCAATCAAGAGCACACCCGCAAACAAAATCATCACGAGCTTCAAACCCACCTTGTGAATGAAACTCCGATACTCTACGTACGAATATCCGGCCTCATAGATCTTCTTGCTGGCCGGATCAAAATGCAAGAACGCAGTGAAATGCTTTGTGTCGTTAGAGTTCTTTCGGTAGTGCCTAATCCCGTGCGCTCTAAACGGCACGAACAGCTGCAGAACTTCCTTCTTAAAATCCGAATCGTTTGCAAATTCCTTCCTGGATACTTGCAAAATCGCCTCTTTAAACGGACTCAATTCTGCCGGGAGCTTGTCAGCATACTTGAGCACGTCTTCCCGGAAATGAGCGTCAGGAATTTCTTTGATCTTGATGGATCTGTACACAATTTGCTGCGACATAGAATCCAATCGTTTTAGCATTCCTTGCGGTGAGGAGTCGCCCGCCATACCGTTTTCAAGAATCTTCACATACCCAAGCGCGTACGCAGGTGCATCTTTTAGGATCGATTTAACCTGCTCCTGCCAGTTATTACCCTGAACTGCGCGAATTCTTTCGTAAAGGGATGTGTTGGTGAATTCTCCTATTAGATCGGAAGGAGAAATCTGTCCTCCGTTTCCGCGTAGAAATTCAAACTTACCTTTGTCAATTTCATACGTGAGCAAGTATTCCAGATCAGGAACCGGATAATCACGCTCAACAGAAAGTCTTGAAGTCTGTTCTACGCGAAGCGAGTCGTATGCATCTTCCTTGTCCTGGAATGAATAGAAACTATTCAATACCATGAGCAACATAAACGTAACCAGACTAACACCAATGATCTTTGCCATGAATGTAGTCTTGTCTGTTGTTGTATTGAGATATACCATCAGGGCTGTGAACAGACCAGCAATCGACATAAGAACCAGAATGGTTTGATGAAGATCACGCGTCATAAGGCCATCTCGACTGAGTGCGTTGGTAAAAGTCGGAATCATCACCGCAAAGAGCATCGAGAAATAAATTGCGGCCAGCCTACCTCTTTCACCCTTGCGCTTGATGAGATGAACAACGCCTGCAATCATTAGATGAAGAATATTCAGAACAATGGCCCCTGCGACCACCTTGCTCATTGTATCAATGTCAATATCCCAGAGATGGCCGGCAAACGTATACACGAGCGGGCGCGAAAGAGAAACATAGATGAAAGCAGAAGTAACGATAGCAGCAACTACCAATTGAATTCCCAGAACTATCCTGGCGGTGCGCGCATAACGTTCCGTTGGATAGTAGTAGAGCATCTGACCATAATAGGGATGCGCGAGCAGTGCGGCAGAAACAGTGAACCAGCGATGATAGGCAATCCATGGCTCATAAATGGAATAAGCAGGAACATATGCCAGGGCAAGCATCCCTGAAAATAGAAATGCTAATCCGAGCACCTTCGTGGCCTTCGATTTTTCGGGGATACCAAAGAAGATGAATAAACTTACTAGAAGATAGAACAGTGCGCCGATCAGAATGGAAACAGCAAAGAAATTCAGAAAGAAGTCGTTATGCATTTCACGCTCCGGACGCAAGATACACGGAGCATAAAACTAAATCAAGCAGATACCAGCTTTTGGAGGGCCTGGCTTGAAAATCGAGAGAATCGATTCTACAATGAGTTTCGATGTCTCAACACCAAACAACCCCAACCATACACTGTTAGGAGACGAGGGTCATCCCAACAGCGCACGATAGAGGCGGCTACGGGTTCATGTGATACGCCTGATCCAGGGCAAGGACCTCTTTTTCCCAGACGCGTGCAAACCGTTCCACATTTACAGACGGTTTTTTGATCATTTTCATGCAAAGTTCCATCTGTTCGGGTGTGCTTGAGGTCCTGGAATACATTTGCAATGCGTACTTCGAGAAATCACGCACCATAAATTCAAATATTTGATCCAGCACATCATCAGAAATCTTCTCAGAATTGGCGGATTCAATGATAAGCTGTCCGTATGGAACAAGGGTAAACAGTTCGCCCACGTTCAGCATAAAATCAAGATCTCTTGACTGAGCTTTGTCCGGCGGAGTTTTAGACAGAAATTCTTTGAATACTTCAATCTGAGATTGGAATATTTTGACGTTAGCTACCTTTGTACTATTGTATGCTGTATTGAAATCATGAAACTGAATCTTGTTCTGACCTTTGCTTGTACTGCCTTGCTTGAACATGAAATCGTCGTTGTTGTAATGCTTCTGGCGCGGCAGCTCCGGATACGGATGTGGCTCAAAGAAGAACTTATCCATGAACTTCATGATCAGCACCATATTCACCTGTGCCGTTCCTTCTAGCTTAGGCAGCCCGCGGATATCCCGCGCAGCCATTTCAAAGTACCCCGCTTTCTCAAATCCTTTGGCTGCAATTACGTCCCAGAGTAGATTCACTACTTCTTCGCCCTGCATTGTCACCTTCATCTTTACGAGCGGATTGTAGAGTAAGTAGCGCTTGTCGTCTTCTGACGCAGATCGCATGTAGTCGCTTGCGCGAAACGAGAACAGACGCATGGCTAATAGACGTGTCCAGGCATCCGTCATGAACTGTTTGATATGGGGAAATTCCGTCACTTTGTGGCGGAACAAAGTCCGATTTGCTGCGTGGTTGATTGCCTCGTAAAAGGCATGGGTGCAGATCCCAATGGAGGCCCAGCCTAGATTATACTTGCAATATGCAATTGTAGAAAGCGACGCGTCCCAGGCATCCCTGCCCCGTGACAATATCTCAAAATCCGTTAAAGGATAGTCTTTCAGCTCGTATTCTGCCACGAAGTTCTGTGAATTTACAACGTTCTGAACGCAGGTGTAGTTCTTGTGCGCGGATTCTGCTGCAAAGAAGATATAATCGCCTGTAGATTCTTCGCGTGCGAAAGTTGATACATACGATGCTTTGTTAGCATTTCCTATGTAATACTTACGACCATTTGCAATGTATTTACCAGGACCCGCAGCCTTGACTCGCATCTCGCTTGCAATCAAATCTGCGCCATGTTCCTTTTCGGATAAACCAAATGCGAAGATGGCTCCCTCTTTCAGTCTGCGCGCTGTCTCTTTCTTAATACCCTCGTTGGAACTGTTCCAGATAGGGCCCAGACCAAGCATTGTCACCTGCCACGTATACCAGTAGGCAAGGCCATAAAACCCCAGAATTTCATTGAAGTAGTTATTCCTGTAAGAATCAAAACGAACGTGTTCACTGTCGCCGTACTCTGCAGGCGTCATAAGCGCATAAAAGATCTGTTCGCGCTTTATGAATTCCAGGAAATCAGCATACCAGACGCGTTCGTGATCGTCATGCTTGACTTTCTTTAATCCTTTCCCTTCAAAAAAGGCAATGGTCTTCTCCATGATTTCGCGCGACTTTGGATCAAGGGAATCCAGCTGAAGTTTTTTTGGGTGCAGAAGCTGCATAGTTTGCTCCGGATTTATTGTTCCGGGAATCGATCACTAGCCCGGTTCATGAAAGGTTTGCCGCAGTCCAATTTTGGAAAGAACAAATAAGAAACGCTCTCCGTTTTCTTTGAGCCGCTCGCCACACGGTGCGCAAGCGGTTGGCCGGATCACTACTCGCGCGGGGCTGCGTGAGCGAGTTATCGCTTGATTATGGCGAGCTGGAATACCGGGATTTCATTCCTGGCCATGTCATATTCTATACGCGGCTGATGTGCTCCGGAAAAGTTATCAGCCTGGGTTTGAAATACAATACTTCCCTTCTTTGAATACGTGGGCCAGAGCGAAGGCTTATCGCCGTCAGTTAGATAGCCAACCTTGCCAGTGGCGCGGGACCATTCTGCGATTTGAGCCACGTTTCCGTACTCGTCTTTGCGTTCCGTGTGGGTGCCTTCGAAGTTTCCAGAGCGCGTTACAAATGCAATGCGCGCACCGTCTGCCGAGTAAGACGCTGTTACACTTCCGTCGTCGCCCTGCGTTACGTACATTATTTTTCCAGTAGCAAGTTCGATCTCGGCGAGCTGAGTCTTACCGCTGCTATTTTGTCCCTCAAAGTTGGCGCTCGTTTCAAATAGAACGCGTTTGCCGTCCGGGCTATATGTGGGATCCTTGGAAGACGAATCGCCGTTGGTCAGATACTTGATTTTGCCGGACGCTACATCGAGCTCAGCGATCTGATACCTTCTTCCCGGAGGAGTGCTCGATAGATTGAGTGCTCCGGTAGCAAAAACGATTCTCTTTCCATCAGGACTATAGCGTGGGCGCGAAGACTCACCGTCCCCGTCTGTTAAATACGTAACCTTACCTGTCTTTCTATCCCATTCTGCGATCTGTTGTTCCGGATCGCCCCATTCATTTTTGCGTGCGGTGAACTTTCCGCTGAATCCACCGGAGCGAGTTTGAAACACGACTCGATTTCCGTCCGGACTGTATTCAGGAAAGTCTGACCAAAAATCTCCGTCCGTTAAATAAACTGCCTTACCCGTTGCTCGATCCCATTCCGCAATCTGCGATGTACGCTTGCCTGTTTTATCCAGTTTGTTCTTCAGCTTACCAAAGTTCTGCGATTCGGTGCGAAATACTACGCGATTCCCATCCGGACTGTAGCTCGGTTCAGATTGATAGTAATCTCCTTCTGCAATGTAGCTGGTGGCACCGGTAGCAATTTCCATTTCTGCAATCTGATAGTAGTGAACCTTTGTGTGCATGCCTGAAAAATTGTCCGCCTGCGTAATAAACACTATGCGTTTGCCGTCTGCGCTGAATCTAGCAGTGCTTGAACTTGCGGATTTTGTATCGTCTGCGTCAGACGGAGCACCATCTGTTAAATAGGAAACCACATCTGCGCGCTGGGCTAGAACTGCAACTGACGTTAAAACAAGAATTGCGATCCACATTTTGAGCATAGCCCCTTAGACCGTCCATTCTCTAAAACAGTCAACAAAAACGAAAAAAATTGACAGATGCCACCGGAGGATAAGCCTCTTTTAATGAATCGATCCCTTAAAGCGCCAAACTATGGTTTGAATAGAGCCCTTGCTCTTACTGCCTGCGTATTTTCAGGTTTGCTTATTCTGATTTTTTTGGTCTCATGCAAGCGATCCGGAGAACTTAAAACCTTCGTTGATGTGCCGATTACCCTGGAACAGGTAAAGGCTCTTGAGAAAACTGGCGCTCTGGTTCAAATCGAGCGCACGGAAAAATCTCAAGGGGGTGGAGCGTGCGGCCACAGCCCTGTTTGCCTGATTGTAATTCCGTTTGTACTACTCAATTCAATCTTTCCTGAACGCTATGATCTAGTCACAGTTACAGAAAAAGGACAGATTACTTACTCTGGAATGTTTACGACTAAGGGCGAGTTCATTCAAGCAAGGGTTATATCAAACAATACTGCACGCGATATCAGACGCCTGGATCTAGAGGAACTGAACAAGCAGGTAGTCGTTGAAATAGCGTCATCGAAACTCGATGCAAATGGCAAACCAGGAGAAATGAACCCTACTCCGATTCTTGCGCAAACTCACCTTGACCAGGAATATTCTGCGGCCATGCAAAAAGCCTCGGATTCTGACAAGTCCAGGTTGTTAATTGAGGCAACTTCATGGTTTGGAGAAGAATCAATTCCAATGCTGACAACCTGGCTGGGTTCAAAAGAAGCATCCCCTGAATTTAAATCCGCGGTTCTGAATCACACGTGCGAAAAAATGCGAAATGATCGCAAGGATGTCGTTGCAAATTCTGCAATTCAGGCAATCGGAACTCCAGACCATCCAAAGCCAGCGCTTGCAATTCTGTCATGCTTCGACTCAGACGATGCAAGAGCAGAACCGTACTTAAAGGCCCTTGTAAAATTGACCTGCCAGGGTGGAGCCAGAAACGGAAATGTTCCCGGTGAAATGATTTCATGGAACGGAAAAGCGACTCAATCTCCTGCATTTATCAAACGTCGTATAGCCCGGGACGCAAAGCAGGAAATTGAAGCGTGCAAAGGTTCGCCTGGAACACTCTTTCTGGCTGCGCTCGATTTGCCCGTTCCAGAGACGGAGATCCTGAGCGTGCTTCGCGATTCAGAATATGCGGAGCCAATGACTCAGTATCTGGATTCCAATATCGCGGCGGAGCGCGCGGGATTAATGCACCTGATCGCAAAAAAGGAAGATGCTACTAAATCGTTGAAGCGCCTGGTTAATGATGATTGGGTCGCCACGCCCGCTGAGCTAGTGGCCGTAGCCGAACAATATGCGCCCACATATCATTCAGTTCTGGCAAGTTCCGACTACGGACGCCGGTCCACAATTCTTGACATTTTCTCATTTCAGAAAAATGCCGAGGCAAGAAAGGCGGCACTGCGTGTATTTGAAGCTGCAGCAAGCAGCGCGGATGCAGACAAATTGCCCGAACTACGCATAGCCATGGTTGTCCTGGGACAAAGAGAGTTTGCCGTAGCTGCGGCTCACGGACTGCGATCAAAGGAAAAACACGGTAACAGCGGAACAGGCAATGCAAGCGGCCTTATTTCATATGGCCTCATCCTCAGTGGCTGCAAGGTGGATGAAATCGCTGACGCCTACCGCGCTGCGATCACCGCCAGGGACAGTGACCGCGGAGTACTGTGTACGCGAGAGAAATGATTTCGAAGTCATTTAACCTCAGAGGACCCGGGGTGCTCGGGGGGGAAAACGGAAACACGTTTGATTCCATCCTTCAACAACGGTGTGTTAAAATTCAGGATCAACCCGCGATGGAATTTTAGGATTCGTTGATACGTCATTATTTGGGCGATATGAATTGGGCGTAGTGAGTCTACGGCTTTGATTTCGAGGATAAGACGACTGTCGACAATCAGATCGGCGCGAAAACTAGTTCCGAGTTCTGTGCCTTTGTAACTGACCGGAATTTCCACCTGACGCTCAACCCGGACATCACTGGATAGCAATTCTAAAACCAGGGATAGCTCGTACACAGACTCAAGCAAACCTGGCCCTAAAGTGCGATGTACTTCAATTGCCGCACGAATTACCTCCGAAGTTAGGCCATTGCCACAATCGATCCAATCTCTGAGCGCCCTGGGTTCTCTGAGGTTCATATCTCAGAAAGTCTCAAAAATCTGTAGCGTTCCGAAAAACTAGCGCAATGGCACGAGGGATGGCAGGGCAGCGATCAAGGTTCTTGTATATTGATGCTGCGGATTGGCCATGACTTTTGCGGTCTCACCTTGCTCTACAATTCTGCCACCGTTCAAAACGCAAATCTCATGTGAGATATGCCGAACCACTGAAAGGTCGTGTGAAATAAAGAGATACGTAAGCCCACGTTCAGCCTGCAAGTCGCGAAGCAAATTTAGAATCTGAGCCTGAATGGAAACGTCAAGTGCGCTTACGCATTCATCGCATACTACAAATTCAGGATCAAGTACGAGCGCGCGAGCGATACTGACGCGCTGTCTTTGCCCACCACTGAACTCATGGGGGAATCGATCCATGGAAGCGTCTGATAGCCCCACGCGTTCCAGGGTCTCTGCGCATTTGCGTCTACGTTCAAGCGGGGTTAATTTTACAAAATGAACGCGCAGTCCTTCCATCAGGATGTCGCCCACGCGAAGGCGCGGATTTAAACTTGAATAAGGATCTTGAAAGATAATCTGAAGCTTCTGCCTGAGCGAGCGAAACTGTTTTTCGCGCAATCCCCCAAGGACCATAAAGTTATTCACATCGGGAGCAGGATAGTAGCGGATTCCACCGGAGAGAACCGGGACAAGATTTAGTATTGCGCGGCCAACGGTAGTTTTACCCGAACCGGATTCACCAACAAGGCCAACGGTCTGACCTCGCGGAATGTTAAACGATACGTTGTCTAAAACAATCTTATGGCCATGCGTTCTCCTGAACAATCCCTTCTGAATGGGAAACCCGACCCGGACTGAGTCGAGCGTCAGGAAATGCGCCATGGCCGGCGGGTTTACCAGTATTTCTTGTTTGCGAAATCTTCTTTAACAGACTTAGGAAAAGACCAGCGAGGTTTCTTGGTAGCTGCGCGAGGTTTGATCATGATCTCTTCGCCAGTGAACGGGTTGCGTCCCTTTCCACCTTTCTTTGCCTCAACGTCTTTGCGCATCAGAGTTCCGATAATTGGAATCTTAACACGCTCTCCACCGGCTGCGGATTTGACTGCGCTTTGAAATGTTTTCTCAAGCACGTTCTTAAGTTCTGTGCGCTTGATTTTTACAGTGCCGTTTTTTCCGGCTTCTGAGATTTCGAGAACTCCTTCGAGCAGAACATCAAGAAAGGAGAATTTGCTAGCTGATTTGGCCATATTCCGCTGATTCTTGGGGATTCTACCGGACTGCAAGTAAAAATTTACAAATAGCCGAGCGAATGCGATTCGAAGTGCTCGAACGGAAGAAATTTAATGACCTTCGACCTCTTCCTCGTCTGCGACCTCTTTCATATCACGCAATGCTTGCTGTAACCGAGCCATAGATGCCCGTAACCGGCCGGGGTCTGTTTCGTATCGTTGAGCTACTTCAAGTTCCCTGAATGCATGATTTCGTAGCGTTTCTGCACGCTTTTTGTGTCTTTCATCGCCTACCTGGTATAGTAAATCGGCTGCGCGGCGGATCTGCGATGTCAGGTAACGTATGAAATCGTGAAACTCACCGACTGTTTCCGGTTCTTCTTTGATGACTTTTTTAAGTCGCTTCACGCCCGGACGATCCGTTTGTTCCAGAATCATACGGAATGGACCGCTAACTTTAAATATACCACTGTCGGCTGCAGGCACCACGCCGATGCTCATGTATCGCTTTTTCTCCCCGGCCATACCCGTGTATGGAATAAAGACTCAATTTGAACAAGCTAAAATCAGACGATGCGGACAAACGACGCGGCCTTTACGGCCTTCTCACGAGCTTCCTGGATCGTTTCTCCCAGCGCCAGAGCCACGCCCATGCGGCGTTTCCCGTGTAATTCAGGCTTACCAAAGAGGCGAAAATCGGTCTCTGGAATTGCCAGGGCTCGATCCACTCCAGCAAACAGGGGGCCGCGTACGTTTCCTTCCAGCAATAGAGCACAGGAAGCGGCCGGACCGTACGTTTGAATGGTGCCAATTGGAAGTCCAAGTATTGCGCGCGCATGCAATGCAAACTCTGATCGATTCTGCGAAATCAAGGTCACAAGACCTGTGTCGTGTGGCCTGGGCGACACTTCACTGAAGTAAACCTGATCTCCTTGTACGAATAATTCCACGCCAAAAATCCCACGACCTCCAAGGCCTTCTGTCACTGTTCGCGCTATCGACTGAGCCTGGGCCAGGGCTGATTGACTCATTGGCTGCGGCGTCCAGGATTCACGATAGTCGCCATCGATCTGCAAATGACCTATTGGATCCATGAAATCGGTTCCACCAGAATGTCTGACGGTTAGCAAAGTTATCTCATAATCAAAAGGAATAAACTCTTCAACAATTACACGCGCGATAGCTGCACGACCTCCAGAAATTGCATACTGCCAGGCTTTTGAGATTTCTGATTTGTTTCTCACAATGCTCTGCCCTTTGCCGGACGAACTCATTACCGGTTTTACAACGCACGGAAGTCCAATGGTTTCAACAGCCGCATTGAATTCGTTTTCTTCGCTCGCAAATTTGTATTTTGAAACCGGAACTTTTAATTCCTCAGCTGCGAATCGTCTGATTCCTTCGCGGTCCATTGTAAGTTTAGCTGCGCGGGCCGTAGGAATAACAGTAAATCCCTCTGCCTCCAATTCTAGAAGTGTGTCTGTTGCAATCGCTTCAATTTCAGGAACAATCAAGGCTGGCCTGTGCGTTTCTATGAGTGTACGCAAAGCCGATCCATCGAGCATGTTGATCACATACGATTCATGTGCAACCTGCATGGCAGGCGCATTTGCGTAACGATCTACAGCAATCACATGTACGCCAAGCCGCTGCGCTTCAATGGCAACTTCCTTCCCCAACTCGCCGGATCCCAAGAGCATGAGTCTAAGTGAATTGGCAGATCTCGGGGTTCCTATTTGCATAAAACGGAATTGTGGTAATACGGCCAGGCGTCAAAGAATTTACCACGGGAAAAGGAGTAACCCCGGATGGACACGAATGAGACGCGGATAAAATCTCTCTTTCTGATCTGAGCCCATCTGCGTTCATCGGCATCCGTCCGCGGATTCAATTCCCATGCACTTTGCAGTCTGTTCTAAATTCTTCGGGCGCCGTCGCTCGCCGGAATCCGGCATGACGTACAGTGCCTCGTTTCCAGATTCGTGACATGGCGTCGGAAAACACCGAACTGCTGCAACAGGCAAAAGTGGAAATCATTCGAGTTCAAATCGAACGCTTCCACCAGTCGTACGCTCCCTACTTCCAACGTGAAGATACGCGGCCCATGGTTGAATATTTCTTTGATCGAATCTATAGCCTTGAAAACAATCAAGAATGGCGAAGACTTGCGCTGGGAACGTTTCAGAACGTCAAGAACCTGGTCAAAGAAGAAACCAGAAACAACATCGAACACTTAATTGAACTAAACGAACTGACTGAATCACTGGATTTAGCTCTGGCCCGGTTACTGGTTGAGCAGGGATACGGGGCGGGCCAAACGATCGCAGTCGATCGATATCGAACGTTGTATCTTGCAGCAGGCCAGGCAGTAACGCGCCGCAGGCATCTAGAGCTGGTAATTCAGAACATGCAATCGTTCTACGAACTCGCGCACAGACCAATCAATGCATTGCTAATAAAACCGGCCAGGTTCATGTCCAGGATGCTCGGAATCTATCCGCTATTCGCCACTGTCGAGGAAGGTTACTACGCTGTGCTTCCGGTTTCGCGCGAATTGTTCGATTCATTTCTGACGGAAGTTCGAACCAAAGAATGGGAATATCTCAATTCAGCGTTCCCAGAACCGCAACCTTGATTCTCAGAAAATTAGGTGCGAACCAGTCCGCATTGATTGACGTCTAATTGACGTAATTGATTGATAACCCGCAAATCCCACAGGAGTTCTCCAGCATGCGTTTCCTTCCCGCCTTCTTTTTCTCTTTCCTATTTGTTTGCCCAACTTTTGCGGCGACAGTGAGTGTCACGGACGCAAACTTTGAAACTCTGTCACGCGACAAACCCCTCCTTGCATTCCTTTCGTTGGGCTGCGACGTGGGTTCCTACGCATCAAAGATGTTCGAGAATGCAAACCGGGACGTTCAGGGTGTTCAACTGGGGGTAATTGACTACAATTCGGTCCGAACGATTCACTCAAAGATCTATGCGCTCTACCAGGAGAAAAATATTCAAGTCGGGAAAGAGGGCGTCACGCTGGGCACGGTTCTTCTCATTAAAGACGGTAAGCTTCTTGCAACCTCGCAAATGGGCTATCCAGGACGCGCGCCTTCCGCATACGACGGCGGTGTGGCTGATCTGCGGCGCTGGTTAATTTACGCTTTGAAATCCAATGGGATTGATGTTCGCCTAACGTTCCGTCCGCCGGAGCAGGATTTTGTAGCACCTTCTGACGTAAGCAGCCAGGTTGATCTTGCGCGTGGCCGAACATCATTCTTCACGTTTGATAACCTGAAAGACTCCACTGCAACTCAACAGGACTTCAGACTTGCAGGCACGGCCAAGCTGGAATCCGGGTCGGTCTATCTAAATGGTAAGTATGACGGAAAGAGTACGGCCTGGTTTAGCTACAAAAGCAAAGAAGAAGAGCCTTACAAGAACGGACTGGCCTTCAGTTTTAACTTTCGCCGATTATCACCCGACCAGGGCCGCGGCCATCTGGCTACTCTGGGCTATGGGCTGGTCGACTTGAAAATCTGGCAAGGCACGCTATTGTTAAGCATCGATCCAACGTACGCCAGTGGAGAAGATGGTTCGCTGGGAAGCTGGGAGTACAAACTTGAGGACGCTGCATTTCGCGTGAACACCTGGCATAACATCATTGTGTCCATTGATCCGGCTGCAAAACGAGCTCGCGTTCTTTTCGACGGAAAACGTCTCCGCGATATTGTCCTGGATGATCGCATGCTCAAAGTCCTTCCTAATTACAAAGCGGGTTCCAGCTTACACGGCAGTCCGCTCGGATTTGAATTTTCACAGTTCGCTGGTGGTTCAGTCATGCACGGCTATGGCGATAACGTTGTAACATATAACCGCCCCTTGAACGGTGCAGAGATGCTGGCGCTTGCAAAGGACCTTCGCAATCCAAACCAGCCAGTTGTCCAACCGGCGCAAAATCCAAATCAATCAAAGCTGGACATGAATTTGCTCGCAGCAGCAAAGATTGGTGACGCAGATGCAATTGCAGCGGCCCTATCCTCCGGGGCCAATATAGATTTTGTTTACCAGGGTTGGGCTGCGATTCATTTTGCTGCCTACTACGGCCATGAAGATGCAATCAAAAAACTAATCGAAAGCCATGCAAACGTGCTCTTAAAAGCACAGGATCATTTTACAGCACAGGACCTGGCAAAGATAAAAGGAAATGATTCAATTGTAGAACTTCTGAACGATGCGAGCAACACGGAACGGTTTTATCAATTCCGAAGTTTCCCGCTCACGCAGCATCGTGCAATCCCGGCAGCACCAGAGCTTTCCAAACGATGAGAGATTGACCGCAGAGGTCGCAGAGACCTGGAGGCGAACAAAAAGAAGGATGCGTTGTGCCGTGGTTAAATTCCTGGAAACGCATTTTGCAAGCAAACGAAGGAATGACACAAGTCCTCCGTGTTCCCTGTGCCTAAGTGGCCAATCTTCTTATTTCTGTGCCAGCTTGCTACGTTTGTAGCTGTACCCAAAGTATATGATCATTCCGAGCGCCATCCAGACTATCAGACGTAGCCAGGTATCCAGGGGAAGCCCATACATCATATAGCCACAGATTAAAATTCCAAGGATTGGAACCAGGGGAACGAATGGGGTTTTAAACGGGCGTGCAAGTTCTGGGCTTGTTCGCCTCAGAATCATTGTTCCAAAACAAACGATTACGAAGGCAAGCAGGGTTCCAATCGACACCAGCTCACCCAGGATTCCGATTGGAAATAAGCCAGAAATCAAACCAGCAGCGGCGCCCGTGATGATAGTTGCAACATAGGGAGTTTTGAACCTGGAATGCACGCGACCAAATGCTTCCGGAAGTAGGCCGTCACGCGCCATTGAATAGAAAATGCGAGGTTGTCCCATCATAAGCACAAGCACTACGGAAGCAAGACCAGCAATCGCACCAATATTGACTAGAAAACCCAACCATTTCAATGCAGGCCCGGCATGGTCGATTGCAACAAACACTGGATGCGGAACGTTAAGTTCTTTGTAAGGCGCAAGGCCCGTCATCACAAGCGACATCAACACGTAGAGCACCGTACAGACCAGGAGGGAAGCTAGAATTCCAATTGGCAAGTCGCGCTGAGGATTTTTAGCTTCTTGCGCTGCTGTTGAAACCGCGTCAAATCCAATGTAGGCGAAAAAGATTACTCCAGCACCTGCAACAATTCCAGTCCAACCAAACTTACCAAAGATCCCATTTCCGGAAGAATCCACCAGCTGATCTGGAATGAAAGGTGTCCAGTTAGCCGTGTTTACATAGAAGAAACCAAATCCAATTACAGCAAATACTATGAGTAGCTTCAGTGCAACGACCACATTGTTAAAGGTTGCTGACTCTTTAATTCCAATCACAAGCAAAATCGTAACCAGGACAATGAGTACCATTGCTGGAACATTCAAAACACCTTGCATGATTACTCCGCCTGCCTGAAGGCACTGATCGAGCGGAATCTTTCCGTGAGTTACAGCATCTACAAAAATCGCTGTGGTGGCCGGATTGACACAGAGCTCTGAGCGCACAATTTCGTGGGTACCCTGAACTGTAAACGGTGCACTTGTAAGGATTGCCGGTAAGTAAATGTTCAATTCTGCGAGGAATGCGTTAAAATAACCCGACCAACCCACGGCAACGGTGGCAGATGCAAATAGATATTCCAGAACCAAATCCCAACCAATGATCCATGCAACCATCTCGCCCATGGTTGCGTAGCCGTACGTGTAAGCGCTTCCGGAAACTGGAATCATGGATGCAAACTCAGCGTAGCAAAGTCCGGCGAAAAAACAACCCATACCGGCCACAACAAACGAGAGGGTAATGGCTGGACCTGCATGATTGGCCGCGGCCTGCCCGGTCAGAACAAAAATGCCGGCACCTATTACAGCACCTATCCCAAGGAACGTTAGGTTCCATGGACCGAGTGCACGCTTGAGTACATGTCCTGACGCTTCTTGTTGAAGCTGTGATATAGGCTTAGTGCGAAATAGATCCACCGGATTTGCCTGCCTTGTAGATGATCTTGAGTCCGCGCAACGTGAGCATGGGGTCTACGGTGTCAAACAGTTCCGGTACTTCCCGATGAATCATCGCCGCAAGTCCGCCTGTGGCGATATTCTGATACTTCTGATCCGGGTATGCCTTGTGGATCTCGCTAAGAATTCCGCGCAGCAGACCCACCCAGCCAAAAAAGAATCCGGATTGAATTGCATGTCTCGTTGTATCGGCAATTACACCACAGGGAGGTCTTGAGAACTCGACTGGAAAAAGCTGTGCTGTGTTTCTGAACAATGCTTCCATAGATAACTTTAGCCCCGGAGCTATGCTTCCGCCTATATAGTGCCCGTCGTTGACAATGCAGAAGGTTGTAGCAGTTCCAAGATCAACAATGATCTGGCTGCCCGGGTAAATTGTATTTCCTGCTACAGCATTCACCAGGCGATCCGCGCCAATTTCTTCCGGTCGCGGATAATCGATTGTGAGCGGAATATTATCGTGTCTTACGCAGAATGCTAGAGAGCGAAAATAGTCGCCCGCCATGCGCTCAACAATTGGATTAAACGATGGAACTACTGAAGAATAGATAAAGCCTTTGATTGCAGCAGGATCAATTCCGGAAGATTGTAAGAAGCCAAGCAGAAATATTCCAAGCTCGTCTGATGTACGGTCACGACGCGTTACAGTGCGCCAGTTCTTCTGAATTTCAAAGTCATCGTTATCGTCGAATAGTCCAAACACCGTGTTTGTATTTCCAATGTCGACAGCCAGGATGTGATGTTTCATATTTCCTCAAACTACTTGCTGATACTCTTTTGCTTCTCCCAGGAATGCCGGAGGAGCTGAACCCAGAATTTGCGAAAACCGGGCATTAAATTCCTGGATCATGCTCACAGCAAAATGAGTGCGGTCAAACGGAGCATTGTCGAATAACGGCATGGGCTGATAAATCGATTCTGATACTTCCGGTGCGCGGCTTCCATTTACACCCACTCCAACTACAACCTTGCGCGAATCTCCGCGAATTTCAGATTCTACCAGGATCCCGGCAACTTTTCCTGGATGGCCGTTCCTTATTACGAGTACGTCGTTTGGCTCTTTGATTCTAAATTCAGAATGCGGGGAAGCTGCCTGTGCTGCGCGCAATACAGCGACTCCGGCAAGTATTGGCAAATACGATAGGCGCTCATCTGCGACCAGATCTGCAGAAAAGATCAGAACGCCGGTCAAAATTAGCGAATCCTCAAGCGACACCCAACTGCGGCCATGCCGTCCGCGCCCCGAAGTTTGAACATCTGCGACGATTACGCTGCCAGAAGGCAGAGCCTCACGCAGGCCGTAGCTGTTTGTTGAATCGACGCGCTGAAGCCGCAGCCATTTCTCCGGATCCGGCTCAAGCGAAAGGGTCATCCCTTGTCCTGATCCTCACCGATGGTTATGTCAATGGACTTCTTCTTGCCCTCGCGTACAAGCTCGAGTTTGACTTTTCCACCAACTCCAGCCTTCTGAACTTCCTGGATCAATTCTTCCGGTTCTTTGAGTTCCTTGTCGTTTACTTTCAAAACATAATCGTTAGCCTTAACGCCTGCTTCTTCAGCGGCAGAACCCGGCACAACGAAACGCACAATCAATCCGTAATCTTCGCTGACTTTCAAGTACTGTTTCAGGTTAGGAGTGGCTACGCCAACCTGCACACCCAATGAAGGTCGCCCAATCACGCGTTTTTCTTTCTTGAGTTGTTCAATTACAATCTTAGCTTCGTTAATTGGAATTGCAAAACCAATTCCGACGCTACCGCCCTGGCCTCCCGGAGAAATAATCGACTGATTGATTCCAATCACCTCGCCAAAAATATTTAACAGAGGACCGCCGGAATTTCCAGGATTGATGGACGCATCGGTTTGAATGCGAGTGTATTTTGTGTTATCAATGCTACGGTGTTTTGCAGAGATAATTCCAACAGTAAACGTGCTCTCCAGACCAAACGGAGATCCCAATGCAAATGCGAGCATCCCCGGAGTTACTTTATCTGAATCACCAAGAAGAGCAGGAGTAACTTTTTCATTTGTAACGCGAATGAGTGCAATATCGCTCGTTTCATCGCGGCCAATCAACTTTGCGCGAACTTTGCGGTCATCGCTGAAAACAACTTCAATCTTCTGCGCACCAGCAACTACATGATTATTGGTTACTATATAACCATCACTATCAATTACGATTCCAGTTCCAGCGCCCTCTACCTGGCGATACAAATCAAACCAGAAACGAGGAGGAACAACAACATTGGTCTTAATGAATACAACGGACGGAGAAGCTTTCTTAAACACGTTCATGTAGCTCTGTTGCAGGGCCAGCGCTGCTTTTTGCTCTCCTTCAGGAATCGGATCAGCCGTGCCCGAATGATCGAGCCACATACTCCTGAAGCCGCTATAGATGAGCGGGCTTAGAAATGAACCAACAAAGAGTGCAAGCAATATGAGATTGGTCAGCGCCAGTCTTGTCAGTTTGATCTTTTTAAACATAGCCCCAGAATGCTCAGAAGGGGCCCCGGGCAACAAATAAAAGTCAGAGTTCTACTCGGCGACTCTCGGGTGGAATCCTGCTTAAATGCGCGGGCATTGCGGGGGTTTTGCCGGCTAGAATTTCCAGGATCATTGGCCCATAATTGGTAAGCTTCCAGTCGCTCATCAAATCCATTGCTTTCAAATCCTCAATGCGAGATGGTCTTATTTCTACAATCTGTTCCAGCTGGCGATTTGAAAGTATAATCGACGTATCAAAACCTCGATAGTCAGCAACATCCTTCCGCCATTTCTTCAGAACACCCAT
>JAIOPQ010000104.1 GCA_021413825.1 Spirochaetia bacterium | reverse complement strand
CCGGAAACACATACTTAACTACACCAGGAATGTGGATATCAGAGAAGTATTCTATGTAGTCAAGATCTTGCGGATTGAATCTGAAAACTGGCCTTTCAGAAGACGGGAGATCGCGCCAGAGTTCGATCGCATTCTGATTTTGAAATACCGGGAATCCATGATTGATAAATGGCATAAACTCCTGGAACATTCTATTCTTGAGCATGCTCACGTTGTACATCTTAGTTATGTTCTGATTCATGCGCGAAAGGAATTTCGCAGCTGGCCCGGTGGCGCGCTCCTCGTACGCCTCTCCTTTTGCTTTGACTTTTTCCAGGACCTTAAGGGTGCGCGGACTTGAGAATTTCTCAAACGTCTTGCGTGATACAGTGATTGCCTGCATATTAAGCCTGGCCCATCGTTTTACACCTGTGTCTTCTGCGCGCACAAGGTCGCGTAACGTTGTCTGTGAAATATGCAAACAACGACTAATTGTCATGGGTGTCCGAATTGGACCCGCAGCCAGTTGATAAACGGGCCTATGTTCTTTTCTGAGAAGGGCCGTGAGGGCTAGAATGGTTCCCGCTGCTACAAAATCCACAGGTATAAGATCAAGCATAGCGTCTTCGCGCTCTTCTGGATTGTTCGATAGCGAGGGAATCATTCTATGCCCCCGATGCATCATGTAAATAATGGGAGCGGATCCTTGAATCCCCTCATTCCAGCCGGAGAATGGGATGTTTACTGCCGCCTCAACAATAGACGGACGAACGATAGTGGAATCTACCTTGCCGGCTCTGCTTTGAACCATCAGTTCTGCCAGGCTTTTTGTGTACGTATAGACGTTAGGACGATTGAGTCGCTCAGCGCGTTCTTTTCCTGCGCGCGTGAGGGCTTCGCGCAGTTCAAACGTTCTGATGTTCTTTGCGATTTTGTCTACCATGCGATCCTGAACATCGCGACCCATCTTCTTGAGTTCCTTGCGTGCGCGTTCACGAAACTCAGACATTTTTGCTTCACCGTCGTATTCAAGGCGAAGCTCTTCGATCCTAGCCTTAGATGCAGCAATTTCCTGCTCCACATCGATCTTGATTTCATTTCCTCGTGCAGAAACGATCGTTCCAGAAACCGGAATTTCTGGAGCAAAGTCTTTGTAAATCGTACGGTCTGCAACGTAACAAGTGGATATGTGAACGTATTTTTTACCGCGAGTGGCCTCCGCAAAATTCAAGGCCTGCATGGTAGCCAGAGTATTTGCATTTAAGCTCAGATCCAGGGGTGGATTGAACTCAACGTTACCAGCCGTATTGAGGACTGCGTCAACGCGGGAAGCCACTTCTGCAAACTTCTCTGCTGTCATCCCAAGAAATGGTCGGTTCGCATCGCCATCGATTACTTCTGTGATTTCAAGAGTGCGTTTCCCCAGGTCTTTGTCATCCGGACTATTGGTAAACACGGGTGAATTTAGAACTTCCTTCTCAAGTCGATCCTGTCCTGTTCTACCGTGCGTTGGACGAATCAATAGAATTAGTTTTACGCCAGGAATGTGTTTGGCAAAATAATACAGCATCACACGACCCAGGAATCCCGTTCCGCCAATTACAAAAATTGTTTTGCCCTTGAGTGTCTGAAGCACGGAGAAAGGAGCTGAACTCACATTATGCGCAGCATGGCCTGACCCGCTAACGTTTGCTGATTCATTGACCGGCGCAGCTGCATTTAATACTTTCTTTTTTGCCATAGAATTTTCCCTCATGCAAAGCTTACAATTGGCCAGCCGCGCTGCGCTGCGATTTTTTTGAGTTTGTTATCGGGATTCACTGCAACCGGAAATCCTACTGCCTCAAGCATTTCCAGATCAAATTTTGAATCAGCAAATACATACGATTTTGAAAGATCAATATTCTCGCGGGCTGCAAAGTCTTTCATGAGCTTGAGTCGCTCCTTACCGGGCAGGACAGGAGGAATCAAAGCGCCAGTCGCAACTCCAGCCTTCATCTCCAGGGAGTTTGAAAGTACATGATCTACTCCAATCTCCTTTGCGAATGGCTCCATTACGAAATCCAGCGACCCAGAAACCAGCACCTGAGTGAGTTTCATCTTTTTCGCTTGTTTGATCCGATCTAGCGCATCCCTATAAACATTCGGCATCAAACCATCGCGCACAAGCTCGCGACCCAGAATGCGCAAGCGTTCCTCTGGAATTCCTTTATAATTTTTATAAAATAACTTATTGAAAATAACTCGGCTCATCTGCTCCATCAAGACATAGAGCGGCGTAAATAGCATTATCATGAGCAGCTTGCGGGCTTTCTCTGAGATTTTGGGCAATCTAAGTGCATAGTAAATGTAAACATGAAGAATGTTTGTATGCACCAGTGTGCCATCTACATCGTAAAAAACTGCGGCCTTTTCTGCTTTCATGCCATGTTACCCTTTTTCCAGCCAGTCACGCGCATTCGATTTCCGTCCATACTCAGTTGTACTTTGGTGAGACCAGAATAGGCAGGTCCCAAAACTGCATCACCAGTCTCCAGATCGTATCTGGCACCGTGGACGCGGCAAACTACAAACCCGTTTGAATCCAGGAATTTCTTGTCATCGTAATCAAGCGGTATGCGCACATGCATGCAGCGATTGAAATACCCTACTACCTTTCCTGATGGAAGTCTATAGAAGAATGCCTGATCGGTCTTATCGCCCGAAGGAGGCTCGGGCAAATCTGTGACAAACGCTTTACCATCTTCCGGTTCACGCCATTCTATTTCAAGCGGTGGGTCATACAGGTGTTCATCGCGCATAACGTCTGCGAAACCAAAGCAATCTCATTGCTTCATGACCACTAAACCGGAATTGGGGCAGGAGTTAAATTAAAAAAGACCAGCTAATCCAACAGGCCGTTAGCAAATGACGCTCTGGCGGCTCGCGGAATTTGAGTCGGGAATCCGGGAATGGCACCGGCCCCGTGGTTTCGGAAAGACAGATGAGTCTCGAAAAAAAAAGGCCGACTTGCGCCGGCCTTCCTGTTTCACACGATTGAAATCGCGCGATTAGCGACGATTGTAGTCCCGGTTAGCATCACGATGCGATTCACCGCTTCCGCCCTGCCAAACAGTGTAGTACGGAGTCCAGCGTGAGTAATTGTTGTAGCAAGTGGAAAGCCACAGAAATCCGCAACGATACGATTCGCGCATTGCAGCACTTCCACGTGTACAGGAAACTCCCACGTCACGGACGCTGTTGATATTGCAAAGACTGTGGTTTGCAAGAACGCCGTCATCCTTTCCAGGAAGCAGTGGGCTGGTTAGATTCCAGTAATCAGATCCTTCGCCAGATGTTGTGTAAAGCGTGCGGCCGCCTGCGTTGTTATGATTGAAGCCGTTTCTTGCACCGCGTGTGCTCACAGACTGATCAAGGTTTCCGCCTAACGTTTTAATTCCCAGCCAGGCAAGATAGCTAACAGAAATATCAGCAAGCTCTGATCCACCGGCTGCAGATGCAAGCAGCTGAATCCGAGAAATGCTCAACCCAGATGGGTTGTTAAGTCCAAAGTAAGCGGCTGCAACCAGGCCACCTGTTGAATGCGTGTAGATTTCGCAGGAGTTGCCCGCCGTACAGAACACGCGCAGCGCATCGTTCAATTGTTTTTGCGCACCGCAATTGTTCCAGCTGTAAGCTCCACCACTCTGTGTGCCGTCAAAGCCAACATAGCGAACGTTAGCGAGACCCGTTACAGCGCCGCCCCAGTAGCCGTTATAGTCGCTTGTAGCGCTGGCTGTGCTTGAAATGGTCTGGCAATGATTTTTGTCTGATCTGCCGTGAACGAAAAGTCTGTAGGTCGCAGCTTCAACGCTGCAGGCCAGGAGCAGTAGCCCCAGAATAGCCAATTTCTTCATAATAGATATCCCCCTATCTTATACAGGCTTAAAATGCCTGCGCATAAAATAGGGGCAAGCTCTTTTTCTAGCTATTCTTGCTCGATTTGCTTCTTCAAGAATTCAATGCGCTGCTGCTTCTCATCGGAATTCCATTCTTCCTTGGAGAACTCGTCGCTTGTATAGCTGCGCGTAACGTGGTTTGCTCCCGGAGCCATGTATTCCCAGAGGGGCTCGGTGTGATTTCCGGAGATTTCACGGTTCTCTTCCATTGCTTTTCTAACCATAGAAGGGGTTACTGGAGAGTTGTTCCTGCGTCCGCGGATCTCACGCACTACGTAGGGGCCGTCTGCACCCGTATCGCGGATCACTTTGCCCCAGAACTGGAACTCAATTGTGCGTGCTCCGGCTTCAAAATCCCCCTCAACACTGGAGCTTGAAACGAAATCCTTGGATCCAGCCTGGCTCTGGAGATTTGCATCAAATGTATAGTAGCCTTTTTTGTGAATGGTCACTGGAACCGTTACAACAAGATGCCCGTTTCGAATTGAATCCTGCGCCCCGTCTCGGAACTCAGCAATAACTTGTGGGGTGCTAAACCAGCTGGTGCGCTGATTGTGCTTGAGACCGTTTACCTCAAAATCCACTTCCAGAAACAAATCACCCCAATCTTGCTGGGTTGGACGAATCAGGAATGTGTAAATATTGTCTGAAGCTTTGTCATCTCCGTCTGTTCCCTTATCGCCATACGCGACTGGAGGCAACGTTGGATAGTCCTTACGATGTAGATTTCTATAAACTTTTGGGACGATGCTACTCAATGCAACATTGACACCCTCTTTATTAAAGCAGCGCAACGTAACTTTGAAATCTCCCTTTCCGACTGAAATGCTTGCCTGGGGTGTCATCTTACAATTCACATCAGAGAAAACCGCAGGCTTATCGCAGCGGGGAATGCCATCGTTCATTGTGCAGCCCTGCGCAGGCGATTGAATGACTCCTACGGGTGGACGATCCATGTTGTATGGATCAATCAGATCCACCATACCAGCATGAAGCGGTCTTGAATGCGGCGGATATTGAGACCATTTTACATAGCGATCCAGCACTTCTCGCGGATCTTCATTGACGATTGGAATTCCTTCCGGGCCAACAGGGGTCACCGTTGGATCTTTCTGCGATGAAAGTAAGTCCCGTTCTGCGTTCCGCGTTTTACTGTCGTCGCGCATTAGGACATAGCCGACGACTAGAATTAAAACACCGAGAATTGATCCGATTATTATAAGCTGATTGCGCTTCATTGTCGTGAACATCCACAAGCAAATCCAAACTGACAAACATTATTTTGATCGATTGGATTTTTTTGTCCGATGTTTTGCTTTTGTGACTTTTCGCGCTTTTAGATTGACCTTTTTTGATGCTGCGGTCCGGCTAACTTTCGCGGCCTTGCCTGAAGCTGAGCTATGGGCACGGGCTTTCAATGGAATCTTTAGCCGCTTCATCCTGCTTTGAAGCGTGGTTCGTTTTGTTTTCATGACAGAGGCTGTGCGGCTAATATTGTAATCTGCATCGGAAAGTAGCGATAATAGAATACTTTTCTCCAATCTATCCATTACCGAATCGAATCCAGCCCCGGCGCGAATGCGTGCGGTAAATTGCTCTGACGTAACAGTTTGCGACTCAAACGCAAACAAATACCCTACGATCTTTCCCCCATCCTGCAAATTTGCCATGCGAAATGAATCACCGCTGGCCAGGACCCCCGACATCTCGTCAGGAGTCATTCCACGCGCTGCAGCGTTTGCCAGAATCTCACGGGATAGATCCAGAAACATCTTTTCGGCCTTGCTGATGGAGCGATTTAAGTAGCCCGAGAGAATTCCTGACTCGAATGCCCCATTATAGAAGAGAGTCTTTCCTTTTAAATCGATTGCGTACAAGGGAAATGGAATAGTTGAAAGCAGAATACGCGAAAGCCAGAGTTTAACATCGCCTGTTGGATCATTGCCGCCTAACGTTTCTTTGGGAGCTGCGGCGGCCTTCTTTCGCTGTTGAACTCCAAGCATTGCAAGCACGCTTGCAGGTTCGCGAGTAATTTCGCCCGTGCCGTCGTCCAGGATAAGGTGCACTTGCTTTTGTTTGCTCAGAAAAGAAGCCGCCTCTCCTGCATCCGTGGTCTCGAATAGTTCTTGCGGTATCGAGGTGAATTTGGCGCCTGCACGATCCAGATCAGACGCAACGGCGGTTAAATGGGAGCGGGAGAGGATTCCCCGGAGTTCTCCGGAAGTGGAGTCCAGGACGGGTAGAAACTCAACGCCTTTCTTATAGAAGACGTTGAGTAGTTCGAGAACAGAGGCCACCACGCACGGGGCGAAGAGTGGCGTTATTCTGCAACCAGGATTTCGCGCATTTCGCCCAGGAATGGACGCAACTGCCCCAGCTTTTCTGTCATTTCATATTCCAGGATATCACCGAGCGCTACAATATCAGACTGTTCCATTGCAGAAGAAAGGTCTTTGAGGATTGTAGTCATCGCATCTGCAGCTGCCTGGAAGCTTCCGTGCTCGCCCGTAGGAAGATTCATTCCCTTTTCCTGAACCATACGATACTCGGTTGCAAACATTGCCGAAAGATAGCCATTCAGACGCTCAATGATGTTGTCCAGATTCTCGAGGGCCTGAAAGTCCTGGCCAGACTGGAACATCGCATTGAGCTGAACAATCTCTTCAATGAGTGAAGGAATCTTGACTTCAAACTCTTCTACAACTTCAAGAAGTTCTTCGAGGCCTGCATTCAGTGTCATGAGCTGCATTTTCAGTTTCAGAATGAAGAATCTAAGGTCACGCAAGTCAGCTAGATAATCCTGGACCGTAGCCGGATCTTCCTGCTTAATGTGTTCTGCGCTTTCCGCCAGGTTGCCCAATATTTCTTGCACTGACATTGCAACGGCGCCCTCTTCACCTACAACAGGGCAGAGAATCTCTTCTGGATTGAGGCGAAGGATTGCACACGATGTGCGGATGATTTGAGAAATCCAGACTGTTCCATCTTTGAGGTTCTGAATTTCATCAGGAGTAAGATGGCTCCTTTCAAATAGGATTGAACCCACACGCTCAACGTACTGGTCCATTTCCGCAACGCTATCGAGCATCATATCAACTTCGTCGCCCACTTTGAAGTCAACGCGCTGGATGTTGGTCGTTGCCACATTGGCCATTTGTTCCTGGGAGAGGATCTGATTGTCCACTTCCACCCCGATTATATACTTATGGTTTGCCTGAGTCCATTTGCTTACCGCTTCATAGACCTGCGCCATGTTGCTTTCGTCTGTTAAACTTGCGTCCAGTACTGTGTTGTTAACGTAGATTTGCATATTCCCTCTATTCTCCGCCATTGCGTGACAGCCCGTTCAAGGACTGGCTCATGCTTCGGCCTTCGCGGATGGCGCTTTCCATTCTACCGAAGCGCCTTCTAAGATCCTGCTCTTTGCCTACGAGACTCATTTCCTTTTTCCGGATTCTCTCTTTATTGTCGGCAATCTGCGTTTTTATAAGATCAATTCTACTCGTGATCAACCCCCCTGACATCCGATTATACGGCCCCAGGGTCTGCTGAATCTTGAAAGCCACACCGTTATCGATGACTGCATCCTCGTTTACATCCATGGCAAAGAGCTCTTTGACAGATGCTGCATCCGTCGAAAGGGCCGCTCTGAGCTTGTCTGAGTCAAGGGCCAATACTCCAAAGTTCGTTTCATCACTGGAGGTTGCCCTGGCCCCTGATGTAATTCCGATATCGGCAAGCATTCTAGCTCCACCCTGCTTGGTAGTAGGATAGCTGCCAGAAACGATACCCTGAAGCGTTACGTTAAGCTGCCTGATGTTCGAATCAGCTGCAAATACGCCTGTTCCTGCCTGAAGTCGTCGCAGGCCTTCGCTGATGTCAGCATCAGACGAGGGACGGTTGCGTTCGAATTCCTCTCGCTTGATTGTCTTTGAATTATCGCGACAGAACTGGGTCAGGTCATTGTATGCTGTTACCCAGTCCTGGATCTGCTTTTCGATTGCCTCTGAGTTGGCCTGCACGCGCAGGCTTACGGGACCCGCTGTTACCTTCCTGAGTGTGAGGCTTGCACCTTCCAGGATGTCAGTCAGATTTTCATTAGAGGGTCGTTTAACTTCAACGCCATGGAGTTTGAGCACTGCATCCTGGGCCTCTTCTGCGACGACTGCCGCTCCTCCCTCTGCCGGAGGAAGTCCAAGGTTCACAAGGGGCCCTGGAGCTGCTGCTTTAAACTCGATTTTGCCTTTGCTTCCGCTTGTGAGCGACCTGAACACAAGAATCGAGCTTTCCTGGTCTTTGCGGATCATGTTGATATCCACTGCACCGACTGATTTAGCTTTGAGAACACGGAGCAAGGCTGGAAGCTTCCCCCCAGGGAATTCATACTCAATGGTCTTCTCCCCAATGGTTAAGGAAAAGTTGCCTGCTGGAAGTTCAGTCTCAGGGGAAACCGGAGCCGAGTGAATTCTTTGATGTGTGGCCAATTTAGTCACTTCGATCTGCATGTCCTGGTTATCCATTTCAGGGGCTGCCTGACCGGTTACAGCACCTGGATCGCTTGAAATAATGCTCTTGGTCGCAAATGCGCCGGAAAAGCTATACAGTGCCTGGGACTTATCGGCAAGGGTGCGTGTGCGTTTGCGGACCTCTTCCCAGGCCTTGATCAGGATCTGGTTTCTTTCGTTATCAAACTCAAGGCGCTTAAGCGGCTGTCTTTCAACATCGAGCAGTTTACGAATCGTATCCTGCGTATCCATGCTAGTTCCAATTCCGTTAATAGGGGGCGATGGCATTTGTTGAGCTCCTGATTCAGCATCGGGATTCTAGAAAAAAGGATAAGCGCCGATTTTTGAACTTTCAGCGTGACAGCAGGCCACCCTGCATGCTACTGGCCTTATCCAGAATGGAAAAAAAGACCCTCTACCGCGTGTTATTCATGAACAATGGCAAGATGTTCGACGTCTATGCAAGACAGGTATCGCAGGGGAGCCTCTTCGGATTTGTGGAAATCGAAGACCTCGTATTCGGTGAAAAATCGGCGCTGCTTGTGGATCCCACAGAAGACGCACTCCGCCAGGAATTTGAATTCACCAAACGGATCTACATTCCACTGCATTCTGTAATTCGAATTGAAGAAGTGGATAAATCGACGGCCGGTCGGCCGCGCATTGTAGCAATCAGACCCGAAGATAAGACTTCAGATTCAAAAGAGCCAATCCATATGTATACGCCGCCCTTTCCCGGAAAGAGCTGATTCCCGAAACTCGCCGGGCAGCGCCTGCGAAGTCGTAAATAGTAGTCGGTGTCTACTGGCTCAGTTTCTTCTATCTTTACTATGGTTGATCCGATTCAGGATCGCTACGAATACCAGGCCACCAATTACAGATGCAATCAGGTTCACCTGAATCTGAAAACTATCTCCAATGCGGGGAATCATGAGCCAGGATATCAGCCGGATAAACCATGCGTCGATACTTGTGATTACACTGACAAGCACAGCACCAACGAGTCCAATCACGGCCCCACCCCAGAATCCCCCGAGGAGATCTTTGCGTTTCACAACAAAGAAATAATAGGAAGCTGCAATGCCAGAGGCTGCGTAAACAATGAGTGCAAGAATAATTTCAGGGAAGGCCATGTTCTAATTCCACGATCGGTAAGTTTTCAAGATTCTTTGACCATCATTTTGCCCCATGCGTACGGAAATAGCTCTTTACATGTGACCCGGAATGCAGATTTGCAGAAATGCACTCTTTAGAGATCAATGGGCAAACTTCTGTGTTTGGCATACTAGGCAATCCCGTTTCCCATTCACTCAGTCCGGCCATGCACAATGCGGCCTTTAAGGCCAGAAACGTCAATGCAGTGTATGTCCCCTTCCCGGCTGAATCTGTACAGCCGACATTAAAAAAGGCATTACTGTCATTTGGTATCAAAGGCCTGTCTGTTACAATCCCACACAAGATCTGGGCCGCAAAAATCGCAGACCAGCAAGATCCGCTAACGTCTATGAGCGGGGCGGCAAATACTTTGCTTTTTCAGAAGAACGCGATTTCGGCTTATAATACAGATGGTCCGGGTGCCGTCAGGGCCCTGCACGAACGCCATCGCGCGGGCGGTAAACGGTACTTGATCTGCGGATACGGCGGATCGAGCGTTGCAATTGCTCATTCTCTGCTGCTTGAATCCAGACCGGCCGCAATCTGGATCACGGGAAGAAACATCAAAAAGGCACAGAAGCTCGTCCAGGACCTTTCTGCCGGGCATCCAAAAGCCAATTGTCTCCTTCGAGCAGAGCGATTTGATAAGATACAGCCAGAAGAAATCGACATGCTAATTCAAACGACTCCGTCCGGGATGAGTTCACATAACGGTCTCGAAGGTGTACTTCCGGAACTCAATTTTGACCCGGCCTGGATCAGAAAGAATCATGTGGTATTTGACATAGTATACACTCCCATGCGCACACCACTCCTGGACCTTGCAGAAAAAAAAGGTGCATCAGTCGTGTACGGATACAAAATGCTGTTGTATCAGGCCACACGCCAGTTCGAACTCTTTACAGGGCAGAAGGCACCCGAATCGCTCATGGAACGCGTTTTGCTAAGTAATCTTAAGGCTAAGCGAGGTTGATCCAATCATATGGACTACGAATCTCTGCTCGATGCAGCCCTTGCACTGCGAATCAATCCAGAAAAAACGCGCAGGTTTGATCCTGCACAATTTGAATCAGGATTGGCAAGCCTTCAGCAGAATCCAATGCTTAAGACTCTGAGCAGACCAGAGATTGATATTTCAATCGTTGGTACAAATGGCAAGGGGTCCACTTCTTTCCTACTTGCACAACTGTTTGGACCGGGAGGGCCCGTGGGCCTTTATACGTCTCCACATCTACGCAGAGTACTCGAACGCATCCGGATTGGGCTATGCGAGGTGGACGCAAGAACGGCCTGGCAGGCGTATCAAACGGTTTGCGAAATATCGACCCGGGCAGATTCTGAAAACAGTGGGGTCGCAGGCGAAACTGCACATACGGGCACAGACGGCCTGACCTACTTTGAAATTTTAACCCTCATGTCAGGCTTACTCTTCAGCAATCAAAACTTGCCCGTTCGAATCTACGAAGCAGGACTTGGCGGGCGGCTAGATGCAACGCGCATTTTCAAAACACGATTTGCTGTGCTCACAAATATTTCCCTGGATCACACTGAATTGCTTGGAACTACGCCGTTGGCCATCTTGCGTGAAAAACTCGGAATACTTACCGAGCAAACAGAAATGGTAATGTGCATGCCGCAGGTGTATCTCTCAAATGAAGAAATCGTTCTTGAAGCCAAAAAGCTTCAGCCGGGGGTCCGTATTGAAATTTTTGATGAGCGCCTGACGTCAGCTGAGTCCTACATTGATTATAACATCCGCTTTGCACAGTTCTGCTTTCAAAAGATTCAGACCTTGACCGGTAGAACCCAAACAGCGGGCGCGATTTCAAAGATCCCGGGGCGACTGGAGCAATTTCACATCCAGGACAGAACGTTTGTATTTGACCCGGCACACAATCCTGATGCCCTGCGCGTGGCCCTGCAGAGTCTGGAAGCTCTGCCTGGATTTCCAGGAAAGGATCAAGCTCTGGTTGTTTTTGGCATCTTACCCGATCGAAACCTGGATCAATGTCTGGCATCAATCAAGTCCAGTGGATTCAGCCGGGTATTCCAGGTTACTGGCGGTCCGTTTCGCACCGAAAAAACAGGCCTAAACTCCGTGTCGTTCGATGCCCTGGAGCAAATTCTGCCGGATCTCACCGCATGGAATGTTTTTCTTGGTTCCCATAAGCTCTATGATTCCTTTCTTGATCTCCTGAGGGGCATACAGAAGCTGGAAACGAATGCAAGCACACGCTAGCCGCAGGGAACGCGTTCAACGCGCCATGAGCAAGGGCGACGTTGCAGTATTTATCAGCGCGCCCTCCCTCATTCGCTCAAACGATGTGCACCATCGCTTTCGCCAGGATTCAGATTTCTATTACCTGACCGGATTTGATGAAGAGGAAGCGGCGCTTGTAATCGAGCCGGATCGTTGCATTCTATATCTTCGCCGTCGTGATCCAGAGAAAGAAACCTGGAACGGCCCAATGCTTGGCGTAGATCGCGCCGTTGCAACTCTTGAAATAGATGAAGCCCGCGATATTAATTCATTTCGCACCGATATTCCGACACTTCTAAAGAATCGGGAAACTCTTTACTATATGTTTGGCAGAAATCGTGAAATGGATTTCTTCCTCCTCGAAACGTCAGATCGTTTGCTACGTAGATCCCGCGCAGGCGATTTTGGTCCTTCCAAAATTGTCCACTCAGCGTTGCTCCTGCATGAGATGCGTCTCGTAAAGGACAGAGGGGAAATCGACAAAATGCGACTGGCTGCAGATATTACAGCAGACGCGCACCTTGCACTATTTGAGAAGACCAGAGTCTCCATGTTCGAATACGAACTGGAATCCATCATCCATGAAGCATTTCGCAAACGGAACGCAACCGAAGCATATCCATCGATTGTAGCGGCTGGAAAGAACGCCTGTATATTACATTACATTAAAAATGACGAAAAGATCGGAGCAGATCAATTAATACTCGTGGACGCGGGAGCAGAAAAAGACTACATGAACGGCGATGTGACGCGCACGTATCCGTCTGGAAAGACCTTCACTTCTCCTCAACGGGATGCATACCAGGTCGTACTCGACGCTCAGTTAAACGCAATTGATCGCACAGTCACAGGCATAAGCATGGAAGAGGTTCATAACCTCACTGTGCGCGATCTTGTAGGTGGGCTAATCAGCTTGAAAGTGCTGAGCGGAACCGTAGATGAGAATATCGAGAATGGGACCTACAAAAAGTACTATATGCATCGCACAGGACACTGGCTGGGGCTCGATGTGCACGATGTAGGATCGTATAACGTTAACGGAGCGCCAAGAAAAATGGAACCGGGTATGATTTGCACGGTTGAACCAGGCCTCTATTTTCCGGATGAAGCAGACGTGCCGGAACATTTCCGGGGCATTGGAATTCGAATAGAAGACGATGTGCTTGTAACATCCGGCAAAGCAGAAGTACTAACAGCGCGGATTCCAAAATCCGTCAAAGACATAGAAGCAATTCGTTCAGGAGTATAGAATGTATAGCGAGTTCAAACTGCCCTTCCGGATTCCGGGTATAGGCATCGACAGTATTTCGACGTTTGCGATTCTACTTATGATTGCATTTCTAACTGCGTCGTATCTAGCACCGCGTGAACTGGCTCGCCGCAAGCTCAGGCCAGAGACAGCTGACTGGGCCATTCTGCTGGGAGTAATCGGGGCTATCGTTGGTGCCAAGATTGGTTTCGTCTTCGAAATCTGGAGTGAAATCTGGATCGTTGACAACAGCTGGACAGACACGCTCTATCAGATTCTGTTTTTCTACGATGGCATGGGCGAGAAGTATCCCGGTCAGGCAAAGGGACTCTGGTGGGCGCTCTTCACGCGCGGTGGATTGGTATTCTACGGCGGACTGGCATTGTGTTTCTTATTAATCTACACCTATCTTCGCAAAAAGCATGGTAAGGATCACGCCTGGGAATACGGGGATGCGCTCATGCCATCCCTTGCAATCGGTTATGCAATTGGCCGCCTGGGTTGCATGGTAAGTGGCGACGGTTGCTACGGCTACGGGGCTTCCTGGAATATTCCAATTCTGACCATGGTCTACGGTCCAATGGCTGCCATGAGTTCTGCCGGTGTACGAGTCTGGAATACTCCAATCATTGAAGCAATTTTCTCCATGGGCGCGTTTGCGTTCTTCATGCTCTGGGCCAGATATCAGAACTTCCGCCCAGGTTTTCAAACAGCCCTATTCCTTTGCTACAATGGCCTTGTGCGATTCTCTGTGGAGTTTCTGCGAATCAACAATGCAGTATTCGCAGTACTCCCACCGCCCATGTATCAAGGTAAGTCCCTGCCCCATCACAACTACATCTCAACCAATCCACCGGCATACTACTTCGAGAATTGGCACTGGTATGGATTTACCCAGGCACAGCTTACGGCGCTTCTCTTACTGGGAATTGGCCTGGCCTGGATTCTATTGAAGAAGCTCTATAAGAAGGATGGGTTGGCGACCTGACTCCATACGGTCGCACAGGCGACCTTGGCGAATCCTCACCACCATTTTTGAATGGCGCCGTAGCACGCGCCACTTCCTCAAACTGTGCAGACTGTTTTCCAAATTTCAATTCAACGGCCCGCAGCCAGTGCGCGTTTTTCCTCGCACGAAGGTCGATTAACGTCTCTTCGCGGACCGCAGTGCTCCGGCGGAAGTCCAGAAAAATGTGATTTAGGCAAACAAAGAAATAATAGTGCATGGGCCACTCAGCTTCTGCAGAAGGCAACCGCGCATACTCTTCGAGGAGTTCGAGGGCTGGCAGATAGTTTCCAACCGCGGATTGAATTACTATATATTGCCTGTATGAGTGGCGTTTGAGCCAGGTAACACGCGGATCGCTTTGAAATGCGGTACGATCCAATTCCTGCAACGATTGAAATACGCGGTGATAACGTTCTGCAAGTTCAATTCCATAGCGCTGTCTGATTGCATTCTGCCGGCGCCGCTCTGCGGAGTTTGAGTCCACCTCTTTCCACCAGAGCGGATCACGGATGCTCCTTGACATATCTGGCTTCAGATCTTCTGACATTTTCTGCGCCAATTCAGATGCGCCCAAAAGAAAACTGTACGCACGCCTTAGCTGAGCCTCTTCCTTTTCAGATGCACTGCTAACTGGAGATTCAGGATATGGATCGGGAACAAATACTGGTGACGCCCAGGACCGTTCAATCTCAAAAACGGATTCAGTTTGCTTCCGAGCATTTCCAAGCTCAACCTCATCTTCGAGCGATTCACTGCGCAGGCCCAGCTGGGAACCTAACAACAAAGAGGCAATTGTAAGAACTGAAAATAATCGCACTGATCGAATCGCTCTAGCCTGGCCAGGGTGAGCTTGCCTCCGACGAACGGGGCATACGCCAGAATTTCTCAGCCTCATGGCTCTCCTGGAAACAAAGGCTGCTCTGACATCTGAGGCGACATCCTGGGCGCGCTGATTGGATCATACGTAAACGATGAATCGTAAATTTTTTCCAGATCACTTTGCATAGCCTGCTTTACGGGGCGTGGACTTCCCTCGCGGGCTACGAAATCATCTGCCACCTGGATCTTTGCACTCACATCTACTATATGACGATCAATGATTCGTTCGAAGTTCGTTTTGCCACTGATTATATTGAAACGTTCCGATTCAATTCCGGGCAGATCAAGTTCAAACCGGTGTTCACTCGCCTGAAGCGCATACTTCTTTGCCAGGGCCCAATAGGGTTTGGCCTGTTCATAGTAAGCCTTTGCAATTCTAAAGGAAACGGTCAGGTCGTCTGCAACATCCAGATCATGCGAATACAGGAATCGCTTATCGTACATGGACGCAAGACGCATGAACATTCGCATAATGAGGAGATTGGTCTGCATGAACATCATGCTTCTGTACTTATGATACTCAGCCTCACTCTTGATCTCACATAGCGCGCCGCGCTGATGCTTGAACCTCGAAGAGAGTGCCATTGTTAAGTAGTATATACTTTCTTTTATTTCATCGATATTGTATGCAGGTGGCAAGCCGTATAGACTATAGAAATCCTCAAAGAATGCCGGCTCAACTCTATGTCGTTTCACTGGAAGCCAATCGGAGAACTTTACCCAGCGACCGGTTCGATCGTAATAGTAATTTAAGCGAAGTTCACCCTCAGGCCTGGTCGGATAGTAAGAATCGACATAGCGCGAAATGGGTGCAGCCACCAGCGGAAATGAAGTCAGAAAAGTGAAAATGCATATAAGCCGGACCCATCGCATGCTTCGATGATCGGCCAGTTCAGTAAGTTGCCTGATAGCTGATTAGGTGGCCTGGAGTGCGTCTTGCAGAGAATCGTAGACCTTCACAAAGTCTGTGAGACCTACAATATCCATGACTTTTCGAAAATGTGGGCTAAGTCCTGCAAATTCAACCCGGCCTTTATGCTCGTTTGCACGATTTATAATTCCAATCAAAATGGCAATGCCGGATGAATTGATATAACGCGTGTCTCCAAAATGCAGGATTACGCGAGCCTTTTGCGCTGGCTGCAGCTTGTCATACTCGCCAAGCAGAACTTCTTCTGACTCAGAAGTGATCTCACCGGAAATATGCAAAACCGGGATATTCTCCTCTACCTCTGTGCGAATCTGGAACGATGCGGCCATTTCAATCTACCAATTGGCTGTAACGCCTGCGCTGCCAATTCTTTTTAACAGATTCAATTGCAAACAATGCTTCATCGACCAGATTTTTCATACCAGTCCACCCAACCTGATCGAGTTCGGAATCTTTCGCCCGTAATCTCGCTCAATGCAGCCATAACAGAGCTCCGGATTTCGGGCTTATCGTCGTCCAGGATTCCAACCAGGAAGCGAATAGATTCGGGCTCTTTGCGTCTTCCCAGGGCAGCAATCGCAGCTTTACGAGTCCCCCCTTCCTGTTTTTGAATATGCTTTTGTAAGAGGCTGCGCGCCTTTTCACCTGGAATTGCAGAAATAGCATCCACAGCATAGATGCTGAGCACAGAGTCTTCAAGCATGGATGCAAGGGCCGGCAGTGCGTCAGGAGAACCGTACGATCCAAGCGCCTCGATTGCAATCTGGCGCAATTTTCTGTCTCCATTGTTTGCAGCATCCATCAAGGGTTTCATTCCTTCTGGCGAACGCAAAACTCCAAGCGACCAGGCAGCACCGTAACGACCTTCCCCATCCTTTTCTTCAAGGACGCGAATCAAAACAGATGTGCTCTTAGAATCGCCCATCCACCCAAGCGATTTTGCAATGTTCTCGCGGTCGGCAATGCTACGATCTGTAAGCACTGCCTCAACGTTTTGGCGCGCTGCTAGATATTTCAGTTTTCCAAGGACCAGACTTGCTGGCCCCGTTGAACGCGGTTTTCTCTCGTTTAGAATTTTCAAAGCGCGTGGGCCGCTATCAGGCAACGGAACTGCAGCAATGATGTCGACTGCTCCATATCGCGCTTCCGGATCAGCATGATCCAGCAACGGAAAAGCAAGATTAACCGACGAAGGATGCCTAATTTCAAGGAGTGCCGCAATTGAGTTCTCGCGACCTTTTGCGTACTTGCCTCCAATCATTTCGATTAGAAACGGAATCGCGCGAACACTTTTCACGTGACCAAGCGCTAGAACTGCAGCCGCAGTCGTTGGGTCATCTCCGCCGCGCGCAAGACCAAGCAGGTAATCGTCTGCACCATTTACACCAATCTGACCTATGGCCATTGCGTAGGTGCGAGCAACATCGCGGCTTGCATTGGATTGTGCCATGGCAAGAATCTGAGGTCCAGCAGCAGTCGCTTTCATTTGCGCAAGCGCCGTTACGGCGGCCAGCCGCGATTGATTGGAATCAGATCTTAGAAACGGAGTTACAGCATACGCTCCGGCCGGATTTCTTAAACGACCGAGCGCCTCGATCAATGCATCGCCGCCTTCTGGATTTGAAGCAAGCATGCCTGCAATCACAGGAACTGCCTCCTGCGTACCAAGATCAGCAAGCACAAGCGCACATGTAGAACGCACAGCTTGATTTGGATCAGAGCGAAGCAGATTCATAAGCGATGGTATAGTTTCTTTATATTTTCCGTGCCCCGCAGCAAGCACAGCCTGCGATCGTTCTGACCATTCAGTTGACTTTAATCCGCGCTGTACTTCTTCAAGCGATGGAATGGGAGCCTCCCTGGGTTCCGGGCTTTCTGTTGGTCGTGGTGGACCGCAGAACAAACAGAAAGTGAATACCCAGATCAGATATCGCAACACTAGTTACCGGGAATGGAGGCTTTTAGCTTCTTATAGTTTTCAAGATCCCGACCCCATTGCAGCAATTCCTTCTGAGCTGAAGCCTTTTGCTCTGCGTCCGGCTCACCATTTGAAAGCATGTATTCTACTAGCTGAATACGGGACTGCAATTCCTGGATTTTATAATCAAAGTAAACTGTTTGTTCCTGAGGCGTTGCAGTTGCCTGCGCCGGAGCTGCTGGTCCGTCCTGGCCTGGTTGTGCAGATTTTGCGGCGGCTCGCATATTTCCAAATTTTGTTTCTACGCTCGCGACTGTATCCAGAGTTTTTCGACGTTCGTCAGCCTGGGATTCTGAAAGCGGAGATTTGAATTCATCTGGAACATAAATATTGTTGGGATACTTCTTAACAAAGTCAGACCATTCGCGTCGAACCGCATCGCGATCAGGCTTTGGTTTTGTAACGTCCGGCCAGAGATTCTTAATCTGCTCCGCGAGTTCTGGATCTTCCATTGGATTGGGTGCATCCGGGTACAGATCTTTGAACTGGCCTTCCGGACCGCCCGCAATAGGTCCGCCGGGACCCGTCTCTTTTCGTTCCATTACCAGGTAAGCGATAACGGCGAGCAGGATAACGCCTGCAATAGCAGACAAAGCAACAATCAGAGTACGGTTCATGTTTACCTCATTTCAAAGATTCTGTACGTTTGTCAAAGAGAAGGAAATTATTCGGGAAAAATCCGGGCAAAAAAAAACCCGGAGCGTTCTCCGGGCTTTCGATTCGTTGTGATTCAAATCACATGAACGTATCAACAATCCAGGTGATCACTTGACCAAAGATTGAGTTCGTTAGGAATCCTTTCAGATCAACCGGGCTGCGATTGAGTGTGTCATAATACCAGGCTGAGTATTCATCAACCTGCGGAATCGCTACACGATATTTAGCATTCACGGATTTGATAATCTCGTTTGCCATGATGGAATGACCGTAACGGTTTGGATGAACTCCGTCCAGGCCAAATAGACCCGGTCTGCCAGCGAGTGGCCACATAGCCTGACCATTCCCAGGAGTGTATCCAGAGGAACTGCGAATTGGGCGACCGTTCTGTTTGATGTCGTCAAACAGTGCTTTTGCATCTGTGAAAGCAAAGTTCATTGCAGTCGCTTGATTGCGAAGCTCATTGTTTTCCATAGTCAGGAAACGATCGACTGCAGCAATTTCTGTTGCATCCAGAACTTGATCCGGACTTGAAACTGTTCCGCGATAGAATGGCTTAAGGCCAGTGTAATTTGCACGCCCGGATGGATCCTTCCAGTTTTCCAGATAGGCAATTGCAGTTACGTTTGGAACAGAGAAGATCACTCCGCCTTTCAAGCTTCCCATTGCACGCAGGCGCGCCATTGACGCGGCCACATCGGTTCTAAAACGAGCTTCATCCAGGCATGCCAGACTTGTTCCAAGTGCCGTGCAAAGGACGTGGTTTGCGCCGACTGCACCAAACAGGAAGGTTGGCTTAACCTGTTCCATGATCTGGATTTGAGTTCCGGAAGATCTGAGACCAAAGCGGAAGAATTTATCTGGTTCCTGGCAATCTGCAACAGTCACCCAGCGGTATGTGTACCAGTACCAAGTAGCCCAATACCATTCCCGTTCCTGCTTGGTTGCACGAATGTCCTGGCACTTGCCACTCTTATAGAGTGCATCTGAATAATCCGCGCCTGTAATCCCTGCATGCGTTGGAGTTGCGACCGTGGTTTCGTTTCCACCAATGATGGCACTTGCGATGCAAATTGGACCGCACTCACCTTTGAGCACGCTTTCCAGATTCACGTACGGACCCTTCAGTGTGTTGTATGTGAGATTGGAGCCAGCCTGCTTGGAAACCAGAACTGGATAGGCCCAGTCCTGCGTTTTCTTTTCTACTGTTACTCCAAAGAACCCCTGGGAAAGCGAATCCCCAATTGCTCCTGGCTTAGAAAAGAGCTGTTGTAATGTTACTGTTTGCGCGAATGCAGGTGCTGCAAACGCAAGTATGAATAGACTTAGAGTCTTTTTCAATTTCCCCCCCTGAGCGGTCATCCGACCACTTGTCTTGCGACAGAGCAATTGTACAATGCCCGCCACGCCAGATCAATCATTTTTTCTGACAGACTGTCACTAATTCGTTGGGACATAACAATAGTCTATAAACATATACGGTTTCACGTTAAACCAGTTATGTCTCATCCTGGATCAGCCAGATGGATCGCCCTGGCCTACCAGTCTCACGACCAATGCTAATTAGCCTGGACTGTAACGCTCTTTGACGCGGCCCAGGAAGTGCGGGAAATGCACCTGACCGTTTAGAATTTCCCATTCTGGAACAACTTTTGCCAGTTCCACGAAGTAGCGTAATCCCGCCCCATAGATTCGATCACGACGGGCCAGGCGCTTCCTCGCCTGGGTTTCATAGCCGTGCTGTAACAATCCGTGCAGCGCCACCCACTCACAAAACCCCTCCCGTATGACAGGATCCAGGGCGTCCACATTGGCCCAGTTTTCGTACTGCCACATATGACCAATTTCATGGCATAGGATTCCGAACGCGGAGTCACGCCTTTCACCACGGCGTACGAGGATAGTTCCATTCTGCGACGCGGTGGCTGCAATATCCAGCGGAGATCCACCCTGATCCAGACGTGCACGTCTTCCATGGCGGATAACCTCGCTGCGCGAAACCAGTTTCACTTCTTTTAGATTTTGAATTCTAATCGAGAGCGCTGTATCTACGGCAATTAGGGCGATGCGAAACAAACGACCGAGCATTGGTGCATGCACAACCAGATCGGGCAAACAAGAATTACATGCACGAATTCCTGCATCGATTTTTTGATGCGGTTCCAGTTGGAAAATCGGAATTCCACATGAAACACATTTCACCCGAGTGCTACAGCGCTCACAGATCGGGCGCGGGCCATGGCCGTATTCGTTGGATTCAATGCGCGTATCGCAGACGCAGCAGAATTCAGGTTGGATCTGGTAGGGATCGAGGCGCAGAATCACCAGATCGACCAGGGCCATGCCCGTTTCAATCCCAAAGCAAAATTGTTTGCGATTAAGGGGGTTCAGAAAGCCAGGGAATTTTCGGAAACTCGACGGCCGCAGGTGAATTTTCTCTCATTTGAACGATCGATTCGCACCGCTCAAGAAGGACTCCAATCCAGGCCGGCCCTTGATACAATCTGAAAATGCCCTGCGCCTTATCCAGCACGCGCCTTGCGCCAATTGCATTTCCTTTTTTAAGGTGTTCCAGAGACACTGCAATCTGCGTTAAGCCTCGGTACATATCGCGTGGTTGATATCCGCGCGCGGCCCAGATAAACTCAGCGGCTTCATGCGCCTCATAGAACTTACCTTCGTTAAATGACTTTGTAAATTCTACCCATCTAGCGTTAGGTTCCATTCCTTTGAGACTTGCCTACAGTCACAACATTGCAAACCAGGACAATTGATTTGCAATCAATAACTATTGAGTTCAACTTTCTCTCAAATCTTCGCCGTGCGGATTATGTCACATACCGCGAAGAATGCTCACCGCTTACGGCGATGCGACAAGTTACGCGCGAAAGCAGGCAATAGTAAAAAAAGACTTGCATCCGATCAATCCAGTTAACACTGACTAAACCTCCTGGGACTCACCTGGCGAAGCTGTATCATGTCCCTTTCGCGCTGCCCCTTAACAATTCATATCGGAAACGGTTACACGCGCCGGACAGTACCCGCGATTCAACTCAAAAAGAAAAGGCGGAACACCTGAGTTATATCGAACCTTTGAGAATGTGCCTATTCGAGTCACTCTTCGCTCAGACCACCGCGTTCCGTACCTTTTGCTTGAATTTCTTCCAGGTGCGAGTCAAAGCAATATACAACATTGCCTGAAGGCCCTGCCCCGAAAGCGCGAAAGCAAGCATCGTTCTGGATTCGAAGTGCCCCTGGATCGCGTAACCCTGGCGATACTGGCCAGATACTTCGGTTATCAAGGGAGGTATTATCGCCTGGAGAGACTGGAGCAAGAAGTCCGTCTGCGAAAGCTCAGCAAGTCGACGCTACGTGCCTATCTGTTCTTCAATCGAAGCCTGTTTGTATTTGCTGGCGTTCCCAAAGAAGACGTTACAATAGATCATGTTCGAGGTTATCTCGAATATCTGGTTCGTGTACGCGAAAGTCGGGCTGCTACCATCAACCTGGCGATCAGCGCAATCCGATTCTATCATGTTCAGGTCAATGGAAAGCGACTAAACGGAATCAAACGACCCCTTCGTGATAAGACCCTTCCTCACGTATTAAGTCGGGAGGAAGTATCGGAGATTCTGAAAGTCACTGCAAATCGCAAGCATCGAGCACTTCTCTCGCTTATCTATGGCGCCGGCTTGCGTGTTAGCGAAGCATCCAGACTCCGCCGCGCCGATCTTGAATTTTCTCGCAAAACTGTTTTTATCCGGGGAGCTAAAGGGCGCAAAGACCGCTATTCTGTGCTACCAGAATCCATCTTCTCCCAGTTGGAAGATTACCTTGGATGCACGCCGCCCAGTCCCTGGCTTTTCGCAGGACAGGATCCCCAGGATTCGCTTACGATTCGCAGCATCGAGAAAATCTTCACGCGGGCGAGGGATAAGGCCGGCATTCGTAAGAAGGTGAGCGTTCACGACCTGCGACATGCGTTCGCAACACATTTGCTCGAGGCTGGCACGGATATCAGGCACATCCAGAAATTGCTCGGCCATGCAAGCCTCCGAACGACTGAGATCTATACGCACGTGAGCAATCGCACAATACTGCGCATTCGCAGCCCACTGGACGCGCTGGAGCCCAGGCCCAGCGATTTGCATTAACACGAACCCCAACACCAGCCCTATTCGGGCCTCCCCTACCCGCACTAACAATCGCCCGCGGGCCATATCACGAACCTTTTAAGCGCATAAAATACGTTATACGCCATTGGCCCTGTCGTGGAATGCACCTGCGGCGGGATGTCGTCTTTCTTCTTCTGTTTCGGAATTAAATAGGGTTAGATTAGTAGCGCATGTTAATCACGGTCCTTCTGACTTGCAACCGCATGATTGTGACACCCGCCTCCGGTGCCTTCGGCCTTGTGGTTGTGCTGGCAGTCATGGTTGATCCAGGACCTCATTTCCACGGTCGGACCAACAGCGTATAACAACAGAATGATGCGCTCCGCTCCTCGCTCCCTTCGGTCGCTCCGGTGCTCGGCCGCTCGCACTCTCACTTCGTTCGTGCGAATCCGGCACAGTCTGGAATATCTTAAGGTGCCGGATCGCAACGTGCTTCGGGCAAATGCTGCGGCTTGTTCACACGCTGCGCCAAAGCCATTGTATCATACAGCTGTGACACAAAATGCGGGCTTTCTCTGAAATAAGCTCGGAATCTGTGGAAAACGTAAGGTTCTCACGCCCGATTCCTCGCAGATTTTTCTGA
>JAIOPQ010000100.1 GCA_021413825.1 Spirochaetia bacterium | reverse complement strand
TGCTGCAGGTGCGGGGATCGCCGCTGCGGACGCAATCAGAGCAGGAAATTTGGATCGAGCACTCTTACTTGTGCGACCACCTGGGCACCATTCTTTACACGATCGCGCCATGGGATTTTGTTTGTTTAACAATGTTGCGATTTGCGCTCGCCACCTTCAGTCGATTGGCTTTGCGAAAATTGCAATCGTGGACTGGGATGTTCATCATGGAAATGGTACGCAGGACGCATTCTACAATGATCCGAGCGTATACTTCATCAGTCTGCATCAATATCCTTTCTATCCCGGAAGCGGATCTGCAGCAGAGAGGGGTCAGGGAAACGGTCACGGATTTACTTTGAATATTCCAATGGCAGCTGGCCGTGGGGACACAGAGTATAAACGGGCCTTCAAAGAACAGATTACCCCGGAGTTGGACCGGTTCGAGCCGGATTTTATTCTCATTTCTGCTGGATTTGACGCACACCGGGATGATCCGCTGGCACAGATGAGTCTAACTGCGGCAAGTTACGAATGGATGAGTCGCGAACTCCTTGAAGTTGCAGGTCGCCATTGCAATGGAAATATCATTTCCTTTTTAGAGGGTGGCTACGATCTAGAAGCCCTGGCGGATTCAGTTGAAGCACATGCGCAGACATTACTTACCTGAATGGGATTTATAAAATGAAAACGATCATCCATAGAAATGCAACGCGCGGTCACGAAGACCATGGCTGGCTCGATACGCATCATACATTTAGTTTTGCAAACTACCACAATCCGGAACGCGTGCATTTTGGAGCGTTGCGTGTTCTAAACGACGATATCGTTTCACCTGCGATGGGATTTGGGGCGCATCCGCATGACAATATGGAGATCATTTCTATTCCATTGGTAGGAGACCTGGAGCACAAAGACAGCACAGGAAACGGTTCGATTATTCGCAGAAACGACGTTCAGATCATGTCTGCCGGAACGGGAATTTTTCATTCAGAGCGCAATCCAAGCGCGGATCAAGAAGTAAATTTCCTCCAAATCTGGATTTTCCCAAAACTGAAGGACATCGCTCCAAGGTACGGCCAGCGCACGTACTCACCAGAAGATCGTAAAAATAAATTGCAGCTAGTAGTCGCGCCGGAAGATAAGAGCGAAGAAACCTTATACATAAATCAAGATGCATGGCTTTCCCTGGGCTCGCTGGACGCTGGAAAGGAACTCAACTACTCTTTGCACAGGCAAACAAATGGCGTGTACGCATTCCTGATTGCAGGTGAGACAAGTATAAACGGGGAAACATTGCATAGCCGTGATGGCGCTGCATTCTCAGAAACCGATGAGCTAACGATTCAAGCCGTAGAAGATGCTGAAATACTGTTAATTGAAGTTCCGTTAAAATGAGCTGGCTTGCAAGGGCTGCGCTGGGCTACAGAAATTTCCAAACGCACAGACGAATTCTGAGTGACGGCCTTAGCAGTAAGAAGGTTCAATTTGAAGGCCTTACATTTCATCTTTATTCGAGCGAGACTGGAAAACCTCCGTTAATCCTTCTGCACGGATTTTTGGATTCAGCAAAAACATTCCGCCGGCTGTTTGGTGAGCTGCAAAAACACTTTGATCTATATGCGATTGATTTACCCGGATTTGGAAATACAGCCATGGCGGATGCGCGCGAACTCTGGCGCATTGACGGAATTTCTAAAGCTACTGGCCGGTTTGTGCTTCATCTGCTTGACCTGAGAAACCGGCACGGACCGGGCAGATCCACGCAGGAGGTTCAATTATTAACGCATAGCCTGGGTGGACTGGTGGCCATGCACTTTTCAAAATACTTTGAAGCACAGAAGACGAAAAATCCAATCACGCGAATCCACTGCATAGCCCCAGGATCGCTGCGATTTCCAGAAGCAGAACGCAATGCGCATAGGCGAAGATTTTATCCCAGGACAGTGGGTGAAATTCGGCTGTTGCTTGCGGAATTATTTCACGAAACACGCACCGATCTGCCGGATTTCTTGCTCAAGGGCCTCCTCGAGACCTGGGAGAAGAAGGGATACGAATTTCTGGCTCTGAATACGATTGAAGAAGAGGAGGTTGTCTTTTTCCCGCGCGGTAAACGACTCAAGCTCACGCCCGAAGTCTGCCTGTACTGGGGCGCCCGGGACAAAATCGTTCCGCTAAAATACGGTAAACTGGTTCAATCAACTCTTCGCTGTCGGCTTATTGTGATTCATGACGCAGGTCATTGTCCGCAGGTTGAGAACCCCACTCAGCTATTGCACCAATTTCTGCTGCAAGCTTTACCTCGTTCTGCAAGAAAAGACTAGTAGAAACGCCGAATCAATCAGTAATTACCCAAATGTTCGCCCACAAGAAACTTCTAAACGCGATTGCGGATTCAAACTCGATTTATATTCAAACACACAATTTTCCGGACCATGATTCAGTCGCGACTGCTTTTGCGCTTCAGTATTTGCTCAAAAGCCTCGGTAAGGAAGCACGAATTATTTACGAAGGTGAAGTGCAGCGCGATTCGCTCAAGCGCATGATTCAGGAACTGTCGATCGACATTCGCCACGCAAGCAAGTATCCCTTAGCACCCCAGGATAAGATTGTTGTTGTAGATGGTTGCAAAGGAAACAAGAATGTTACCGATCTAACCGGAGAAGAAATCGGCGTAATTGACCATCATCACGTCAAAGCGCCGGATGATGTACGATTCGTTGACATCAGGCCAGAGTACGGTGCTTGCAGCAGCATTGTGTTTGAGTACTTTGCCCAGGCTGAAATCGACATTCCGCAAAAAGTTGCAACCGCCCTTCTGGTTGGGATCAACATGGACACAGCTCTATTGACCCGTAACGTTAGCCGCGCAGATTTGCTCGCTTACACGGATCTATACGGCCGCGCAGATGTGGCCCTGGTAAATTCAATTCTTATAAATTACATACAAACAAGGGATCTTGGCTTTTTCAAAACGGCTCTGGATAGAGTGCGTATTAAAGAAACGCTGGCCTTCTGTTATTTCCCGGAAGGCTGCAATCAGAATCTGATGGGTATCCTGGGAGATTTTTTCATGGCTCTACAGGAGATTGAATTCGTGGCCTTATGTGCCCAGAACGGTGATCAGATAAACTTCTCAGTAAGAAGTGAGAACCGGGACTGGAATGCTTCGGCTATCATCCAGGACGTTCTTCGCGGAATTGGATTTGGAGGCGGACATATGGACAGGGCTGGCGGCATCATAGAAGACAAAGCGCGTTTCAATGAAGAAAGCATTTACAAAAGTTTCGTGAAGAGTCTGAAACTCCCGGATATTACCATCTTCTGATGCCATTCTTCTTTTAATTTGACACCCTGACAGTTAGGTCCAGACAGGATTGTGTCTTCCATATCAGGAACGCTTTTCCGCGTCTCTACATTTGGGGAATCGCATGGACCAGGAGTTGGCGTAGTTCTGGACGGTTGCCCTGCTGGTATTTCAATCAATCAGGAAGAACTGCAAGCGGAGTTAAATAGGCGGAAACCCGGGCAGAGCCATTTGACAACACCTCGCCAGGAACCGGATACAATAGAAATTCTAAGCGGCGTGTTTGAAGGCAAAAGCCTTGGCACTCCAATCGCAATGATGGTCCGGAATGTGGACAATCGCTCAAAGGATTATCAATCCTTTTCACAGATATACAGACCTTCTCACGCTGATTTCACCTATCATGCTAAGTACGGTCATCGCACACCACACGGCGGTGGAAGAGCTTCCGTTCGGGAAACAATTGGACGCGTTGCGGCCGGAGCAATTGCAAAACAAATTCTACGCGAGGAGCTGGGAATAGAAACGATAGCCTGGGTTGAGTCCGTAGGTGTGATCGATTCGCAGTCCCTGAAGAACCCTCCGCAGACACGCGATCAAGTTGATTCAAATCTGATCCGCTGTCCAAATGAAATTGCCGCAAAGAAGATGATTGCATTGGTGGAGGAAGCGCGTTCAAAGAAAGATTCTGTGGGCGGAACCATAGGTGTCATTGTCCGCGGCGTTCCGCCAGGCCTCGGCGATCCTGTATTCGACAAACTGGAAGCAGATTTTGCAAAAGCAAGTTTGTCTATTCCAGCATGCAAGGGATTTGAATCGGGAAGCGGCTTTGAGGGAACAAGACTGTTCGGAAGTCAGCACAATGATGAATTTATTCCCGCGAAAGCTCAGAAGCAAAATCCTACAGCTGGGCTGCCTGCGCCTTCCGTTGAAACCAGGACCAACCTGTCCGGAGGAATCCAGGGCGGAATTTCAAATGGCATGCCCATCATTTGCAGACTTGCATTCAAACCCACAGCCACGATTTCTCAGGCGCAGACAAGCGTGAATGAGAAAGGAGAATCTGTAACTCTAGAAGCCAAGGGTCGCCATGATCCCTGTGTGCTTCCACGGGCAGTTCCGATTGTTGAGGCAGTTTTCAACCTCGTGCTTATGGATGCATACTTGCGTCAGCGTGGGGCTATGCCAGAATGGTGGCTGCGTTACAAGAGGAACCGTGAAGTTTAGATTGGCCCTTATTTCCTTGTTGGCTCTGGCTGCGTGTGGGAATCTTTACGAGCATCATTCCTGTATCCGCGATTGCCGGAAGCGGAACACAGTTTGTATGAGCAGCATCTATGCCCTGAATGAGCCCACCAGAAAGTCCAATGCTGAAAATACAATTCTCTATCTTAGCTGTGAATCAGACAATAAGATCTGCGAATCCACCTGCAGTCAGCCCCTGAGCAATTGAATTAATGTTGCGCGATGTCTAGCGGGGTTGATATTGCACCCCATGCTACGCTTTGCGATGATTTGCCTGCTACCTTTAATCCTGCTCTCCGCGTGCGGAAAAGGATCGGTTCCCCCCATTTCGCCGGAAAAGGTTTTTGCTGACACTGAGAATGCCATCAATACGCATTATTTTGAGGGACCGGATTCACAGCCTGCGGACTTTGCAAAACTGTATGGAGCGGCACTGGCATCCCTTGAAACGCCGGTTGCCGACAAGGCAGATCGTGCAAACCTTGTTAAAGCAATTCAGGCACAGGGCGAAGCCAAAGTTCGCGAAAGAACCTATCGAGCGCTCGGTTCTTTTCTTTCTGCTTTACCGGGAACAAACGATTTTACCAGACCGGAAGGGTTGCTCCTTGTCGAGGACAAAGAACGTCAGGCGGGCATTGGAGTCCTTCTGACCCGACAAGGACCAGGTCGATTCCTTGTTCTCGATACGTTGGAAGGTTCACCGGCCATGCTTGCTGGCATCAAACCAGGATTCGTTCTGAAGACAATTGACGGGAACGAAGTCAAGGACATGGATATAGAAGAAGTCGCGGGCAGAATCCGTGGGAAGGAAGGCTCAAGCGTAAAACTCAGCTTCCTCGGAGGCGACGCAGAACCGCGCCGTGGAAAAATCAATCTCATAAACTATTCAAACAACACATGGGCCACTTCGACTGGAGGCCAGGTTGAAATTTTAACGCTTCGCACAGCATTGCCTGGTGCTGCGGATGATCTCAGAAACTTCCTGAAGCAAATGGGGACTCGCTCTGCTTTTGTTCTGGATTTGCGTAAGCTCCAGCAAGGCGATTACGAAGAATGTTTCAAGATTGCAGATCTGTTCGTGGGAAAACGGAAGATTGGCGCCATGATTAGCAAAGGCTCAACGCGTGAAATGCAAAGCGACGGCGATATAATGTTCACCGGTCCTATCTATGTCCTGGTTGGAAAAAACTCTTCTCCGGCGGCTGACGTATTGGCCGCAGCAATTCGCTCATCGCTTGAAGTAAATTTGATAGGAACGGATCGCCCTGGTTTGGCGTATCTGACAGAACATGTTATGATCGACGGCGGAATTCAATTGCACATTACGCGGGGCGTAATTGCCGACGGTGATAACTATCTCTTGCCAAGGCGCGCAGTTAAGATGGATATCAATGTGGATGATTATTTACCACCGGGCCCTCCTGGACCCAAACCCAGTCCGGAAGACCCGGCGCATAAACAATTGATGACCATGCTCGGATTAAAGTGAGTTGTGAAACAGGGGCGCTTGATTCGATTTTGCGGCGTCCTGCTTTTATCCGTTGGTTGTAACACCGCAGCAGTAGCAGTCCAGGAACCAGCCGGAATCGATTGGACGTCTCGATTTGGCGTCCTGCTCGTTGATCCGGGTGAAGCGGCGTTTATCGAAAGCACTTCAGGCAATCGCCGGGTCGGGATCCATGGAGAAGGTGTTGCGATTCGAATGCCTGCAACGGAGGCAAAGCAAAGACGACAGCGCGGCTATCGTTCAATCAATGATCCGCCATTCAAGTATATCGATCCAGACATTGAGGACAGGCTTGCAAGCGCAGATCCGGCCGTATGGTGGTCTGGGTACAAAGATGAAGAAATGGTCGAGCGCCTGGTTCGCAACCTGGCTCAAAATTATCCCGATCACGTAACGTTATTCGAAATCGGAAAGACCCACAGAAGACGTCCCATTTTTGCTCTGAGACTTGCATCTGGTTTTCACGTGGAGAATCGACCTGCATTTCTTTTCAACGGTGGTCACCATGGCAATGAACCACTTTCTATCGAGTATGCCCTGGATGTAGCTCGAACCCTGCTTTCAGCTACTCCGGCAAGGGGAAACGCTTCAACTCTGTCTATTCCCGCAAATGATGCAAAAGCATATCTCAAGTATATGGCAAACTATCAGATCTGGATCGTGCCACTTGTAAATCCGGACGGACTCCATACTTTCTGGAATCAATCACAGCTTGCAGGCAGGCGGAACGGTCGTCCTGACGGTGTAGATCTAAATCGAAATTATCCGTTCTACTGGAACTCTGGCGTCCGCGGTGCTTCAAGTGATAAGCCAGGAAGTGTATTCTACCGTGGTCCATCGCCCGGTTCAGAACCAGAAACTAAAGCCATGATGCGTCTTGCAGATGAGCGTCGCTTCGTTGTTTCACTTTCATATCACACGTACGCGACAAAGGTTCTGGTTCCCTATACTACGTCAGGCGCAATGACAAGCGTTCCTGTAACGGGCTGGCGTTTTGGATCGGAACTTGTAGCGGCAGGCCGGAGCAATAGACCGGATAAGGAATACAAGGCAGTGCGAAACCTCTACGCCGTAGATGGCACAGACCAGGATTGGCTAGCAAACACATTCGGAACCCTGGCATTCATCGTGGAAGGATCTTATCAAACACCGGACTATCAGACGCGCGGTCGATCCAGCATAGAAGGAATGCGCGCGCTATCCCTGCGCTCGATTTCTCTCTATGAACAAGGACCAACCATTCAAGTGACAGTGCTCGATCCGTCCGGAAATCCAACCAGGGCTAGAATTCGCAGGTTGGACCAGGCCGTCATGGAAAACGAGACGCATGAAACACAGGCCAGGACAGGTCGATTCGATTTTGTACTCGAGGGTCCAGGCGAGACGGTTATTCAGGTGGTTCAAACGGGTGGCGCAGGCTTCCGTGCCAAACGCAAAGTCAGTTGCAACAGTGGTATTTGCCCGATAACAATCCGTTTGACCGGAACAAAGGACCCTGACCAATGGGTGGCTCAATGAAAAAAGCCTTTCTTGTGGAACAAGACATTACTGATGAACTCTATGCCGAACTGGTCGAAGCACCTGAACTAGGTGTGGATTGCGAGATGATGGGTTTAAACCCGCATCGCGATAGACTCTGCCTGGTTCAAATTGGAAAAGAGGGCGGGCCTTACGTTCTGGTTCAAGTAAACGACTCAATCGGTGCGCCCAAACTTAAGTCACTCCTTGAGAATCCGGCAATTCAAAAGATTTTTCATTTTGCTCGCATGGACTGCCTCTTTCTTTCAGTCCGGCTCAAGGCCAATGTTCAGAATATTTTCTGCACTAAGCTCGCTTCGCGCCTGGCTCGCACATACACCGACCGCCATGGACTAAAGGAACTGGTCCGCGAATTCACGGGTGAGCAGCTGGATAAGACAATCACAACATCAGATTGGGGAAACGCCAAGCTCAGCCCGGAACAGCTCAAATACGCCGAAGAAGATATTAAGTACTTATTTAGGATTAAGCGAAAACTCCAGGAAATGCTGGAGCGTGAAAATCGTTTTGAAATGTACAGACGCTCAGTAGAATTTCTGCCGGTTCGCGTTCGGATGGATGAGCTGGGATACGACGACATTTTTGCACATTGAGTCCTAGCCAGTTCCGAGATTTGTAAACTGCTCTGCAAGACCATGCGCATGGCTCACATCGTTCCACGTTAATAACTTGAACGACTGTCCGCTGTCGTTTGACAACAGCCTCGAAAGTCCCGTATTATTTAGATAACTCTTCAGAGCAAACATGGGCCCAAGCCCCGTCAATAGGGCGCCGAATGCACGGATAAAATTCCCGTGCGACACCAATACAGCGCGAAATGGATTTGCTCTATCTTGATCGGCTACCTCCCTGCTCTGGTCAAGGATGCGTTGCAGCACAAGACGTCCGCGTTCCATAACGTCGACTATGCTTTCTCCACCTGGGTATGGAAAACCGGGTTCGATTCTAAGTTTATTTAGAATTTCGCGATCCAATTCAGCAGTCAGCTTGCCTTCGTAGTCGCCACACCGGATTTCACATGCAGCATCAATGATTTCTTCATCTGGGAGATTGCGGATTTTGCTCAGCCCGGCGCGAACCAGTCGCGAACTTTCGCGCGCGCGGCCTTGTGGAGAGACGAGCCATGAATCTACCCAGGGCATCCAATTATTCAAGGCTAGGCCGAGTTGGCCAGATTCGCTTCTACCCCGGTCTGTTAGCGGAGAATCCATGCTGCCCTGAATTCTGCCGGTACAATTAAACTCTGTTTCGCCGTGTCTGATGAGTAGGATTTCAAGATTCAAGATTTCAGACGGGGCCAGGGGCTCGGCACAGCAATCCGATTTTTTCCTTGCACGGCGTTTTATAATACACCATCCTGGAAACATCATGGCAATTTACACTTTTGAATGTCAGGATTGCAGCAAGCAATTCGATGAGAGAATGACCTACGCAGACAAGGAAGCCGGAAAGCAAATTGAATGCCCTTCGTGCAATTCTCAGAAAACTCTGCAAGTGTTCCGTCCATTAGCCGTGCTTGGATCCAAAACGGGATCTTCCTGGTCTCCAGAGGCAAGCGGGGGCGCCTGTATGCCAGGCGGCTGTGGTTGCTTCCCAGAATCGAACTGAACGTGGCAATCGTTTGAATGTTGATGCTGCGATTGCGCGGCTCGATGCGTTTGACTCGATCGTTCTCCCCGAACTGGCTGAATTCCTGCGCAGCTTGCAATCGGGTGATCTTTCCATAAAAACCAAACAAAACGCCAGGGATCTGGTAACGGTCGCAGATGTGGAATCTGAGAGACGAATTACCACATTCATTCGCAATTCCTATGCAGGCGACGATATACTGGCCGAGGAGGGTGGCGGTGCATTTGGCAGTGCCCTGACCTGGGTTATAGACCCGGTAGACGGAACAGTGAACTACGCCCATGGACTTCCACTGTATGCAATCTCAATCGGCCTGGCCTGGGAGGGAAAACCCATAGCAGGACTGGTTCACATGCCAGCCCTCGGCACCACATACCGCGGCGCACTGGGCAGAGGAGCTACCTGCAATGGAGCTCCCATTAGCGTAACAAAAACCCTCGAGACGAGCCAGAGCCTTGTAGTGACAGGATTTCCATACGAGCGCGAACCAGTAATGGATCTTCTCATGACTGGAGTTAGGGCCACGCTCATGAATTGCCGGGGAATGCGTCGAACTGGTTCAGCTGCTGTGGATCTTTGCTGGCTGGCCCAGGGCCGATTCGACGCTCATTACGAACTCAAGCTTGCACCCTGGGATAGCTGTGCGGGAGAGCTCATCGTTCGGGAAGCCGGTGGCCGCGTAACGGATTTGAACGGAAAGGAACATGAGTTAAACGATAAAAGCCTGCTTGCAACAAATGGCCACATACACGAAGATATGCTTAGAATTCTGTCCGCGTTCCGTTCCGAGTAAAAACTATGTTATACACTGAATTAAAGCAGATCAATACCAAGCGTGAAAACCTTCGCTGGAATGCCTGGGGTTCGCTAGACAGCGATTTCTTCTACGCAGATAAAATCGGCTCGCTACTCACATTCATACGCCATCGCCTTCATCTTGCTGAGGCCATCACACCTTCCTTGCGCATAACGGATCTCAGATTGCCTGAATCCAGAATCAAAGGTGCAAACCTAACGGCGCTGCAGAAGATTGTGGGAAAGAATCGGGTAAAAAACGACATGCGGGAACGCGTGCTGCATTCTGCCGGCAAGAGTTACTATGATGTAATGCGGCTTCGCTCCAATCTCCTCAAATCATATACGGACGCAGTCGTTTATCCGGAAACTGAGAGCGAGATTGCAAAACTCCTGAAGGTTGCGGTTCAACGAAACTGGGCTGTAATTCCGTTTGGTGGCGGTTCATCTGTGGTTGGCGGAGTGGAAGCAAAAGCTGCGGGCAAGAAAGCAATTCTTACCATCGATATTACTCGGATGAACAGGCTAATCAACGTGAATTCTGTGAATCAAACAGCAACGTTCGAAGCCGGGATTTACGGCCCCGATCTTGAAACAGCACTCGGGAAACACGGTTATACTCTGGGTCACTTCCCGCAATCATTTGAGTACTCTACGCTTGGTGGATGGGTTGCAGCGCGCAGTGCGGGGCAGCAGTCAAATCGTTATGGCAAAATTGAAGATGTGATTGCTGCGATCAGAATGGTTACTCCTCGCGGCCTATTTGAGACAACGCACTTTCCGGCGGGTGCAACAGGTCCGGATCTGAACCAGATTATTTGCGGTAGCGAAGGAACGCTCGGAATTATTACCAGCGTAACGGTAAAAATCCACGCTCTTCCTGAAAAAAGATCGTACTGCGGATTTCTTTTCCCCAATTTCAAAGCTGGTCTAGATTTCATTCGGCACGCAAATCAAACCGAGTTTACCTTTTCCACGTTGCGCCTGAGCGATGAGGAGGAGACCAATCAGCTACAGTCTTTTTCAAGAATCATCAATCACAAGGCCGATGCCTCGCTACTCGCCAAATCAAAAAAGTTCGTAAAAAGTTCGATTGAGAATATTGTTCTACAGGCTAATGGACTTGGCGGCCAGAAATGCATTGTGGTCGCAGGATCGGATGGCGAGCATGCAACCTCGGCAATAGCCGCACTCAAGCGCTTGGCTCCAAAGTACAAAGGGATGTTCGCCGGAAATGGAGTGGGAAGAAATTGGCTTAAGGGTCGATTCAACATGCCCTTCCTCCGCAACTACTTATTGGAGTACGGATTGGGCGTAGATACCATGGAGACCGCCGTCCCTTACGACAAGTGCATGGAAGTACATAAGGCTGTGCTTGATGCAATGGAAAAGCAAATGCCTAACAGTTTGCGGCTTTGCCATGCAAGCCACAGCTATCACGACGGCGCCTGTCTCTATTTTACGATCATGTTTCCGGTCGATTCAAATGCGCCCGTAGACCAGTGGATGCGCATGAAGGAAGCGGTTTCCGATGCAATCCTTGCTCATGGTGGGAACATCAGTCATCATCATGGTGTCGGATCAGATCATCGCGAGCATTTCAAGAAGCAAGTCGGTCCGGTTGCCTGGGAAACATTGAATGCACTTAAGAAATCGTTGGATCCAGGCGGAAGCCTGAATCCGGCGAAATTAATGACGTGATACAAACATTTCCGTAAAAAAAACGTCCCATTACTGGAGCCTTAATGAAAACTTTGCGCGTACTCATATGTCTGTTAGCCTGCGGGATTCTCTCGAACTGTTTTCAGATCATGCATTTCATCGATCTAAAAGAAAATGGGACCATGGAAGTACAATGGAGTTTCCGTTTTTCTAAGGCCCTGGAAGAAATGGGCAAGGGTGAGAAGAAAGGTGGCATTTCCGAGGGTGTCGAAAAGGGTAAGAAAGAAATTCCAGAGAAACTTCAGGGCCTGGTCAAGAACCTAAAAGTTGAGGCAATTCAAACCGATTTCGATTCCGGGATTCAACTTTCGTTCTCAGTCCCTGATTTTTCCAAAGTTGACGCAGCAAAACTGCAGAATGAGGAATTTCCATATCTACCAACTCTCGATCCAAAAAAGAACCAGCTGATATTTCATTTTCAACCCATGAAGAAGGATAAAAAAGAAGAACCCGCAAAACCTGAGGCTACAAAGCCTGAGCCTGCAAAAGATCCAGAGAAGTCGGCCGAGGGCGAGAGCCCGGACGAGACAGCTCCGAAAGAGGGAATGGACCAGATGGGTCAGCAGATAGGTAAGTTGTTCCTGTCATCCGTCCGCTATCAGATCATCCTTGGAAGGAACCTGGTTCCCGTCAGTGCCTCCGTTAAGCAGGGAGATACACAAAAAAAACTGGAGATTCAGAGACTCGGTGAGCAGAATCTGATCGACCTTCCCTTGTTCGCCTTGTTCGGAGATAAGGAACAGCCATTCGACCTGGTGATCCAATTAAAGTAATTTTGAAGTGGGGAACATGAAACTAAAGTATAGAATACTCCTATTTCTACTGGCTCTCGGGACAGCGTCGCCAGCCTGGTCGCAGGCCGGATGCATTGGTAGCTCATGCAGTGTTATTCCGCTTAACCAGGATACATTGAACAACATGTACTTCCAATTTCAGTATCAGTACACGAATGAACTGTTTTCTGAAATCGCCCGGGCAGGTACAATGGCAAACATCAGCGGGCCTCCGATCGGAACCGTGAATTTGCAAAAGTTTACTATTGGAGCAGATGTTGGAGCGGGATACGTTCCTATAACAAAGAAAAATATAGTCTTGAACGGTGTTGGAACATTCCAGGATGTTCCTAGCGGCGGAGCGTATGTAATGCCGCGAATCTTCGCAGGCATTAATCTGGGATATCTCCTGGGATCACCGTATGATCCCACCTCTGGTGACAGAACACCTTCCATGCTCTCTCCGGCGCGCCTGGATATCTATCTGCAAGGTGTCGACGCGCGGCGTAGTTCGCATTTTGACAACGGCAACGGCAAAGCATCTTCTGGATTTTATAACAGGGGCATCGATGTGCGCTATCATCTTGTAGAAGGAGGCGAGAGCCTCGGTGGTCCATTGCTCCGGTTCCTTGGAGTTTCGCTCGGATGGGGATATCATGTGTCGCGGTTTGACATCCACGCCGAACAGTTTCAGCGATACAAGGTTGCGACGTTTACTGGAGGGCAGGTTTTTTGGGATGGTTACAACTATCTCTACTTCGATGGGCGCATCAAATCCACATCAATGGAACTTGCAACCGGACTGCAGCTATTGTATTTTCTCAATCTAACGATTGGTGGGGGAGTTTCTCGCAATTCCGGAAACGCAGACTTCAGTCTGGGAAGACTCGGACCCATTTACGCAATCACAGATCTCAATAGCGCAGCCCTTTCTGCGTCTAACGTTAACTTTCTCTCAAACACATTTAACTCCTACCTTTACCTGAACATTTCCGGAAAAGGAAAAGTGCCGCGCTATTTGCCGTACGGCAAGGTTGGCGTCGACATTAACATTCTTGCCCTTAAGATCTTTGTAGAGGGTCTAAGCGGTAGACACGTATTTGGTGCCAATGCTGGAGTGCGCGTTCAGTTTTAGATTCAGGTCCAATAGACTGGAATGGTCCTTTTCCGGTCTAGCCTTCTATAACTGGCTCGAACCCGAACGCTACTTCAAAGATCAGCTTCTTACGCAGCCGCGCTGATTTGCAAACCATAGTCCCAAGTGATTTTTGTAATCCGGCAGGAATGTTTGACAGGAGGGATCCGATTCGCGTTTGCTTTTGGGAACCATACGCAGCATCGCATAAGTCTCGATACTTTGAAAGCTGATTTGCGTCATATTGTTTTGCTCTGAGTGCTTCGTTTGCGACGTTAGCCGCAAATGCACCGGTTTCAATCGCAGGTCGGATTCCTTCTCCTGCCCATTTGGATGCAAATCCGCCAGCATCGCCAATCAACATGAACCGATCTCCGAATAGCTTGCGTGGAACCTCGTCATAGAGCTTGTAAGCGTGGCGGCCAAAATCAACCAGTTTGTCTTCAATCCCTTTCAGGCGTCCCAGTTTGTGCAGTAGATCCATGAAGGGTTTCCTGTGATCATCCAGCTGACGCGTTTTATGGCTGAATCGGCCAATGCCGATATTCAACCAGTCACCTTTGGTCACATACCAAGCATAACCGAAGAAGTCCGGCTCCGGGAACAGTTCAGTTGTTCCGTAATATGGCGTTAGTTGTCTGAGCACGTCCGCCCCAATTTTGGTTTCTGATTCAGTTGCCTGAATGATAACTTCTTCCTTGGATTTTTCTCCCCATTGCCTTGCCACGGGGCAGCCTGTTCCGCCAGCGCCGATGATCAGACGTGACGTCCAGGATTTTCCGTCCTCAGCCCGCACGGTGATAAATCCGTCAGGTCCGTCCGTTCGTTCGATTGATTTGATACGAACATCTTGCAAGAAAGTTGCTCCTTCCCTCGCGGCGCGATCAGCCAGGAATGCGTCAAACTCCGTACGGATAATTCCATAACTGGCCGTAGTTGGAAAATGAGTTTCGTAATACCTTTCCCCGAGCACCACGGAACCTGAAGCGAACGGTTGGATGGTAAATGGATAGTCCGAGGGCTTTAGCTCCAGGAGTTTTAAGGCGGGTGGGGTGATCCATCCGGCACAGATTTTAAGGCGCGGAAATTTTTGTCGGTCAAGCATGAGAGTCTTCCATCCAAGCTTGACCAACTGACGCGCGGCATTGGAACCTCCAGGGCCTGCACCAACAACAATTACATCGAAATCTGGCGTCATATTATTTGTACCACGCCTGGCGGGTGAGAGGCGCCGAATTGTCCCTGCCGTTGCTCAGCAAAACTTGATACAGCAGCAGTTCGTCATTCCTAAAACCCGCAGCGGCAGACCGCAAATAGAGACGGAACATACGGACAAAAGCTTCCCCGTACTGATCCCGAATTGTTTTGACATTCTTCTCCAGGCGCCGAGCCCAATGATCGAGCGTTAGCGCGTAATGATACCTGAGATTCTCAACATCCACAACATGTAAATCTCTGTCAGTGGATTCTACCGGAGTAATCATCTCCGATAAAGAAGGAATATAGCAACCAGGGAAGATGTACTTCTCAAGCCAGGGATCGGGTTTCTTGGGAGCAATCCGACCAATCGAATGAACCATCGCCCTTGATCCCTCTTTTGTTGAAGTGGCTATGATGTCGTATAACGTTCGGTAGTTCTCAAGACCAACGTGCTCAAGCATTCCAATCGACACAAATTTATCGTATTTCTTACCCGAATCCGGAATTGTCCTGTAATCATCCAGAACGTATTCCACCTGAGATGATTTGATTCCCAGCTTCTTCGCGCGCGCTCTCGCAAACTCGATTTGCTCTTTGGAGATATTGTAAGATCGGACTTTTACCCCATACTTACGTGCAGCATACACCGCGAACGCGCCCCATCCGCATCCCGCTTCCACAACCGTATCGCCCTTTTTAAGACGCACTTTTCTACATACGTGCTCTAGCTTTTGTATCTGGGCTTTTTCGAGGGTATCTCCAGGAGTTTTGAAGTAGGCGCAAGTGTATTGCATTTCCTTGTCGAGCCACAGGGCATAGAAATCGTTTCCAAGATCATAGTGGGCTTCAATATTCTTGCGCGAACCTTCACGCGTGTTTCGGCGCGAGAGGTATGCGATCAGGAACTTTATTTTTTCTGAGAATGAAGGCTTAATGCCACCCTGCAGAGCGCGATAACCCAGTGTAACTGCATCATGGATATCACCTTCGACATCAATCTCCTCACGCATATATGCTTCGCCAAAACCAAGACTTGCCTGTCGCATAACGTCGCTTAGAGCGGCTTCAGTTTTGAAATGAATTACAAAGTCGGGTTTACCCTGCCCGTGTGTATGGACAGACCCATCCGGTAATTTGATCTGGAAAGGCTGGGGAAAATCAAGGCTGGTTAATATGTTCAGGAGAGACATTTGTCCACAACGTGCACAGCCGTTAGAAATGGTCGAGCTTTTTGAGAAAGAGGAGCAATATTACACAGCGTCACCCGACCCTGGGGATCGAGCGACGCTGGCAGGGTGAATTATTCTGCGCGACCAATCACGAACGTCATGTTCGTTGTAGCAGAACCACCGATGTTGAGCATGATTCCGTTCTTGGCGTCCGGAACTTGATACTCGCCAGCCTGGCCGGTGACCTGTTTGAAAAGGTCCAAGCCCATGCGAACCCCGGACGCACCCACTGGATGACCAGCACCGATCAGCCCGCCCGACGGATTGATAGGCTTCTTACCTGGTTTCTTAGCTCCCTCAAGGGCAATCTTACCATCTTCAATAGCCTGATACTCGTCCCCTGGCTTTGTCAGGCCAAATGCGGAGATGGCAGCATATTCGCTTGATGTAAAGCAATCATGAGTTTCAATCACATCGATCTGATCGATGTCGACGCTTGCGCGACGGTAGGCATCTACGACAGCCTGACGAGTCCAAGGAAGAATAAAATCCTTACCCTTGGATTCTTCAACTTTAGATTCAAAGGTGATTGGTGCTACACGATGACCCCAACCGCGCATTACCGCGAACTTGTTCATGGGAACACCTTTCTTTTGGGCGAATTGTTTTGCGTATGCTGGCGCTGCCATTACAAGAATTGCAGCACCGTCAGTTACTTGCGAACAATCTGAAATGCAGAGGCGACCGCCTACGGCAGCATTGTATTTGCTTCCACGATCTTTAGCTTGCTCTTCGCTCATATACCAGGTTCTGGTCTGGGCAAGCGGATTGAGTTTTGCATTTGCGTAATTGATTCTAGAGATCTCGGCAAGTGCATCCATTACACGTTGCTCTCCCACGCCCTGTGCGCGTTCAACAATCACGTCAGCGAGTCTGCCGAACAATTTTGGAAATGGAAACTGAACTCCTTTGGCCTCTTTCTCATAATAAGCAGCTGTCCCAAGAAAATCACCACCCACAGTAGAACTTACTGTCTTCATTACCTCGATTCCAAGCACCACTGCAACTTCGTAGTCGCCACCGCGAAGACGCGCTGCAGCTGCGTCCATTGCGACAGATCCGGAAGCGCAGGCCGCTTCATAGCGAGCACCGGGCACGCCGTAAAATGCAGGATTCACTTCTGTTAAGAAAGCCCCAAGATGACCCTGTTGAGTGTATTGCTCTGCGTCAAAGTTCCCAACAAATACAGCGACCTTGTTTTCTTGATTCAAACGTTTGATTTCTTCATATTCAAGTCCGACGGAAGCCAGACCATCTTCAACGACTTCGCGCATCATGGACATGAAGGTCTTCCCTTCCTTGCTCCAGTTCCTCGAAAAATCGGTTTGGGCACCGCCCAGAATGTATGGATTGTTCATACTGCACACAAGCCGCCGCAAGAGCGAGCGTCAATATTAACTTCCAGGGAATATCCACTCAATGGATTGACGCAGGCCCAAAACGGCTCAAAACATGGGATTCATGAGCGAATTTAGCACCCTGCGCATAATCCATGGAGCAATTTGTTCCGGGCCCTTAGTATTCCTGATCGTTACTTATTTTACTCGAACGCAAATCCACAGCGACCCAACCCTGCCCTACGCATGCTTGGCGTTGGGCGTTGGCAGTGTAATCCTTTCTCTTTTTTTACCACAGATACTTCCTTCTTCCAAATCCAATCCTCCCTCCGCCAATTCCGGTCCAAACATTGCCGCGTATCGAGTCAGAAAGATAGTTCAATGGGGCGTGGTCGAAAGTGGGGCACTCGCTAACGTTGTAGCATATTTTATTTCGGGATTGGAGCATTCGCTGGCTGCATCCATTGCACTGGTTCTCTGGCTAGCCTACCTCAGACCTAAGCCTGAGGAATTGCAGAACACTTGAAACTGCGGAAGTGACGACGCAAAAAAAGTATCCGACCACGACCGCCTATTTTTCTTTCGGCTCACCACCCGTCCATGTGTAAGACAATGGGCTAACACCATATTGATCGCTTGCGCCGCCTTCAAACTCACAAGCATCGGTGCATTTCATTGTGTCGGTTAGTATCCAGCCTTTGAATTGGGTTTCAGCAGGATTGTTTCCAGACCGTTTAAGCCGCGTCTGATAGCCCCGCTTGAGCGTTGTGCCCATAGTGGGATCCCAGGAGTTTTTTTCCTGATACGTTACCGTAACTTCCACTTCTCCATTGGTAGCCGGAATCTTTACCGCACCCAGTGAAGCGTCGCGCCAGAAGATTTGACTGCATTGAATTAAACCAGCGCAAACCAGGATCAGGAGTAGACTCCGGAATGGAATTTTAGACGAGACCGCATGGGACACCGCACAAGCACTTCCGTTTAGATTCTTCATGGCTGCTGCTGTGCAGCTTCTTCCAGTTGTCTGATCTTTTCGCGTGCTTCTTCAGAAGAGTTGGGTTGATCCGAGAATTCAGTAGCGCCATAAGATCGAGTCGTATAGCTTAGATTGTTGTATGGAATATACATGAGGGGTGGTTCGTTTAACGGCGGAGTGTTTGCGATTTGTTCACGTTTTGACGGATCGGTCAGCCAGCTCGGAGGAAACGGCATAATTTCACATGTACCACGTAGGTCGCGCAATTGAAACTTGCCTGCGTAGCCTCCATCGCGAAAGATCTTTCCAAAGAAATTAAAAGACACGATCTGTCGACCCGGCGGGAGCACTTTTTGAACTACAACCCAGTGCGTTGGTTCATCTTCATCCAATGAGTACAAATTGGCCTGAAGATTAAACCGGCATTCCTTGCGCACGTCCAACGGAACATCAATGATAAGTGATCCGTCCTGAAGACGTTCTGAAAATTGACCCGTGAATTCTGCCGGTGATTTTGGACTGGAATAAAAACTCTGCTGGAATATTACCTGATCTTTAACTCCAGTGATACTCGCTTTTACTTTGAGGGTTAGCGTGCCCCAGTTCATCTTGTCGGCTGACGGTGCTTTCCAGGTGAAGGTGGTAATGCCGTCAGAGGCTTTTGCATCGGGCGCAGACCCTGCATCATTGTAAGCAACGCTACCTAAACCCTTCTGTCCAAACATGAAATCGCTCTCCATCTCTGCAGATGAAATCGTATAAGGAATCGGACTTCCGTTTTTTGTGACCTTCAGAGTTGCGACCATGCTATCGCCTTCGGTGATTGTATGGCGATTCAAGCTGAATTGGTACGCCGGCTGGTTTTCCATTTTGTGCGCGATTTCTTTTTCAATATCCTCGGCGTCTTTTCCGGAGGATTTCATTTTCTCAATCAGCTCTTCCATTTCCTTCTCAGTACTTGCACCAGGAAGCGGCACTGGTAGGGGAAGAAACTCGACTTTCCATGGATCGGTTAGATCCTTCATAGAAACAGTCAACGGCCGCGAATCATGCGGGTATTGAAAATATGACTTTGCCATCTCGAGTTCGGCTTTGGGACTCATTCCGCGTGTCATCATCTTTTCCACCTGTGAGGGAGTCATAAATCCCTCCTTTCCTTCACGAAAGAAGATATCTCCTATTCCTCTATCTTCGCCGGCTGCGGTGTGCCGACCACTTGCAGGTCCACGCAGCAAATAGAGAATTCCAATAACTAGAACGGCAGTGACTACCCCTGCGATGATTAGATGATTGCGTTTCATTGAAGGTTCCTTCTTCTGTTCGGTTCTATGCTGAACAATACCGGACTGCTAAATTGTGATGCAAAAAAAAAGCCCTCTCTCGAGGGCTCTTCTTGTCATGAGAAATCAGACGATTACTTGCAACCAGCGTATCCGCCGTTCTTGCAATCAGTCCATTCGCCTTTTGTGGCTGTGTTAATTGCATCGCTGCCGTCACCAACGTGTGTTCTGTAATACCCGTTCTTGCCGGAGTCCCAGCTGTTGTTTGCAACAACGTTCCAGATGTAGTGGTAGCTGTAGCGCGTTCCGCTCAAGCAATTGCTGTAGCTTCCAGTTGTGTTGATACCGCAAGTTGAATGGAACCCAACAGCTCCATCATCTTCTCCACCCAGAATGATGGAAGCTCCAGTCAGAGTTCCTTTGAAACCAGCGATTGAATAAACGCCAATTCCTTTCATGTTGTTGTGGTTATAAGATCCGCGAGCGTTTCCAGTTTTGAGTGCTTCGACCATACCAGTAGAAGTCCAGAATGCAGCGTTCGCAAGTTCCGATCCACCAGCGGCACTGGAAGATGCGAGAATGCGTTTAACATTGTACGTTGTAGTTGAGTTTGACAGAAAATATTCTGAAGCGTAGCAGCCAGCGCTGTGGCAAACGATTACGCAGCTATTTGCACCTTTGCAGGTTGCTTCCATAACTGTGAACATGCTTGTTTGTGCGCGGCAGCTTCCCCACGTACGTGGATCAGATCCACCGTCATACCCTACGAAGTACTTCGTAAGAGTTGTAGAAATATTTTTTGCAGTTCCCCAGTAGTTGTTCACATCAGTTGTGCTGGTTCCGCAATGATTTCCAGAACGACCGTGTACAAACACTACATATTCTCCGGCCGAAACGCTTGAAAGCGCGACCAGGAATAAAGCTAAGACTAGAGCCTTTTTCATTTTTCCCCCATTTGTGACCGTTTGGCGCCTTCCCCGGTGCCAGCGATCTGCACTTTGTTACATGAACGTTTGGATTCGGTCAATGAAAATATGGGGCGATGCACAAAAAAAATGATTTGGTGCCTCTGCTCCCGCGATTTTGCGGATTTTCTTGCCAATGCGAACCATGCTGGCCCAATCCAGTATGGATTTGCCCCGCCTTACAGATGTTACCTGCACGAGGCTCGGGCTATGCGTCGTGGTTGCGGTCCTTGGTGTCGGCTTCTCGAACTGTAGACAGGAACCAGGAAAGCCAAATCCTGGAGCGCAGGTTTTTGGCAAGATTCCAGCCACACTCTCAAGAAACTGGGATAAGGCCTGGCAAACGAAATCCCTGGCCGACCGAATTCGCCCTATTGACGCAACGGGGATAGCCTACGTGGCCAAATGGAACGAGCTCGATGGCTTTGAGGAAAAACCAGAACCCGCCATCCTCGACTCTGCGCGACGATCGGCTTTAATCAAGGAGCTCGAAACGCTGCCTCCTCCCGTACGATCCTATATAGAGAGAAACGTTGCCGCAATTTTTACTACGAGAGCGTTGGGCGGATCTGCAATGGCAGGACTCGCCTACGATGATTCAGGAAGACCAGAGTTTGGATTTCTGATCATTGACATAGATATGTTTGAGAAGCCTGCCAACGAATGGATTACAGCAAAGGAGCTTACACTGTTTGCTCCGGACGCAAAGCAAACATTCTCCATCCAGATCGAGGACAGCGCTGCCAATACCTCTACAGCCGGGATGCGATTCATACTATTGCATGAACTGGGGCACATCGCCAGTCAGTTGAATCATACAATGCCACCGTTTACAGAAACCAATCTGTCCGTTGATTCCGATTTTGCAAAGCTTAGCTGGACATCGGCGGAGATGACTCGTTTTGATTCTCAATTTCCCGAGCGATCCAGAATCAAATTTTACCGCAGGCCACCGCCATTCCAGATGAATTCGGCTTCTGCGATCTATGACCACCTGGGAAAGACTGATATTGCAACTCTGTACTCATGCGTGGATCCACATGAAGATTTTGCGGAAACCTTTGTCCTCTACGTCCATTCAGTCCTTATGGGCAAACACTACATTGTTCGTTTACACGATTCTGCCGGGGAACATGTCCTGGCAAAAGATAGAATTCTCCTGAGCGCTCTCGCCCAAAAACGCAAATTAGTGGCTGAAATCTTCAGATAAGTTTCGGTGAGCCTGGCGAGGCGGACTACAGATTCCTTAAAAAAGAAAGGCGGCCCTGAGGCCGCCATGTCGAAGTTAACGAACCTTTCGGTAACGTTAGTTGACTTTCACTTCGATTTGTTTTGGCTGAACGCTTTCCTTGATGGGCAGGCGAAGTTCCAGAACACCATCGGTCAGCTGCGCTTGAATTTGATCTGCATCAAAGCTATTTTGATCGATCTTCAGCACTCGCTTGAATTCGGCGTAGCTTACAAGCTCAGAGCGGACAGTTTGCAGATCCTTCTGTTCCTTGCGCTCGTATTTGCCAGAGAGAGTTAGTGTTCCGTTCTCTACGGTCACTACAAGATTCTCGCGCTTAACACCTGGAAGGTGTGCAGTTACGCGATATTCTTTTTCTCCCTTTTGGATTTCAATTGGCGGAGTATGGCTTTGAACCTCGGTGCGGAACACCTGATCAAAATCATCTGCCAAATTGAAGATGGAAGGCAGTCTCATTAATGTACTCATGTTTTGTTTCCTCCTGAACATGTGCTCAAACCATACAGAGCATGAGCCGTGCCAGGAGAAATCGCCAAGAATCGGCTCAAAACGAAGGTTTTTGAAAGGCTACCTGAAATTTTGTCAGAGTAAGGGTCAGCTTGTCTGCCGCCAGAACTGAAAGCGGCCGCCAAAGGGCAGCCAATCGTCGAACCCGTCCAGTTTGAAATCATGAAAGGTGCGAGCAAGATCCAGATCTGGATCGAACGTGTCAAAGCCGCAGGACAGTAACAATGCGCGTTGAATATCATCGGTATCATCCACGGGCAGTGCGGCGAGGATTTCCATTTTTTCAATTCCAGGCTGTTGAGCCAGCTTGATCATCAATTCGGGTAGATGTTGGCTATGCGGTAGACGACGTGCATCCGGGAGAATGATCAAATCAAAAACGATCAAATATCTTTCAATAAGGACAAAGCGGAGATAGGCTAGAATATCACCGCGAAACTCGAGAACAATCCCAGGACAAACGCGTTGCAGACTGACGTACTTGAAGTTTGTCATTCCGTCTGAAACCACCTGCTCGCGCAGATCAAAAAGCAGATCCTGTTCCTGGCGGTTTGTGCCGGCGCGGCGAATTATGTATGGCAAGCGATTCGCTTTCATCCAGAGACCCGCAGAAATAACCCCGGCGCAAACGAGCTGGATGATTATGCCGGTGGGCACAATTGAAACAAGCAGTGGCACAACCTCGGGCGACTGAGTCAGGCTGGCAAGGGGTAGAAATGAAAATGAGCCGTTGATCCAGAGGGAAACCAGCGATATACCAATCACTGCAAGGACGGAATAGGCTACGATTCCCACAAGGAGGTGAAATGATCGGAGGCGATCGATTGCAATTGCGCCCCAGGCAGTGATAATCGTGGCGATAAATTGCATTCCCACGATTTCAGTGCTCGTCATCGTTGCGTCGAATAACGGACCGCTCACGATCGCAAGCTGCATTAGCGTTGTGACCGCGATTAGAATCTGGGGGCCGGTCGGTAGCATCAATCTTTTAGCGGACGAAAGTACTGGATATCGTACAGATTGCCCTTGCGTGATTCCAGCGGACTCCACACGGGCTCAACTTTCATTCCTACACGAATATCCTTTTCTTCAATTTCTCTGATCATGTGATAGAGATGCGTTGAAGCCCCTTCCAGTTTGATGTACCCGTACGTATACGGTGGTTTGGTTGGTTGACCAGGAAATTCCATGTAAACGGTAGTGAAACTTTCAAGTACGCCGCGATTTGGAAGTTCCTTCCAGTCTTCGCAAGCTTCATGACACAAGCCGCAAAAAGATTTGGGCGGACATTGCACAGCATCGTTACAACGGGTGCAGCCTTTGCGATACGTTCCGTAGAATTTGCCTTCTTCTTTCATTCCGGAATAGAAACGAGCCAGCGCCTTTCCATACACCCATTTGTAAGGAATCAGAACCTTCCCATCTACTTTGGAAATCAGCTGCATATTCCCAACGTGTTCTTCTACAATTTTGTTTTTCTGAATTTTGCCTGTAGCCGTACGCGGAAGGTCGGTTACAATCTCAATGATGCGGGGACGTTTGAAGTCGGCAATTTTAGTACGCAAGAAACTCTTAATTGATTTTTCATCCGCGCTCGATCCACCTTTTAGAATGATGAACGCTGCAACCTCTTCGCCGTACTTCTTGTCAGGCAAACCGACAACTGCGCAATCCTGGACATCCGGCATTTCAAAAAGCACTTCTTCAATTTCCCGCGGATAGATATTCTCCCCGCCACGGATGATCATTTCCTTCTTTCTTCCGGAAATGAAGTAATAGCCGTCCTGGTCGCGATATCCCAGATCACCAGTACGCAGCCAGCCGTTTGAGAGAGCCTTTGCACTTGCTTCTGGATTGTTGTAATAACCCTTCATTACGTTTGGGCCTTTTATTACAATTTCGCCGATTTGACCGACTGCCATCGAATTTCCATCATCGTCCCAGATTCCCATTTCCTGGCCGTCGATTGGAATGCCAATGGAACCAATTTTTCGTACACCGTTGATTGGATTTAGCGAAGAAACGCATGTACCTTCCGAAAGTCCGTAGCCTTCGATGATCTTTGCGCCAAACTTTCTTTCAAAGGTTTGAAATACTTCGACTGGCATGGGGGCAGCACCGCAAATGCATGCTTTTAGGAAGCTCAAGTCCTCCCCTTCTGCTTCTTTCATGTCGTTTAGATAACTGTAGATGGTGGGCACGCCGCTGAACGTTGTGCACTTGTATTTCTTGAGAGTCTTAATGAAACTGCGTGGCTTGAACATTTCTTCCAAAACCACGGTTGCTCCAGCCTGCATAGTAGCCATCATGGAAGCGATCTGTGCGTTCACATGAAACAACGGCATGATACAGAGGGAAACATCGTCTTTTTGCAAATCAATGAATCGCGGTGCAACATAGCTATTGTATAGGATGTTTGCATGGGTTAGCACCACACCTTTGGGATGACCGGTAGTTCCTGATGTGTAGATCATTGCAGCGTCGTCTTCGGCCTGAACGTTATGCGTAAACGGTTCAGCTGCAGTGATCAAATTACCGAGAATCACTGAATTTCCGGTTTCCGCGGGTTCAGTCAGAATGATGTGTTTTATGTTTGTCAGATTTTCCCGCACTGATGCAAGCAACTTCAAGTAATGCGGTGTGGTGCAGAGGACTGTTGCCTTGGAATCATTTATGATAAACTCAAGTTCTTCCGCCTTCAGTAGTGTGTTGAGGGTTGCCGCTGCACAACCGGCCTTCATCGCGCCAAAATAACAGAAAAGAAAGTCATCAGAGTTAGGAATCAGAATCGCAATGCGATCGCCGGCGTTTGCGCCCAGCTTCTTAAAAGCACCTGCAGCCTTTGACGTGATCTGATCAAACTGAGAATATGTATAGGTCTTCTCGCCAAAAATCAGATACGGTTTGTCCGGGAAATTATGGGCCCGGTCAGCCATCATTTCGGTAATAGTTTTGAAAGGTGATACGATATCTGAAGTCATGATTTATTCCACTGGCTCGAAGTATTGAATGTCGCGCATGGTCCCAGTACGTTCTTCTTTCCAGATTGCACGGAGCTTTGCGCCAGGCTTTAGGGATTTGAGTTTTGCTTCAGGAGCAACAACAAGGTGAATGAGGTCACTGTCTACGCCCGCATAAGAAATTCCCGCTAACATGTATGGAGGAGTGATTCCTTCCGGAGCATTCCAGGGTAAAGTTGAAACGATTGTGCCCGCGCCGAGCGTTGGCTCTCCCGTAATCGGAACGTATCGATCCATCTTAATGTTGCCGTAGGGTGACCAGGATTGCGGCGGCAAAAAGACCTTGGAGGTCTTGGTGCAACGAACTGCGATGATTTCCTTTTCGCGAATTTGCGTGAGGAACCGACCAACCGATTGGCCTGGATTCCATTTATAGTCATTTTCTATTTTGCCTTCGAGTACTTTTACTTCCATGGAACTTCCTGTGTTGCCCTATAATTTTCCAATCGGAATCGGAATACTAACTTGTGATCGCCTAACGTGCGGCCTTACGGTCCGCACTTTTCTTGAAGGATTTCTGAATGTCTTTGTCTGCACTCAGAATCATAACAGTGTGAAATTGAATTGCTCCGCCCCAACCTTGCGCAAGCCCAACTTCCACACCGGGGACCTGTCTGTCGCCGGCTCGACCCATGATTTGAAGCGCAACCTCTGCCTGACGGATCATAGCCGATGCGCCAATTCCATTATTAGAAAGCACACCACCGCTCGGATTCACTGGCAATTTTCCCGTCATGCTTGTTACGCGCGGCTCCACTAGATCTGGACCAGCACGGCCAGGCTCACAGAAGCCGAGACCCTCATACCAGATCAAATGCTGGCTTGTAAATGCATCATAGATTTCCGCAACGTCCAGTTCTTCAAGGGGCTTAGTTATTCCAACTGCATTGTAACAATTCGCTGCTGCTTTCTTGAGGGCGATTGGATCAGACCAATCCCGATTAATATAGTTCACTCCATCAGAGACAGCAGAGCATGCCTGAATCCAGGCTTTGGGTCGTTCAACTTTATCTGCGAGTTTCTCCGATTGAAGAACCATCGCACATGCAGCATCGCTCGTGGGGCATGAGTCTAACAGGCGGAACGGAGTGGAAAGCCAGGGCATGTTGAGCATCAACTCTTCTGTGATCTGTGGCAGTTTCAATTGAGCATTCGGATTGTTCAGGGCGTTTTTGCGCATCATCGTTCCAATCCGGGCGAAATGCTCTTCTTTTGCCGCGGGATACTTATTCATATAAATCCGCGTCTGATTTGCAACCGCTGAAGGTGCACCTGCGGCAAAATCGCGGCCCATAGTAGGTGAATAAACCAGGCTCAAACCTTTCTGAACGGAAGACTCACCCAGTTTATTTCCGGCTACAACCAGGATCGTGTCGAACAAACCGGAGGCAGCCATGTACCAACCAGCAATCGTAGTGGATGCTCCTACGGTTCCGCCGGTTTGGATGCGATAATGGGGTTTGAAAACGCCAAACGTATTGTCAGCGCCCCAGAGATCCGGTTCACCAACTCCTTCAAACATTTCAGGGCCGCTGCCGAATAGGACCAGATCAACGTCATCCGGCGTCAGTTCAGCATCTGCAAGTGCCAGCTGAGCTGCCTCTCCCATCATTTCCGGGAAGTTGACGTCCTTCCGTTTCAAGCGGGTACGTGTTTGACCAATTCCTGTGATTGCTACTTTCAATGGCATGGTGCACGGTCTGCACTACAAGTTGTTACGCAAAGTATAAATTTTGTTCCCAGAGTAAGATGGGATTTGGAGAGGAATTGGTAGGCAGATGGGGAATTGAATCGGGCTCCGGCAAGTCCGGGGCCCGAAAGGTCAGATCGAGACTACTCTTTTACGATGGAGGTTGCACCACTCTCGCGATTGTACTTGAGTGTGATCTTATTGATGGTGGCCAGATCCAGGTTATGCCAGACAACTGCAGGATATCCTTCGTCATGCCATTTGATTTTCAGATCCCAGGAGGCGGCCTGGGCCGTAGGATGGAATACGATTTTTACGGCCTGTCCGTTCACCAGTACGTCCTGTCCCATTACGTCATTGCCCCATGCTTCCGTACTGGAAGGAGAAACAAAGACAGCGTCTATGTCGTATCCAGTTCCGTTAACGAGAGTAAAATCATAATCTGATTCTGCTGAAAGATATCCCGCAGCGCCTGTGATCATCAGTGCTGCAATTGCAATGCTTGCGATTTTCTTTTTCATTCTTCCTCTTGATTTGATTCTGCCCAGTATGTGAGTAATCCAACCGGCGAATCTAAACCGGCTCTGACAAGTGGACCACTGGCCCGGCCTTCAATCAATTTTTCTTGGACGCGGTTAGAAAAATTTTACAAGAGCAACGAGAACTAAAGTGCCAAAAATTTCGTCACTTCGTACGCGGCGGAAAATACTCTCTACGTTTATTTCCCCATCTGATCAGCGTGCGCAATGCCCTGGATCTAAAACTATTCTTATATCGATATAACTTCAAGTAGCCTTCAACCGATTGTTTACCACTATCGATTAGCCATTGCTTTTGTTCCGGCGTAATTTCAAAGTCTATTGGCGAGATGCCGCCGTTATCGATGAACACAGTCCGCTCAAAATGCTCCGGGTACGTGAGTAACATCATGGACTGTAGGTCCTTTACCGTCTCGTACAGAAGCTGAGCCCATTTTCCGAATGTTCCAAATCCAAGGTCACTGGCAGGTGCTTCTGTTCCTAGCAACTCCAGATGGAATCCAATTGTCGCAGGATTCGCACGCGGTGGCCTGCGCTTATCCTTGGCGGGCAGGTCAAACGCCGTGATTGGAAAATTCATGATTGCTCCGCCATCAACATAGATATGATTGTTTGGATTGTTTCCGGGAAACTGAAACGATTGAAAAAATCCCGGGATCGACAGAGAAGCCAATACGGCATCCACTACGCGAACATCCGGAGTCTTGGCAGCGCTGAATTCAACGCTGCTGCGCGTGTTCAAGTTTGTGGCAAACACAAGTAGATTTCTGCATCCAGACTGTTGGAAGTCGTGGAAGGTCTCCTTACCGGACAATTCGCCGGGCGCGCGCGCTTTGCGGATTCTTTCCTCCAACCACTCGCGAACGGGCTCACTCGAATACCAGCCGTAGCGATCCTGGAAACGAAGGGGCTCGGCTTTTGTGGTGAATCGTTTGAAATCCAACTCCAGCATGATTTCCTTGAGAGTCGTCTCATCATACCTGAGGGAAAGCAAAAGAGATGCAATCGCTCCGGCCGACGTTCCAGCCAGGTTCTCGATACCTTGCAGAATCCCCTCACGACCCAGGACTTCAACGACACCTGCGTACGCGACCCCAAGAACACCGCCGCCCTTAAAGACTAGATTCTTAAACGGATAGCGCATGCGTGAAATTTAGAAACCGGAGTGGCCGCGTCCAGTCGAATCAAGAAAGAGAAGCATTCGCAATTCCTTCCATAAACCACTTGCCGGAGCACTGGCGCTGACAAAAGATCACTCATGGAGTCCGTTCCAACCAGATACGATGTCATTGTCGTCGGTGGCGGTCATGCGGGCGCTGAGGCTGCGCATGCCTGCGCACGGGGAGGACTTAAGACACTACTCCTTACTATGAACCTCGACACCATCGGGCAAATGTCTTGCAACCCCGCAATTGGCGGAATTGCAAAAGGACATATGGTGCGCGAGGTAGATGCGCTCGGCGGAATTATGGGTCGAGTCACTGATCGCACTGGGATTCACTTTAAAATGCTGAATCGCTCGCGTGGACCTGCAGTCTGGGCGCCGCGGGCTCAAGCGGAAAAAAAAGCCTATCAGAACGCAGTTAAATGGACCCTCGAAGCTACTCCAAATATGAGCTTTAGACAGGATACTTGCGATTCTTTACTAATTGAAAATGATACAGTCAAAGGAATCGTTACCGGCCGGGGCCAGGAATTGTTCTGTAATTATGTGATTCTCACTACTGGTACTTTTTTACAGGCATTGATCCACATTGGCGAATACCAGGCGCAGTCCGGACGAATCGCAGAACAAGCTGCAATGAAACTCTCTGATTGTTTGAGTGCTTACGGCTTTGCTTTGGGTAGATTGAAAACAGGAACTCCGCCGCGGGTTCTCAAGCGTTCGCTTGACCTCAGTGTAATGGAAGAGCAAGAACCAGATGAAGTTCCATGCGCATTTTCGTTTTCAAGTGATCCAATCACTCAAAAACAAATCTCCTGTTACATCGCCTATACGAATGCAAAGACCCATGAAGTAATTCGCGCCAATCTTGATCGCTCACCCATGTATTCTGGACAAATCAAGAGCAGCGGTCCGCGCTATTGCCCTTCTATAGAAGATAAAATCGTACGATTCGCAGATAAAGAGCGCCATCAGGTGTTCATCGAGCCGGAAGGAATAGAAACCGGCGAAGTCTATCTGAACGGTGTTTCCACAAGTTTGCCGGAAGATATTCAGTGGCAGGTAGTGCGAAGCATCCAGGGAATGGAAAATGCGGAGATAATCCGTCCAGGTTATGCAGTTGAGTACGATTTTGTAGATCCGCGCGAACTTACACAGGCACTCGAAACCAAAAAGATCAAGCACTTATATTTCGCAGGACAAATCAACGGCACCACTGGATACGAGGAAGCCGCAGCGCAAGGGCTCATGGCGGGGCTGAATGTTCTTAGGTCCGCACGTGGCGAACAGCCGTTTATTCTGGGTCGTGGCGAAGCCTACATAGGTGTGCTCGTAGACGATCTTGTGCTCAAAGGTGTAGAAGATCCGTATCGAATGTTCACAAGCCGCGCAGAGCATCGCCTGTTACTAAGACAGGACAATGCCGACTATCGTTTAATGAAATATGGAAAGGACCTGGGCGTGCTTGAAGCCACCGCGTATGAAAAAATGCAAGAACGATACGAGCGGATCAATTCCCTCAAGAAGATTTTTGCAACGCGGGGCATCAAACCAAATGCCGAGCTAGAAGCGATGTTTCAGGAGCGCTCTGTGGAATTGCCTAAAACTGGTTTTGGGAAAACCCTTGATTCACTCCTGCGGAGACCCGAGTTTTCAATTGAAGATATGCTGCCGCTGATTCCTGAACTTTCAGATCTTCCGCGCGAGGACCGCGGGGTGCTCGAGCTTGAAATTAAATACGCGGGTTACGTGAAGCGCGAAGAAGATCGCGTTGAACGACGCGAGAAGACCTCGAATCATATAATCCCGCCCGACTTCGACTATGAGACTGTTCCAGGAATCAAGAAAGAAGCACGCGAAAAACTCAAGCGCTTCCGTCCGTTCGACCTGGCCACCGCCAGCAGAATTTCCGGAGTAGATCCACCAGACATCGATTTGATATATTTACGAATCCTGGAACATGAAAGAGCAGGTCAACCTGCATGATCATCGCATCCATTCGCAAATGGCTAAAGAAGAAGCCCGGGCCTCGCCGCATGCTTATTCTAAATCCCACGAGCGGGCATGGCCGTGCCCTACAACAGTTTGACTTAATCCAGCCGCGCCTGCGCGAAATGCTTGGCGATTATGAACTAATTTTTACGCATGGGCCCGGCGATGCAACGGAGCTCGTACGCGAAGCTTTGAAGGGACGTGAGTTCCGTCAGATTCTTGTAGCAGGTGGTGACGGAACCATTCACGAAGCCATGAACGGATACTTTGAAAAGGGAAAGTCGCTCAGCGACGATATCCCACTTGGATTTATCAATCTGGGCACTGGCGGTGATTTCTATAAGACGGTTCGATCAATGAGTCCGGATTATTCCGTGGCGCTTCAAACCAATGCATATCGTCTGGTGGATTGCGGTGAAACCACAATCGAGCCAATGGGATTTACGCGATACTTCATGAACATCGCGTCTGCCGGAGTTGCCGGGCAAGTTCTTAAGAATCTAAAGGCCTCGAGTTTTCAGAGCGGAACTCCGGCTTTTTTCTATCATACACTGCGCACGCTCATACAGTATAAACCGGCGCGTGTCAAAATCTCTTACGTAGATTTGGAAGGGAAGACACAGGAATTTGAAGAAAGGATTGTAAATTTCTTTGTTTGCAACGGGCGTTTCAACGGTGGTGGAATGAAATGGGCACCGTTTGGAAATATCGAAGATGGTTCGTTCCAGGTGGTTTGCATACGCCAGACAAGCAAGCTCCGCATTGTGCTCGATAGCAGAAAAGTATATGCCGGTCAATTAGATGGTGTTTCGGGGCTTACGCAATTTGAATCGTCTGACGTTTCCATTCAACCAATCGATCCTATCTCCCTTGAACTCGATGGTGAAATTCCGCCTATTGAATCTCCGCGATCGATCCGTTTTCGAAATATGCATCTGAAGCTTCCCATAGTATTATGATAAACTCCTCTACTCTTACCAAATCTATCTACTTTGTGTGGTTCGGAAGCCTCTCCGTTGTATTCTTTCGCGGAATCGATACCATGCTAATGAGTCTGCGATGGCCCCTGTCGATCAGCCTCGATGCTTCTATTCTACGTTTTGAGAGCTGGTCGTGGATGCAGGGGCAGATGCCGTGGACTGAAATTCTATCGCTCAATTTGCCTCTCACTCATTACATTCACATGCTTGGATTGGTCTTGTTCGGCGTGGATGATATTGGTTTCAGGCTACTCGACGTAACGTGGATTTGTGTTCTTGCGATGAGCACCTACTACACTCTGCGCCTTTTTTCTATTCCTGCTGCACTAACGGGCGTAGCCCTAACATTCACCCTAATCGCTGAAGCAACACCGTTTGGGGCGTTTCAGCGCGAAACTCTCATGCTTCCTTTCTGGCTCGGCGCACTTGCCGCGAGCCTAAAGCTGAGCGAACCGGATCTCAGCACCAGAAACGCACGAATCTTTTGGATGCTCGGAGCCTTCTCCCTCTTTTGCGCCTGCTGGATCAAGCCTACGTCAGCGGTGCTTGTATTTCTATTTTTGCAGCCCATCTGGAAGGCGTCCGCAGGAGAACGTACGCGTGGGGTTGCAGTATTCCTTGGAGTGGGAGCGGTAGTGAGCATTGGGATGTTAACTCCCCTGATTATTTCTGGAAAATTGGCGCTAGCAATTACATCATGGTGGTCGCTTAACGTTACGTACGCTTCCTGGGAAGCCAGGCCCATGCTGCCGCTGATCGCTGATCTATTTACGTTTAGGCCGGATCGCTGGCTCCTGAATATCAATACGCCAATCAAAGATGTAGGAGATACAGGGCACCTCACTCTGTTCCACATACTCTTGATCTTATCTCTTCTCTGGTTTAAGCGAGATCGGGCAACTGTTCAGGTTTTCCTTTTTCTGGGAGCCGGACTTTTCTCGTACGCGGCGCAACGGCGCGGCTTTCAGTATCATGTATACCCGTTATGGCATGGCCTCAATCTAGTCGGAGCGATTGTGGGCGGAGAAATTGTCCGCCAGCTGGCAGGCTTAGCGGATTCCTCGCCTGCTAAAAGGTCAAGATTTGAAATGGCAGTGCTCGTGTTGCTGTTCTTTGCGCTTCCTACGAGCTGGATTATGCGCCAGACTTATTCTTATCACGCATACGTCGGAACGGGACTCCTAAACAAACGAACCAACTCCCGGATTCCCGAATTCGAAATTGTGGGAGCAGTGGCCAATAAGGTTGAACAGCTGCGCAGTAACAATCCTGCGCGCGTCATTCGGTATCAAGTTATTGAAGATGCGAGCATTGCTCTCGGGGCTGTCAGCGCCACGGAACTCAATACTACCTCTACACGCTGCGATAATTAGTCCAGCTCCACCTGAAGAGTAAGGTTCGTCAGCGGGATTGATTGGCATGCCAGTATCATTCCTGCTTGAATCTCTTCCTCCGAAAGAACATAACCCGTGTCTGACAATTCCTTGATCTTGCCGCTGAGTAGACGACTCTTGCAACTGGTGCAACTGCCAACTCTGCAATTGTGCGGATAGAGTATGTCTGCACTCAGCGCGCTTTCAAGAATGGATTGATCCGGTTTCAGAGTCAGCTCAATCCCGGCCGGCTCAATTCGAGCTCTCAGCTCGGATTGGGTAGTTTTGAAAAGACTAAACATGTTCGGGCCTCAGCGTAGCTCCCGTGGTTCCAGAGGCTAACGCACGTTCTTCTGCGGTTGCAAAGCGCCTGTCCCAATCGGCAAGCTTGTCGTCCATTACGCGGTTCCAAAGGGGCGGAACCATCGCAATGACAATGGTTGTCAGATATCCAAAGGGCATAGTTGGCGCATCGGCGTACGGACTGAGTTCGTAAAAGGGAAGACTTCCTTTTTCATGGTGAGCAGAATGTCGTGTTAGGGAATAAAGGACAAGGGAACTCATCCATTTGTTGGTATTCCAAGAATGCCTTGGCATGACCAGTTGGCCGGGGACCCGCACAAGCCCATAATGCTCCATATAATTCACAATCTCCAGGATCGATTTTGAAACTGCAGATTGGCCCAGGAAGACCAGTAATCCGATGCTCCCCCCAAGAACTGCGAATCCAGCGGCCACTGACAAACTCATCGCATAACCGCGAAGCATGCGATTGCGCCACGAAAAGACTCCGTATCCGCGTTTTATCAAGCGATTGCTCTCTAGATTCCACGCGCTCTTATGACCTTGCAACGTGGAACGAATGATGAACGAATACACATTTTCCCCGCGCAGCGCAGTTGCCGGATCTTTGGCTGTGGCAACGTGCAAATGATGCCCGTATACGTGCTCAATTGAAAAGTCCGCCTGGCAACCTAGAGCCAGGAGCCACCGACCAGTGATCATGGCAATTGGATCGGAAGTTCGGTGGGTTAGTTCATGCGCAACGTTAGTCCCATATCCTGCAGAAGCGAGGCCCACGCTTAATACAGCACCCACAAGGTCCATGGCCGATGTTGCCGCCCGTGCGGCGAATATGTCGTAGCCCGTCAGAGTTTGAATCCAAACGCCGAATCCAAATGCGTCGCTTCTGCCGTTTCCGCACATCCAGGCTAGAGCAAAAAGCATGGCTATCAGCACGGGTAGAGTTGCATACAAATTCAGATTGAGAATCCACTTGTGCGCAAATTCAGGTCTGCTCAGATCATCGCCCGATAGCGCATCACCGCCAACCACGAAAACGAAAATAGCAGAAATGCCAAGCCACATCCAGCCGCCACCGAGTAGAATCCCCAGTGTAACACAGCTCATTAGAACTGGCGTAAACAAATACTTTAGATACTTTATCATATTCTTGCCTCCGCAAATTGACTTATGATTCCTTTCCCGAAATTGCTCTTTCTGTCAAAAGCGAATTGCGGATCGAGCAATCGCTGCAACAGATGCCCAATAATCAGACTCAGTAGCGTTGCAGCCCTGCCTTCATCGTCGATTCTGAGATTGATGCTGATTGCCTGCCGGTAATAGCGTATTGTTTGCCGCATAACGTTTTGGTCTGCGCCTGGATGTCTAAAATAGTCCAGAACAATGAAGAGCAGATTCTGGAAATGCTTCTCGCGCATTGCTATGAAATCCAGGAGAATTTCGATTCGCTCAATCGGGCCCGCATCATTCGGTAGCGATCCCACGGCCAAACCTACATCTGTCTGACTCACATGAGCGAGCATTTGGACAAAGATGGCCTCCTTTGAATCAAAGTAGTGATAGAGGCTGCCCGTTGAAAGTTCAAGCTCCTCGGCTATCTGTCGGATGGTTAATCCCTCATATCCGCGCCGCGCAAAGAGTTCAAAACTACGATCCAACAGGTCGATGCGAAGTGCATCGTGATCGACAATTTTCGGCATTGGCTCGCTCTCCTCGTTTTATTTATAACGAATGTTCAATATAAATCAGTTCGGATTTCTGTCAACTCAAAACAGTGTTTATTCCTTGTCCCCCAGCGTGTGGGGTTCGGGGCTTGAACCGTGAGTGATTCCTGGGATAATCTTTCTGACTTCGAACAAGTGGCACTGGCCCGCGCTGAAGAGAAATATGCCGTAGCCAAGCCCCAGGTAAATCCCTTCGAATCCTTCCCGGCAATCAAGAGCGCGCGGATCTTTGGTGCGAATTTTTTCGCTTACCAGGGGAAACTCATTGGGCGAGCGGATCTCATCTGGATCCATTCTGATCGGACCAGATTTAACGGGCTGTGCAAACTTGCCTCTGCCATCTGGATTCCTGAGCTGCGTGAATGTGCAGAGGCAGTCTGTAAGGCGGAAGAGTCATTGAACCAAAATGCATCCATGGACGATTCGCTCGAATGGAATTTGCAGAGTTTTGGAATCCAATGCAGTTATGACAGCTATATCCTGGGCTACGGCGATATCAGCTCACCCATGGTAGTCAATAGAAGGTTCTTTCTTGACTTCTTTGAATTTGTTGGACAGTCGCTCATCAGTATTGATCCCGACGAGCGGCTATCCGACGTGTTTAAGGCCTTGCGTTGTCTGAGTGAAAAAGCGCAAATGAAGCACCCGTAGGGTCCTGAATCACTGACATGCGGCCGGTTCCTGGAATATCACCAGGAGGCATGAGCACTGTGCCCCCCAATTGTTTTGCAGTCTCTGTAGCCTGATCCACACTATCTACCCAGAAGTATGAGAGCCAGGTCGAAGGTGCTGCAGGATCCTGAGTTTTCAGTACACCACCAAACTCTTTTCCGTTTTGAACAAGAACGTTGTAAGTCATATCCGGCCCCATTGGCATGGGCTTACTGGACCAACCAAATAGCTTCTGATAGAACTTCAATCCAGCATCTGGATTCGATGTATTGAGCTCTGTCCAAAAGACATCGCCGCGACGGATCATGGGAGGCTTAGGAGCACTTGCAGCCTTACTGACCGTAGGCTTCTTTGCCGATTTCTTTGGGATCTTTTTAGCTACTGGACGTGCCGCCTTTTTAGGCGCTTTCTTTGTTGATTTTTTTGCTGATGATTTCTTAGTTTTTTTTGCCATGCCGGAGGCTACGCCAACCCCGAACAGACACAATACTTTTATTTAGTTTTCTTTATGATTTTTAACGTTATGCCCTAACCCATTAGCGCCTCCAGCATTTTTGCAACATTCCGCTTAACTTCTGACTCATCATCCGGTAAACCAATGCAAGAAGGGCAACCGTTCTCGCATGCACAACCTTCCACAAGGGCTCGCGCCGACATTGCTATACCGGGAAGATTTTCAATTACTCTGTAACTTAACTCCATTCCGCCAGGGAAAGAATCGTACATATAAATGGCAGGTTTGTGAAAAACTACAGAACGCACTTCTGATCTAAACCGCATATCCCGTGGATCGCACATTACAAATAGGGGGCAAACCACACTCAGTGCAAAAGCGACGCCAGCCATCGTTGCGCCCAGATCATGTTCACGCATTCCAGAACGCAAGGGATGATCTTCCGGCAACAGAATCCATGCGCCCTGGGTGTGCATTTCAATTTCAGGCGTGTGAATATCACCCCAGCCCAGGTTTTCATGCGTCTCAAGCTTGATCTTCTTAAACATAACGGCCTTGGTCCGAAGGGACAGCTCGCCTCGGGAAAGTTCAAACCAGTTGTGCACTCGTTTTGCCTGATCTTCGAGGATTTCTATGTTAACCTTTTCATGTGCGTCAGTATAGTAATCTTCTTCGATACGACGGACTCTGGCCTGTCTTTCATCCCAGAGTAAATCCTCCACATAGTACTGCCGACCCTGATGAATATAGATTGCATGCTGATGAATCATCGTTGGCGCGGAATAATAGTCAACTTCGCCAATCACATCTTCACGGCCCTTCTCCGTTACATCAATGATCGCAAAATTCTCCCTTGGTCCGGACCGCAAACTAATCGTATTTGCGGGATACACATCACTCATCCAGTGATACGATTCACCGGAGGAATGAATCACATGATTTTCTGCAAGATGCTCGAGGACTTCAAGAGTGGCAGAATAGTTTCCAAATGCTTCCGTTTTCTTGAAAGGCAATTCGAATGTGGCGCATTTGATATGATCGGCTACGATTAGGAGATTATCTGGATTCACCATGGCCTGTTCGGGATTCCGACTGAGAAAATCCTCTGGATGCTGGATTAAATACTGATCTGTTCCATCTGAGGTTGCCACCAGAATCGAAAGCGATTCCTGACTCCTTCTACCTGCTCGGCCAAACTGTTGCAGAAGGGAACTAATGCTTCCGGGATACCCCATGCAGACGGCTACATCGAGCATTCCAATATCCACACCCAATTCCAGTGCATTCGTGCTAACCACGGCAAGCACACTACCTTCGCGCAATTCACGTTCAATCTTCCTGCGTTCGTTTGGAAGGTACCCGCCGCGATAGGCACGGATTTTAGATTTAAGTTCCGGGCATCGTTCCAACAAATAAGTGTATAGGAGCTCAACGCGCAGACGACTCCGGCAGAAAAAAATAACTCGAATACGATTCTTGAGCAGATACGCTCCAAGGGACGCGGTTTCCTTTAATGCCGATGCGCGAATGCCCAGCTGCTGGTTCACAACCGGCGGATTATAAAACAAAATATGCCTTGCTCCGCGCGGAGCCCCATTTTCATCCACAACGGTAAATGCCTTGCCCGTTAGTCGCTCTGCATGTTCCTTTGGATTTCCAATTGTGGCTGAGGCGCAAAGGATTTGTGGATGCTTTCCGTAAAATGCTGCGATCCGCAAAAGTCTGCGGAGTAAATTAGCCACATGACTTCCAAATACTCCTCGATAAATATGAAGCTCATCGATTACAATAAAATCCAGGTTCTCAAACAACTTGATCCAGAGCGTATGATGCGGCAAAATTCCAGCATGTAGCATGTCCGGATTGGTAACTACAAAATCCCCCGCCTCCATGATTCTGCGGCGCGCTTCGGGTGAAGTATCTCCATCAAATGTGAATATTTTGAAATCTGTTTCGCAGGCAGTATTGAATTCGTTGATTGCGGCCTGTTGGTCCTGCGACAAAGCCTTGGTAGGAAACAGGAGCAGTGCACGACTCTGTGGAGATGTTAGCTTCTTTTGAAAAATGGGAAGCATGTAGGTTAGGGATTTGCCGGACGCAGTTGGCGTGACTACAAGTGTGTTCTCGCCTTTAAGCGCTGATGCAATCGCATTCGCCTGATGAGTATAGAGGCGATCAAGCCCTCGCGCGCCAAGTCCGCGCAGCAAACGCGCATCGAGCGAATCAGGAATCGGCGCAAACCGGGCCTCAGTTTCTGGAATTGTAAAAGTGCCGGTCAAGTTGCGACCAAACTGCAGGTCTTGCTTTATGAAATCGACAAACTGGGGCAAATTCATGGGAGCGTGACATAATTCAGCGGTCAAAGGGAATGGCAATCAAGATCATTGGCGGTCGACGAAGCCTCAGGTGATTTCATCATTGATTGACCGTCTTGCTGAAGCTAAAAAAACCACATTGTGCGACTGCTTTTGGACCTGTGGCAGAACAGAACAATCCTCTGGGAGCTGGCCATTTATGACTTTAAGCATGAATACCTGGGAACCTGGTTTGGAATACTGTGGGCCTTCGCAAATCCAGTTCTGACTGCAATCATACTCTGGTTTGTATTCTCGCACGGCCTACGTGGGACCAGCGATCCGGAATCCTATTTTCTCTGGCTTACTGCCGGACTATTTCCCTGGCAATTCCTGGCGAACGCTCTGCGCGGTGGCACCCTGTCGATTGTGAACCATTCATTCCTGGTGCGTAAGCTGGCTTTCAGAATCGACTTTCTGCCCTTTGTGAAAATCATTTCTGCTTCGCTCCTGCACCTGCCGTTCCTGGCAGCATTGGTCGCACTCTCCTTCCTTTACAAGACGTCTTCTTACCATACTCTGCAGTTATTCTACTACTGGTTTGCAGGATGCGTCTTCTGCCTTGCAGTTACAAGAGGAACGGCCGCTATCACAGTATTCGTAAAAGATTTTGCGGGAGCCGTTGAAGTGATTTTGCAGCTTGGCTTCCTGGCCACGCCAATCTTTTGGAAACCTGACATGCTTCCCGAGGCTCTTCGTGGTCTGATTTTCTGGAATCCTGCTTACTACATCGTTTCAGGGTACAGGGCCAGCATCATCGAAGGAAGATCGTTCTGGGAATATCCGGCGGAATCTCTTTACTTCTGGGCCCTTACGCTTACGACCCTGGTTATTGGCAGCATTGTGTTTAAGAAACTCCGCCCCGTGTTCGCAGATCACATATGAATGCAATCGTTGCGTGCAATGGCATTTCCAAAATCTATCCGCTCTACAAGAATAAGACGGATCGCATCAAGGAGTTTTTCCATCCTGGCCGCAAAACATATCATCAGGATTTTTTTGCAATCAAGGACATTGACCTTGAACTTGCGAAGGGACAGAGTCTTGCAATCATTGGAAGGAACGGTAGCGGCAAGTCCACTTTGCTAAAAATAATCTGCGGTGTAACCACGGCAACGAGCGGTACCCTTTCAGTGAGTGGTCGGATGGCTTCCCTTTTGGAATTAGGCGCCGGTTTTCATCCTGAGCTTACTGGCGTTGAGAATGTCTACTTACACGGCCTTCTGCGTGGAATCAAACGCGATGAGACTAAACGACGCCTGGAGTCCATCCTGGACTTCGCGGGTATTGGTGCATACGCAGAGCAACCGGTCAAAACGTATTCCAGCGGAATGTTCGTGCGACTGGCTTTTTCCGCGGAGGTGCACTCCGAGCCTGAAATTCTAATCGTAGATGAGGCATTGAGCGTAGGAGACGCATCATTTCAGATTAAGTGTATTCAGCGCATGCAGGAGCTGAGTGCTGCTGGCGTAAGCCTGTTGTTTGTGAGTCATGATGCATCGATTGTACGCACGTTATGCGATCATGCAATTCTTCTCGATCGGGGTAAAATTGCTGCCACCGGAAATCCAATGCAGGTCTACGATATTTATAATGGGATGATTGGCCTTCCAGGTGAAAGTGCAGCTCCCCGCGAATCGTTTGCAGAACGGAGTGGCACCGGCGACCTGCAGTTTGCAAGACTCTGGGTTGAGAATGCGCAGGGTGTTTCATCACTGCAATTCAGATCCGGGGAAACCGTACGCGTGTGCCTCGAGATCAAAGCCATCAAAGAGACTCGGAATCCTACAGTTGGAATCTCCTTTAGAGATCGAAACGGTCAGGATATGTTTGGAATTAATTCTGCTTTGTTACGCGTTGACTCTGGAATTTTTAAAACAGGCGAAGTGAGGCGAGCGACCTACGAATTTCCGCTGAACTTTGGACCTGGAATCTACAGCCTGAGTGCCGCACTCCATCAATTCGAAATACATACAGGATCTTGTTACGATTGGATCAATCACGCTCTCTCCATTCAAGTTGATGTGGATCCTGCTTATAGATTTTCCGGATACTGTAGAATTGTTCCTGTGTTTCGCCTGGACTAGGACCCGAGAGATTCCCAGGCGGGGCTACTGCGGGCGAATTTTTCGTAACAGCCGTTGTTCACGCTTAATCAAGTCAGAACGATCTTCTTGATCAGAAGCAATCTCAAGTAGTTTTCTAGTATGGATTAGAGCTTCTTCTGGCTTTCCGAGTTTGTGTTCAAGAATTCTTGCAAGTGCCAGGCGAGAATACGGACACTGGCATCGCTCTGAGATTTCCAGGAACGATGCGGCGGCCTTAGCGTATTCGCCCGTCTTGCGTTCAAGCCAGGCACGAAACAGCGCATCGCGATACAGAAAGTTCCTGTCAGTGCTTAACTCTTCTTTTATATGCGAAACTTCAGCTGCAAGATCCATGGCTTCAGCATACCGATGATTTCTTGCAAGCAAGCGCGCAATTCCGGAACGCAGAGTTCCTCGCGATGCGTCTTTCTCAGTGTACACCCGGACCGATTCCAAGAACAAGAACACCATCCCTAGCAAGTCCAGGTGATTGTGATGCACGATGGATTCCATTCCTGTATCAGTTCCATACTTGACGTAATCAAAATAGATCTGGGGAATTTGCGCGCCCGTAATATCGCCTTCTCGACTTGCATTTAGCAATTCGCGCTCAAGGTCTCCCTGTCTGTAGCTGCCGAGTCGACGATGAGGAAATAGTCGGCGTAGAATATGCAATAGATCAAAATGAAACACGGGCGCAGCTAATCGATCTCTTTGCAAAATCAAGCGAGTTGCCAGAAGGGGAATGTCGAATGATTTTCCATTGTAGGTAACCAGAAACGAATGCGCGCGAATCTCTCCCTGGATTGCTTCGAGGAATGCGGCTTCACCAGCAGGCGAAGTGAGGAGCAACTGTCGGGTAACCAGCGTTTCCCCGCGCAGGAATGCGAGCCCTACTAGAAACGGAAATGTTCCGGTGCCACGCGATAGGCCCGTAGTTTCAGTATCCAGGAATAGTAGTTCCTCAGGATGAATCGCGTCCACATGCTTTACAAGGGCAAGGTCCAATATCCCACTTACGCGAAATGGTAAGTAGTACTGTATATTTTGTGTTCCGTAGGATGGATTCGCAGTTCGATCAAATCGCTCAAATACAAACGGAGCAAGTTCAGTAAATGCATGGTCTCCAAAATCGATTGTTTCCAATTTTGGCGCAGCCCGGCTTTCCGGAGTTGATGTTCCGTATAACCCGAGCTTCTTCTTAATAGACATACTTAGTCGTTGGCTCGCGGTATCCGCACGCGTTCGCCAGGCTTGCGAAAGCCTTTGAGGATTTCCCAGAGCTTGATATACTTCAGGAAATTATAGTACGCACCAAGAATTGCCACAACAAATCCAGCTCTTCCGTCAAGGAACCCACGTTTCCAGATGTAAATCAACAGGAACTTACTCGTACTTTTGTAGAGCGCCAGCAGCGGCGAAGACCAGTTGCCACGCTTGAATTTATCTTCCGCAATTAGAGTTGAGTATAGATCAATCCGAATCAGATGATCGCTTATGTTTCGATATGAGTAATGCTCCAGGTGAGAGTTCAGTGTTCCAACTGATCCTTGAACCGCAGCACGCTCATGCACCGTTCCTCCCTCAAAACGAGCGAGCCCGTTTCTAAATAACCGGACGTTGTAATCAGGATACCAGCCACAATGACGAATCCATTTGCCCAGGTAGAAAGTCATCCGTGGAACGCGATAGCCCATATCGCCCTGGCTTGAATGAATCGCCTGGCTGATTTCAATTCGAAGCGAATCGGTTACAACTTCATCAGCATCAACAACAAGAACCCATTCATGCCTGGCTTTTGAAATGGCAAAATTCTTCTGCTGCACAAAGTCATCAAACTGTCTTTTCAACAATTTGAGTTTCTGCGGTGCTACATGCTTCTTGCTGACCTGCAACGTGCGATCTTTCGATCCTCCGTCCACAATTATGATTTCATCTGCGAATGCAAGGGCAGCTAAACAGCGTGGAAGGCGTTCCTCTTCATTAAGAACAATTAGGCAGGCCGTCAGCCCGGGCTTGTAGTTGGACATGTCCAGGAATCAGCCCTGAACAACGCGTGCCGATGCGTCTCGTTTACTGACGAACCTGTCTGAAAACGGAATTTCCAGGCGAGCAACCGTACGATCTTTATCAATCATGATTCTAAAATATTTTGGATCAACATTCTCGCCTTTGAGAAGAATGATTATAAGTGCGAGCCCAAGGCCAGCCCCTTCTGTTTCTCCACCTGCGGTTGCCTGATCCATGTAGAATTCGGCAATATCATTGTAGCCCATTGCTTTCTTCAACTTCTCGCGCATGCTCGCCTCTTCTTGCGGCATGATTGGAGTATTGTTGCTGATTTCCAGAGTCAGACCTTCCCCATCGAATAAAAAGTCCACCAGTACATAGAGGCCTTTCGCTTTGGCCTTCATACCATATTCAAGAGCCATTTCTTCACTGAATATTTTCTTATACTCTTCGTTTCCGATGGAGTATTGTTTTGCGTCGTGAATATTATAGCCGCGTTCTTCAAAGAAGATTCGTTTCTGGTTGGCTTTGCAACCGTTGATCGCCAATTCTTTCAGGATTGTGTATACGACGTCGATTAGATTGCTGCGATTTGACTTTGCTAGAATGCTCTCGGCGGCGTGTTTGAGATGCTCCTCAACCATTTCCGTCATGCGATGGGTCTTGAGTGTAAGGTACTGCCCGTTCTGAACGGCCACGGCAATGTTGTCGTTAATTTCCTGAAGGGACTGACTCATCGCGGACATCATGCGACTAAAAACCGCATTTGTCAAGGCTTGCTTTCTTGCTTTACGCGGAGCGGAGGCACGTTTGAAAGAGCGGATGAAGCTCCTTTTAGCACGCCACGCCGATGCTCTTCCCGGCTCACCCGACGCAGACCGTCGCCTTTCCCGCAAGGGAGAGAGCGATATTGGCCTGATGGCCAAATTGATTCTGGGAGCTAACTGGAAGATTGATGAACTTCTCCATAGCCCGCTGATCCGTGCAAAGCAAACAGCCCAACTCTTCGCCGAGGCCCTTGGAGCCAGTTGTACGGTAAGCCCTGGAAGCGCGCCGTTCCTTAGCCCTGGGGCGGAGTTGGACGATTCCGTAGCCCATTTGAGCAAGTCACGAGCCAGCGCGGCTCTTTGGGTTTTCCACATGCCCGATGTCGCAACCTATGCCTCGTACTTCCTTGGCCTTCCGCCCGCTTCGTTCTATGTAACTCCCGGAACTATTCTGGCCCTCAATATTAGCTTTCCCCTCGCGCCTGGAAAGGCAATGCTAATCTGGACCATGCAGCCTGAGGGGATTGCACTTTTTCGGGGAAACGATTGAGGCTATCGTTCGTTCTCTCCGTCGCTTTATATTCACTTTGCATCTGGTTGAACTGGAGTGACCTTAACACAGCGCGGCCGGAACCAAATACGCCTGCTGAATTTTCCGGTTTTTATCATTACCTGAGCTCTGATGCACTTTATGCCCCTGCGTTGTTCCGTGATCTGTTTATTGAATCAGTCCCTACTCGCGGGTGGACTCTTCCGCCCGCTCCATATTTCTTTCCCGATCTACTGATCTATTTTCTTGTTTTGGTATTCTTCAAACAGCCTCTGGCTGCGTTTGTAGCGGGCACGGCCTTTTTTACGCTGTCGCTCATTTGCGCTGGATTCTTTCTCCGGACGGCGTTTCCAAAACAGAAGCATGTTTACACGGGAGTGTTTCTTGCGGGTAGTCTGCTGCACCTACTCATCATTCACGACTTGCTGCCTGCATCCTTTCGCGGACTGATAGTTCCTACGTTTCATCACGGTGCCAGCACTTGCGCCTTCATTGCGTTTGCTTTGATCCTGAAAGGACTAAAAGATAAACAACCCGCTGCCTCCTTCATCTTCCTATTTTTACTCTCCTGGGCAGCAATGCTTTCAGATTCTGTGTACGCAGCCCTGGTTGTTCCGGGAACTATTTTGTACC
>JAIOPQ010000101.1 GCA_021413825.1 Spirochaetia bacterium | reverse complement strand
TGCACTCATTCCGCCGATTGCCGGAGCGTTTCTGTTGTGACATGTTTTCAAAAGCAAGAGTGCGTACGATCGCATGAACGGTGCTGTCATAGTCACCTGCGTGCGATTCGCCAGGCAGAAGTTTCGATCGACTCGAAACTTTTTGATGCACGAAAATATATAGTCCCAACGACCCGCATTTAGTCCGGCTGAATGCTCGCGCAGCTCGTATAGGATTTCATCCATTTCAAAGGCAGCAAGAATCGTTTCAATTAGAACCGTTGCCTTGATCGTTCCCTGTGGAATTCCCAATTCCGTCTGTGCCATTACAAAGATATCGTTCCAAAGCCTGGCTTCCAGATGTGATTCCATTTTTGGTAAATAGAAGTACGGCCCGGAACCGCGCGCGAGCAGTTCCCTGGCATTGTGAAACAAGAAAATAGTAAGATCAAAAATTCCGCCTGAAACTCGTTTGCCATCGAGCGTCACATGCTTTTCATCCAGATGCCACCCGCGCGGTCGAACAAGCAACGTTGCCGTCTTTGCATTCAGGGAATATTTTTTCCCATTTGTTTCAAAATCGATCTGTTTGCGAATTGCATCGCGGAGGTTTATCTGACCCTGGACTTGATTTTTCCAGTTTGGAGTATTCGAATCCTCAAAGTCAGCCATGAAACTGTCAGCGCCGGAATTCAGCGCATTGATGATCATTTTACGATCCACGGGACCTGTGATCTCGACGCGTCTGCATTGTAAGTCCCCGGGCAATGGAGCAATACTCCAATTGCCATCACGAATCGATTTTGTTTCTGCGAGGAAGTCTGGTTTTCCGCCCGCATCCAATCGTTTGACTCGCTCATGCCTTGCGGCCAATAATTCCTGTCGCCTGGATTCAAATGCGCGAGCGATCTTTGCAAAAAAAGCAAGCGCCTCATACGTTAAAATTTCTTGAAACTCAGGGGGTGAATCTTGCAAGGCCTCTGGGTCGATTTGCATTCCGTCAGGTAGCTTCATAGTTTTCTCCTTATTAACTGCCGCGATACGTTGAGTAGCCGTATGCACTAACTAACAGTGGCACATGATAGTGCTGGCTCACATCTTTGACTTCAAAAACAATTTCAACGTAGGGATAAAAACAGGTTTCATTTCGAGCTTTAAAATAATCGCCAATGTGAAAACGAATCCGATATGTTCCTGGCTTAAATTGAGCCAGCCAGTCCGGAGCCACACGACCATCGGAATTGGTTACGGCGCGCGCAACCTGTGCAAACGATCCATTCAAAAACTCCAGATCAATCGTAACGTTAGCCGCCGGCTTCCCGGCTGCTGTATCTAGAATATGTGTGCTTATGCTTTTCATTTCTTTCCTTGGATGCCAGAGAATGGAACGATAATCCTTTGCCGATTCATTCCTGGATTGCCTTATCTATTCTAAGCAATGTGATCTTGTTTTGCTCAACCGCAGCATTTTGCAATTCTTGCTCCCTGGAATTGGGAAGGCGTTTCTTTAAAATTTCAAGCATTTCTGCAGCAGACTTTCCGGTTGCAAAAACTATGAATATGAAACCGAATTTTGCTGCATAACGATCGTTATCTGCTTTAAGCTCATGCAGAACTGCTTCGTCCGCGACAGACGTTCCTGATTGTTCGTTTTCTGCAGTGGATTTAGTGGCTGCATATTTCTTCTTAAGCGAATCCACGTCACCAATCTTTGGATGCCCTTCGAATGCTTCTAGCCACTGATCTTCGGGTAAAGCAAACCAGAGCGATTCTACTTTCACTTTCATTTCTTCAATGCTAGCAAAGGGCCTCGCCACACAGGCTCCATGAATCCAGCCGGAACTTGTATTCAGCGTGGAAAGTAACTCTCTTGCCCTGGGTTCCGGAAGGGCATTGAAGTCGCTTAGCTTTAGTTTTTCCATGCGCTAAGCGACGATTACGCCTGGACCGAGAGCTTGGCCATTGTACGCGCGAGAATCTCCGCACCACGCGCAATCTCTTCTTTTGAAGAGAACTCATCTGCACGATGACTAACTCCGCCCCTGGACGGAATAAAGATCATTCCCATTGGAGCGACGCGAGCCATGAAGAGCGAATCGTGATAGGCACGGCTTACAAGACGCATATGGCTAAGCGACGTTTCCTGGCAGGAGGATTCGATGCTCGTCATGATGGTTTCATTTGAAATGGCCGGTGGATCGCTGTTGATGGTTTCAATTTCCATCTTAACATTGCGCTCTTTTTCAAGCTCCCGAGCTTTTGCGAGTATCTTTTCTACGATTTGATCACGCGTCTTCAGTTGAGTATCGCGGATGTCCATTTCCATTGTAACGTTAGCCGGAATACTGTTGATTGCTCCAGGATGAACCTTGACTACTCCAACCGTTCCGACCGAATCCGGACTGCTGCTTTCGCGAGCAAGTCGCTCCAGTTCCTGGGTCAAAATTGCGCATGGCACCAGGGCATCACGTCTACCGGGCATGAGAACGCCGCCTGCATGTCCGCCCTCTCCCGTGATCTGAATTCTAAACGATGCTGGAGCCGCGATTGCTGTGACCGCTCCGATCTGTTTGCTCTCGCGTTCAAGGACAGGACCCTGTTCGATGTGCAGTTCCACAAAGTAGTCGTAGTATTTGCTCGGGAGCTTTACAGTGTTCAGGTCGCCATCGTATCCCGCAGATTTGCGCGCTTCATCCACGGATTTTCCGTCTTTGTCGCGCAATTGTCCCAGGCGATTCAAGTCCATTGCACCGCTCATGAGTCTGCTTCCAATGCAACCCAGACCAAAACGCGTTGGCTCTTCTGATGTAAAAAAAACAACTTCAAGGGGTCTTTTAGGTGTGAATCCGGATTTCTTAAGCGCGCGCAACGCCTCAAGGCCAGCGAAGACGCCAACGGTTCCATCGTATCTGCCGGCATACGGCACAGCATCGCAATGCGATCCAGTGCCCACTGCTGGAAGATTCTTTTCACTTCCTGAGAATCTTACAAAAATATTTCCTATGGAATCCTCTCTTACATCAAACCCAGCTTCGCGCGCAAGAGACTTGAAATAATCGCGAGCCTTCACATCGTTTTCAGTGAATAAGATTCGTGTAACTGAAGGAGCCGGTGTGTCTGAATATGTTGCGAGCTTATCCAGCTCATTCCAGAGTTGATCTGCTTCAATTTTGATTTGCATACTTACTCCGCCGGATCTCGATTTACATCTTTGTAATAAATATACTTTGTATTCTCTTTTCCTGTAGCACAGAACCACTGCAGGCAGAACGGTCCCATCCAGATCGCATCATCTTTTTGAACTGGATACCAGCTCTCACCCAGACGATAGACACCTTGCCCCTGCAGCACGTAGAGCCCATGCTCCATGTAATGCGTCTCAACATTGGGCAGAGTTCCACCTGGAATAAATTCAAAAATGTTCACTGCCATGTCAAATGCAACGTCATCCGGCAATAAATGTTGAAGCAGAGCCCCTGGATCACCCAGAAATGCCTCTTTGCTAAGATTTTTTTCATGCGAAACGAAAGCTTCCGGGCCGGATACGTTTGTCTTTTTGTAGACCTTTTCAAAATATAGAACTCGCGATTCTTCGTTTGCTACAAGCGACAGGTCCGCGCCTGGAGGTAGAAAGAAAAACGACCCCGTGTTCAAGGACTGATTGCCGTTTAACGTCAGCGTCAATGAACCACTCAGCACATAGCCAAGAATTTCTGTTGTATTCAGTTTCTTTTTGTACGATCCACCCTTTTCAAAGAGAGTCATGTAATTGCTAAACGCTGCCCCCAGCTGCGGTGTAATAAAATATACCGTCAGGCATTTCTCTCGATCTGGAAACGAAAGTGGCACATGGCTCTCAGGCGTGATGAGTGCATGGCCTGTTCTAAAACTGCTGCGTGAAATCGCTGTATTCATGGAAATCCTATCCTATTTTGTAAAAGAGTAGCCCAGGTGATGCAAGTATTTTTTGAGAACAAACATGCGCGCAGGTCGCCTAACGCAGCTAGCCGATGTTGAATCCAGACAACGGCTCTGGAATTCAAGCAAAGGACAGGGTCTTGAATCATACCTTGCCCGCCCCGTCGTTTATGCGCTTTAGAAATGCCACGCCAACCTTGAGGGCAGCACCCACGTCTTCTGCAATCACGCTTTCAACCGGATTGTGACTGATCCCGCCAGGGCTTCGAATAAACAACATGGTAGTTGGAGTAACGTGCGAAAGGGTCGCAGTATCATGACCGGCCCCGCTTACCAGACGTCGTGGTTTGAATCCGCATGCTTCCACAGTTGCAGCCATGGTATCCGTTAGCTTTGAATCACAGCGCACAACTGCCTGCTTTTCGCGCGTGCGCAGTTCAAGCTTCAAATCTCGCTCAGAAGCAATCTCGTTTGCGCGTGCCAGGATTTTCTCCGTAGCTTCATCGAGTACACCCTGATCGCCGTGGCGAATGTCCAGACTGAAGAATGCTTCACCTGGAACTACGTTCGAGCCATTGGGCTTAAGCTCAATCATTCCGATCGTTGCAACAAGCCCATCAACTGAGCGCGCGTATTTTTCCATGAACTCAGCAAGCTGGGCCACTCCCATAAACGCATCCTTGCGGTGCGTCATGGGAACTGTGCCCGCATGGCCGGCCATACCGTGAAATGCAAGTTTGACGCGACTCTGTCCTACAAGACCCGTTACGATTCCGACTTCCAGATTCTCGCTCTCGAGCACCGGACCCTGCTCAATGTGCATTTCAAAAAATCCAATCACTTTTGAAAAATCATAGGGAACCTGATCCATTGCGTCAGAATCCAAACCAAAGTCTTTGATAGCCTGTTTCATGCTGATGCCCTGCGCGTCCACACGCGCAAGCATCTCAGGACTCAGTCTTCCAGCAATCCCAAGACTGCCGATATACGGCATGCTGTAACGCACGCCTTCTTCATCTGAAAATCCAATCACATCAAAATGAAAATCAAGGGGTGTATCATTAAGCGATTTTGCAATTCCAATCCCAAGCATTACCCCAAGGATTCCGTCGTATCTGCCCGCATCTGGAACGCTATCTAGATGGGAGCCAGTCATTAGAATTTTAGCATTTGGATTTTTGGATTCAAGCCTTCCAATTATATTACCAGCATTGTCCACTCGAACCTTCATGCCTGCATCTTTCATCCAGGAAGTAACAGAAGCGTGCGTCTGCTTCATAGGTTCAGACAAAAATGTCCGACGAATCAATCCAGGTTGTTCGGTGTGTGTTGCAAGCACGTCGCAATAGTTTAGAATCTCTTTTAGAATAGTTTGCATACTTTACTTTCTCAGAAGCGGCGAACCAAACGGACCAGCGAAGTTGCCATTTTCATAAACGGGCGTTCCGCGCAGATAGGTCTTCTTAACAATTCCGTGCAAGCGTCTGTCCATGTAAGGCGTTACCGGATGACGGTGTTCTAGAATCTCAGGCCTGACTACAAACGACTGAGTTTCATCCCAGATCACCAGATCCGCGTCGCATCCTTGTGCAATTCTGCCCTTCTGCTTTAGTCCCACAAAATCAGCTGGCTTCCGGCATAACCAGTCACACATACGGACCATGTCAATCCCACGCCCCATGGCTTCTGTAAAAAATATAGAGAGGCCAAGTTGCAATCCTGCAATTCCGCCCCAGGCGCGCATGAAATCACCTTCCTGTGCAAGCTTCAAGCCTGGTGTGCAAGGGGAATGATCTGAAACCACAAAATCGATACTGCCGCTTTTCAGCCCATCCCATAGCTTTTGCTGATTCTCCTTTTCACGAATGGGCGGAGCGCATTTGAATTCTGTTCTACCATCCGGAATTTCTTCTGCAGCAAAGGTCAGATAATGATGGCATGTCTCGGCGCTGATTTTGAGATTTCGACTTCTGGCTGCCGCAAGAATCGGAAGCGCATCAGAAGAAGAAAGATGCACCACATGAAACCTGACATCCGCTTCACTTGCCAGCTGGACCAGTAAATCCACAGCATCGTTTTCCCATTTGCGCGGCCTTGAATTCATGAACGTTAAGAACGATCGCGGATCTGTATGTGGTCGATCTGTGTCCTTTGACGAAAGCTCAGCATGCATAAGCCAGGGGATCGATTGCCTGGCCATAAATGGCAAGGCCTTCCGCATATCCGACTCATCCACGCGCGGAAATTCATCCACACCAGAGTAAGTCATAAAGCTCTTGAATCCGAGTACTCCAGCATCTACCATAGGTTCGATTGAATTCAAATTCCCAGGAATAATTCCGCCATAAAAGCCACAGTCCACATAGATTTTGTTTTCGCAGGCGCGGATTTTTTCTGCAAGAGCCTCCGCACTTACAGTTGCAGGAATGCAATTGAGCGGCATGTCCACGAGCGTTGTAATTCCACCGCGCGCAGCTGACTTAGTAGCAGTTCCAAAGCCCTCCCATTCTGTGCGGCCAGGTTCGTTTATATGAACGTGCGTATCTACAACTCCGGGCAAAATAAAATCGTTTTCAAAATCCTCTACGAGATAGCCCGGCGCAAATGAACTGCGCGCATCCAATGGCAGAATTTCTGAAATTACATTGTCTTTAACTACAATGCAACCCGATCGTACTGCATCAGGAAAAACGATGCGCTTGCTAATTAGAACTCGTGTCATTGAATATCAGCGACCCTGGACGTCAGTGAATTGGAGCGCCCTGCTCAATCCAGCTTCCAAGTAAGTCACGTTCTTCGCGTGTCATTTTAGTTTTATTTCCAAGCGGCATGGATTCAGAATCAACTGCACGCGTTTTGATTTTTTCCGCGAGCGCCTTGATCTGTTCTGCGGAATCATACTTAACACCGAGTGGCGCTGCTTTAAATATTTCATCCGTTGGATGATCAGAATGACACCGTGTGCAGTGCTTTTGAATCACTGGTTGAACTTCTGCAAATGTAATTGGCTTTACGAGTTCAGGTTTCCTTGTGCGAGGTGGAGCAGTAACCAGGGCCAGGGCTATCAGTCCTAGAGCCGCTGTGGGCCAGAGCCAGTAATTTTTTTTACCCTGGCCTTTTAGATTAAACCAGTGCCGTATAAGTGCGCCTGCGAGCGAAACTACAGCCAGGATGATCCAGTTATATTGATGCGCGTATGTAAACGGGTAGTGATTGCTGATCATTATGAACAGCACCGGTAGTGTGATGTAGTTATTGTGAAGGGATCTGTTCTTGGCAGCCGCTGCAACTTTCTTATCCGGCGTTCTACCTTCCTCAGCAGCTTTGACCAGATCCTTCTGGGACGGAATTATATTGAAGAAAACGTTTCCAACCATGATAGTCCCGAGCATGGCACCTACATGGATATACGCCGCGCGACCGCTGAAGAAATGCGAAAATGCAAATGCAGCGCCGCATGTAAGCAGGAAGAAAATCGCACCAAACAACGCGTTGTTTTTTCCGATAGGTGAGCGTTGCAGCAGATCGTATATGACCCACCCGCTTGCAAGTCCACCCACACCGATTGCGATTGCCTGCCAGACAGGCATGGGGCTTGCAGCATCAATCAAGTAAACCTTTGCCTTGAAATAGTACATCAAGATCAAAAGTGAAATGCCAGAAAGCCAGGTGACGTAGGCTTCCCACTTAAACCAGTGCAGTTGCTCTGGAATTTTACCAGGCGCCAGGCCAAAGCGATGAATCTGGTAGAATGCTCCGCCGTGAATGGCCCAGAGTTCCCCGTCGATTTCCTTGTGCTTTTCAGCCGGCGGGCGCAGGTGATTGTTTAGCCACACAAAGTAAAACGACGCGCCAATCCACGCAACGCCTGCTATGATGTGCAACCACCTGATAAATAGCTGTAGCCAGTCGAGTAGAACCGTTTCCATGCGAGTGAGTAGTTTCAAGTGGAACGACTTCGTGGAAAGGAAATTTTAGAATCTAATCGAGCTTTTTTCTCGACAGGGGTTACCGAAGTTAGGTTATCAAGTCATGGATCGTTCAGAAATAATCTTCTATTTGAACGGTCAGCGTCAGGTCGTTTCCGGTCCTGACGTTTTCCTTCCGCTATCGTCTTACCTCCGGTATTCGCTCAGCCTTACGGGCACCAAGGTTGTATGTTCTGAGGGCGACTGCGGCGCCTGTACTGTGATTCTAGGCTGGCTAGACAGCGAACGCGCACTCAGCTATCGCATCGTAGACTCATGCATTCAGTTTATGTATCAGCTGGATCTGTGCCACGTTATCTCCGTTGAAGGAATCGGCTCAGAAACCAGCCTGCACCCAGCACAAAAAGCCATGGTTGATCACTTTGGATCGCAATGCGGATTCTGTACGCCTGGTTTCGTTATGGCTTTAGTCGATCTGACTGAAAAAAAGGCAAGTTACAATACAACGGACGTCAAAGACAAACTCACAGGAAATCTCTGCCGCTGCACCGGATACGATGCAATCGTAAAAGCAGCTTTAAGCCTGAGCGATGCAAAAGTAAAAAGCGTAATTCAAAACTACGATCAGAAGCAAATGACGTCTGAGTTCCAGGCATTACAAGGCGACAACGTGAGCATCCAGGCGAAGACTCAATTCAGCACCAAGGCATTCTTCAAACCGGCGTCGCTTGCCCAGGCACTTCGCTTCAAATCAGAGCATCCAGGTGCAAGGATCGTGGCCGGCGCCACGGACGTTGGAGTTCAAACAAATAAGGGCCGTGCAAACGATTCAGAAATCATGTTCATCGCGCATCTACACGAGATGGCGGCCATTCAAATCCAGGAAGCAAGCGATGGTACGGGACCTGTGGGCCAGCTGCAAATTGGTGCGGTTGCAAATTGGAGCGACGTTCGCTCCGCATGCCGCACTTCACTTCCTGAATTCGCGGAGATCCTTGATATTTTTGCAGCAGAACAAATTAGAAACGCAGCTACAATCGGCGGAAACATTGCAAACGGATCACCTATCGCTGATTCGCTTCCTGTTCTCTACGCTTTGAACGCAAGCCTCACACTATCCAGTGTTGGAGGATCGCGCCAGGTTTTAATAAATGATTTCTTCCGCGGATACAAACAAATGGACATGAAGCCGGATGAGATTTTGACAAACGTTACCATTCCACTTCCAGCAAGGGAATCAATTCTTAAACTTTATAAAGTATCGCGCAGAAAGGATCTCGATATTTCAACTGCAACCCTTGCCATCTATCTAGAAATGGAATCTGGCAAGGTTACGAATTCCCGTATTGCAGCCGGCGGCGTTGGACCGGTTATTAAGCGATTGCAGGGTACTGAAACCCTTTTGAATGGCAAAGCCCTCAACGAATCTCTGCTTCTGGAAGCCGGGCAAACGGCAGTCAGAGAGATTGCTCCCATATCCGATGTGCGTGCTTCAAAAGAATATCGCCTCCAGGTAATTCAAAATCTGTTTGCAAAATTCTATTTTGAAGAGATTGCAAAGGTGGAGGTTGCCTGATGTCAGTCGCCGGAAAATCAATTCCGCATGAATCCGCCATTGGGCATGTTACAGGCCAGGCGCATTATATAGATGATTTACCTCGCGCTAAAAACGAACTGATTGCTGATTTCTTTGGAAGTCCGGTTGCACACGGGAAAATCAAATCCTTGAATCTCGATGGTGCCCGGGCCGTTCCTGGAATCGTTGGTCTCTATACTCACCTTGACATTGGCGGGGAAAATCTATTTGGCCCCATTATCAAAGACGAACGATTCCTTGCAATTGATCATGTGCATTTCTTACACGAGCCAATCGTTGTAATTGCCGGGGTTACACTGGAAGCAATTGCCGAAGCCAAAAAGAAAATTGAAATTCAAATAGAAGAGCTTCCTTGCATTTTTTCAATCGATGAGGCAATTGCACAAAAGCAATTCATTGGAACTCCAATAAAGGTTGAAACTGGCGACACGCAAAAAGCATTTCAATCCGCCAAACACGTGATTAAAGGAACCTTTGAAAGCGGCGGCCAGGAACAATTCTACCTGGAATCGCAGGTTGCCTATGCAGTTCCGCAGGAAGGACGCGAACTATTAATCTATTCTTCCACACAGAACCCGACTGAAATTCAAAAGGTTGCAGCTGAAGTGCTGGGCCTGGGTCATCATGAAGTAGTTTGCGTTTGCAAGCGAATGGGTGGTGGTTTTGGCGGAAAAGAAACCCAGGGCGTACACCCGGCCCTCATGGCTGCCCTGGTTGTCCAAAAGACAGGTAGGCCTGCGCGCTGCGGATACGATAAAGATACGGACATGAAAGTTACAGGCAAGCGACATCCTTACAAGTCGTTTTACAAAGTTGGATTTGATTCTGAAGGGCTAATTGACGCGGTTGAAATTGATTATTATTCCGATGGGGGATGCAGCGCTGACCTTTCTCCCTCTGTGCTTTCGCGCACACTCATGCATTCAGACAATGCCTACTACCTGCCCAACGCGTTGCTTACAGGGCACGTCTGCAAAACGAATTATCCTTCGAACACTGCATTTCGTGGATTTGGTGGACCGCAGGGGGTAGCTGCAATCGAAAACATAATCCAGGAGATTGCTCAATTCTTAAAAAAAGATCCCTACGAAATTCGCAGACTCAATGTGTATCGGGAAGGCCGAGATACTACACCATACGGTCAGGTAGTCAAAAACAATGTGTTGCCCGAATTGTTTGATCAACTTATTCAATCCTCCGGTTACAAAGAACGCAAGGAACAAATCCTGGCCCAGAACAAGACGTCACGCAGTAAACTCAAATCGATTGCATTTGTTCCCGTTAAGTTTGGAATTTCATTTACCACAAAGTTCCTGAACCAGGCCAGTGCTCTGGTAAATATTTATACGGATGGCACGGTGCAGGTTTCTACCGGTGGAACTGAAATGGGCCAGGGCCTGAACACAAAGATTCAACAAATCGTAGCAGATGAATTTGGCCTGGGGATGAATCACGTCAAGGTGATGATCACATCAACTGAGAAGAATAATAACGCATCTCCTACGGCCGCGTCTGCCGGCACGGATTTAAATGGAAACGCAGCACTCGACGCATGCTCAAAAATCAAAGCAAGACTTAGCATATTCGCGGCACAAATTCTTTCCGAGCGCGGAACAAAGACATCAGAATCGGAAATCGTATTTGAAAACTCAAATGCCTTCAATCGCACAAATTCAAATGACAGGATTCCTTTCCAGGAGCTGGTTCAAAGGGCGCATAGAGAGCGCATCAGTCTAGGCGAGCGGGGATTCTATGTAACGCCTGGAATTGATTTTGATACTCAGATCAATCAAGGTAGTCCTTTTTACTATTTCACAAACGGTGCATGCGTTGCCGAGATCACAATCGATCGATTCACTGGATCGCTCAAGATTGATCGTCTGGACGTTCTGATGGACATTGGAAAGTCGATTAACCCTGGGATTGACCGCGGACAATTGATCGGCGGAATTGTGCAGGGCATTGGCTGGGTAACATCGGAAGAACTACGTTATGCGGCATCCGGTGAACTGCTTTCGCATTCGCCAACAACCTACAAGATTCCAAACATTCAGGATATTCCTGATGATTTTCGGTTGGAATTTTTCGAGAATACAAAACATGATTTTAATGTACTCAGGAGCAAAGCAGTTGCTGAGCCACCACTTATGCTCGGGCTTGCAGTATTCTGCGCGGTAAAGAGTGCTCTCTGCTCTCTGACGAACGAAATTCCAGAACTCAAACTCCCGGCAACCGGTGAAGAGATTCTGATGCGCATGGAAGCATTGCGAAATGTAACCAGAGCACAACCTGTCGGCGCACGGAACTAATATGAGCCAGGAGTTCTGGCAGACCTTTCAGGAAATTCAAAGTTCAGGCCAGCCATTCGTGATGGCAACGCTTGTAGAAACCCAGGGATCTACGCCGCAAGACATGGGCGCAAAAATGCTGGTAAATGAAACTGGCTTGCTTGCTGGAACCGTGGGGGGCGGAAAGGTTGAACACGCAGCGATTGAGACGGCACAAAAGATGATTCGTGAGAATCAAACCAATCAAATAGTCACCTGGAATCTACAGAAAGATATTGGGATGACATGTGGTGGGATAGTTAGAATATTTTTTGAACAGATGCAGGCTTCAAATTGGCACATTGCAATTTTCGGAGCAGGCCACGTTGCCAATGCACTTATACCGGGCCTACTTCGTTTAAATTGCTCAATCAGTTGCATTGACGCACGATCTGTCTGGCTCGATAAGATTACAGAATCACCGCGCCTGAAGAAAATCGAACTGGAAAATCCTGCCGATTATTTAAGACAACTGAGCAAGAATTCCTACGTACTACTTATGAGCCAGGGTCATTCCACGGATTTTCCCGTGCTGCTCGAGGCGCTGAGATCGAACAATTTCCCCTATCTGGGAGTAATCGGAAGCAAGAGCAAACGAGCAACACTCATTCGCGAGTTGCGTGCCGCTGGAATTTCCCCCGAGCGTTCCGAAGAGTTCTATTGCCCAATTGGATTGCCCATTGGAAATAGCAGCCCGGAAGAAATCTCGATTAGTGTGATGGCTCAATTACTGGAAGTACGCGATCGCCTGCCTGCTTCTAGTTCTACTGAGCGTTGATTCGCGGTTTTTCATTCCAGAGCGCCAGAAACAGGTGACCGCTGAAAATCAGAAAACATCTTGTGCAACCGCGGGGGCATGTTGCAATGCAACCGATTTTAAGTCAGCAGGTGGAATATGCAGGTTGGTGAAATTCTAGTGAGCAAGGGTGTTATCAGCCCGGATCAGCTCAAGAAGGCCCTTGAAGAACAGACCAAATCTGGAGCTCGAATCGGTGATGTGATTGTTCAGCTAGGATTTGCTTCTAAAGACAGCGTGGAAGGCGCATTGAAATAGAATCGTCATGCTATTTGAATATATTCAAATAGCCCAACCGCCCGCATAAAACACAACCAGCACAATTGCAATAATCACAGTGCCCGGATTGAGTTTTCTAAACTCCCCGGCAACAAGGCGGCCCACTACGAGAGCTCCAAAGCCAAGCATGATTCCGGTAACTATGTTACAAGTAAGCACAACGAAAACAGCACAGAGCAAACCAGACAGAGCATCGATCTTATCATCAAAGTTCAGTTTAGCAACATTGCCCAGCATCAATAGTCCAACATACATTAGGGCCGGAGCGGTTGCGTACGCCGGGACAAGGTAGCTCAGGGGCGAAAGAAAAATCATGAATACGAATAGAATTCCAACTACGGTCGCCGTCAGGCCTGTCTTACCACCCGCAGCAACCCCGGCAGCTGATTCAATATAGACCGCAGCTGGTGATCCACCCAGGAATCCAGAAACAATACTGCTCACAGAATCTGATGTAAGTGCTTTGCTTCCGTTGACAATCTGCCCCCGATCATCTACCAGATTCGCCTGGCCTGCTACAGCTCGAATCGTTCCAGTTGCATCAAACACGGCTGTCATTACAAGTGCGAGCACCGCTGGAAGAACGGCTGGTTGGACTGCGCCAAGAATATCCATAGAACCAATCAGGGACTTCTCTCCTCCGATCGAGGGCATCGCGAAAACACCGTGATACGAAACCTTGGCATCAAGGATCAAGCCCAGAATTGAAATAACAACGATGACAAGCAGCATTCCACCCGGAACCCGACGTTTTTCAAGACCAAACGTTGCAGCAAGTCCAAGCAGCGAAAGTATTACAGGCAACCCGCGAATGCTTCCCAGTTGAATGGGAAGACCAGCATGCTCGTTACGAACAATCAGTCCAACGCCAGAAGCGGCTATTAGAAGTAGAAAAAGTCCTATTCCAATTCCAGTTCCATGCGCAATTCCTGGCGGTAAATTGGCAAGAATCCAGTTTCGCACACCGGTAACAGTAATGGCCGTAAAAACAATTCCCATCATAAAGACTGCTCCCAGGGCCACAGGCACACTCACCTTCTGCCCAATGACGAGGCTAAATGCGGTGAACGCAGTGAGCGAAATCGCGCAGCCAATCGCCATCGGAAGTTTGGCCCACAGACCCATAAGGCAGGAGCCTATGGCCGATACCAGGCATGTTGCAACAAATACGGCGCCAGGATCGAAACCCGCAGAACCAAGCATGTTAGGAACCACTATGACGGAATACACCATTGCCAGGAATGTTGTAAGTCCGGCGATTACTTCGCGCCGGACAGAGCTGCCGCGATTTTCTATGTCGAAATATGAATCCAGTATTGCGTGAATTTTCATGGTTTGCCTCAGATTTTTCCTTCTCTTTCAAATGCCAGCGTGCCGTTTACAAATGTAGAATGAATGCATCTATCGTCGCCTAACGTGAACAAGGCAAAAAGGCGTTGCTCCAGATCCAGGCAAGTTTCGTTTCGTTTTTGTAAAAGTGGTGTAGCCCCGGGATCCAACACAATGAAATCTGCTTCCTTGCCCACATCAAAGTTGCCAAGCAGATGATCCAGCGAAAGCGATTTGGCCCCGCCCAGAGTTGCCAGATAAAATGCCTCGAACGCGGAGAGTTTATCGTTTTGAAGTTGTGCCACTTTGTAGGCTTCATTCAATGTTTGAAGCATACTGAACGAGGTGCCCGCACCCACGTCCGTTCCCATTCCAACACGAACACCCCGCTCCCAGGATTTCTTCAGAGGAAACAAACCGCTTCCCAGAAACAAATTGGATGTTGGACAAAACGCAATGGCCGACTCCGTATCGCTTAAACACTTCCATTCATGATCCCGCAAATGGACGCAATGCGCAAATACGCTGCGCGACCCGGTTAAACCATGATGATGATACACATCCAGATAACCATCATGGCCAGGAAATAAATCTTTCACCCAATCGATCTCTGCACGATTTTCGGACAGGTGTGTGTGAACGTAGACATCAGGATATTCACCTTTGAGTTTTCCGGCCATTGCCAGCTGTTGGTCAGTTGAAGTAGGTGCAAACCGTGGGGTGATTGCATAGAGTAACCGTCCCTTTTTATGCCACTTTTCAATTAAGGCCTTGCTTGATTCGTAACCGCTGATCGCAGTATCAAGTAGATAGTCAGGCGCGTTCTGATCCATCAGAACTTTGCCCGCAATTACGCGCATGTCTATGCGTTGTGCTGTTTCAAATAAAGCGTCGACTGATTCGGGATGAACTGTGCAAAACACAAGGGCTGTCGTGGTTCCATTGCGCAACAACTCGCGCACAAAGAAGTCGGCCATCTTCCTTGCGTACTCAATGTCCGCATAACGTTGCTCGGTTGGAAACGCATATTGATTCAACCAGTCAAGCAACTGCTCGCCGTATGCTCCGATCATTTCTGCCTGGGGGTAGTGAACGTGCGTGTCAATAAAACCCGGGACAATGAGCTTACCAGGGAAGTGCATGACGCTTTCTGGCGCGCCGGGAACCTTACTGGAATCCCACGGGCCAGAGTACACAATCAATCCGTCCTGCGCGACCAGGAGCCCATCCTCAATGAAGCGGAGGTTTGAAGCAATTTCACTGCGTGCGCTAACGGGACGCGCCATATCGAGCATGGCACCGCGCACCGTTGTTGTTAGATTTTTTACGTTTGCCACGTTGCATTGCGCAGCTGCGATTGAACGCCGCGCCTTTCCCGGAGCGATTTTCCGGGACACCATGGTCTAACGTCCAGTAATATTGCGCTTTCGCTGAGAAACATGGTGACCAGTCAGATACCGGACCTGCTCAAATTTTGGGCAATGAATGATGCGAGTGGCTGGCCGCGCGCAGTTTGACTTGCGGACTTGAGTGGCTAACCTTGCTTTGCACTAGCACAGGGACCGCGCTGCAGCATTGGTATGGAATGGATTTATAAAGTACTCTTAACGCATTCGATCGCAATCGCCGTTTCGGGAGTACTGGTGGTAAGCATCCTCAGGCAGCCGCGAAAATCTCTGCCCCAATGGGCTCTGCTCGGATTGCTTGCAGGTTGCATTGAATGGTTAATCGTAAACGGAATTTCAGAGTGGCTGACGGTGCGCTCGGTGCCTTCGGATTTGCTGGGCGGTTTCGCGGGCCTGGGCATTCAGATGATGGTTGTATGCGCCTTCATTCTATGCGAAACTCTGGGAGGCGAGCCCGGAACTAAACTGGAACGAACAGCAATGCTACGCATCGGCCTCGTTCTGATTCTTTCACTGATCGTCGCCTCATTTTCATTCTCAGAAAATTACATGGGCCAGCGACGCGTACTCGTCGATGGCTCGACGACTGCCGACTATCGAGTCTGGTTCAAAATCGCAGGCTACTGGGCAATCATTGTGACTCTGATTGGTCTGTTCCGTCTATACGGGAACTACGCGCGTGAAACCGATGCTCGGAAAAAAACTCAGATCCGTTTGTTTATCCTGGGAATTTTCATCAGCCTTTGCCTAACAGTTATTTTTTCTTTTGTACTGCCACAGCTTGGCCAAAGTGATCTCTTTTTTCTGGGTGTCGACTCAAGTATTATTTTCACCACACTCATGACCTATGCGATACTTTTTCTAAAAATGTTCGATCTGCGAACTGCGCTGCTACGATTACTGCTGCGGTTTGTAATCTCTGCTTCACTTTCTATCTTACTTTACGTTTTCTTCCTGGTCTTCATACTTGAAAGAAACATTTCCGACTTTTCATACGACCTTGCGCTGGCCCTTTCGCTTTTTTTCATCGCAGTATTCTTTCTTGCACAGCGCGCGCTGCCCGCTGTGGATCGATTGCTCCTGGGTAGACCAATACGTTTTGAAGAATTCGCGCGGAAGCTTTTCCGGATCACAACTGATCCCGGCGAAAACCTGGAAGACGATCTTACGGAGATTTTTAGAATTCTGGATTCGGCTCCACATTTTGATTCTGCCTGGCTAATGGCAGTTCATCTGGATGGTGGATACCGGTTGCATCGCAAGAACAACGCAGTCCTCCTCCCAGGAAATACACAGCAGCTGCTCCAACGCTTGCTTCGCGTCGAACAGCTCCCAACTTCGTTACTCTCTATCCTTGACCAATCGTATTTGCTCGATGCCAGTCCGGTCCTTGCAGATTCTCAGACAAAGCGCACAAAGGCCCGGCTGGAAGAAATCCTGAATCAATTTCGAATGCAGGGAATGCGTGTGTTCCTTCCGCTCGTCGCGGGTAGTCGAATTTCTGGCTGGCTCATTCTGGGAAGCAGACGGGACGATATGCCGTATTATGCGCGGGACATGGAATTCCTGGATGCGGTGCGAATTGCACTCGGGATACTTCTATCTTATAGAAGAAACCTGATCAGAATGCAACTGGCACAAACCGAAACGCGCGCGGATCTCTCCCGACTAACAGAAAGCCTGAGCAGTCATAAGGAACTGGAAACACGCACAATGCAGCTGGTGGACCGAACCGTTGTATATCGCAGTGAAGTGATGCATTCGTCGATTGAGCGCGCAGAACAAATTGCGACCGCCACCGAGCCAGTCTTAGTCACTGGAGAAACTGGAACTGGAAAAGAAATCTTCGCAAGGCTCGTACATCAGCGCTCCTCGCTACGCGAGTTTCCGTTTGTTGCGGTCAATTGTGCTGCAATCACTGAAAATCTCTGGGAGGATGAACTCTTCGGACACGTTCGCGGTGCTTTCACAGACGCAAAGGGTGATCGTGCAGGTCGAGTCCGCGAAGCGGGCCGCGGAGTATTATTTCTTGATGAAATTGGTGAAATGCCCCTGAGCATCCAGGCCAGGCTACTGCGCCTTTTGCAGGAAGGGACTTTTTCGCCGGTTGGTTCGGATCAGTCGCTACAAGCGCAATGCAGATTTATTTTCGCAACGAATCGGAGTATTCCGGAGATGATTGCGCGGGGAATGTTTCGCGAAGATTTATACTATCGAATTAACGTGTTTGCAATTCATCTCCCTCCACTGCGCGAACGATCAGAAGACATTCCTGTGTTAATCGAATATTATAGAGAGACCCTTGCGACCAATCGACCTGGAATGTTCAAAAGTATTGATAGCACCGCCATGAATGCCCTGACGCGTTACGGCTGGCCTGGAAATGTGCGCGAGCTCGAGAACTTCATTGTACGGTGTGCGGCCCTTCATAAAAGCGAAACCATCGAATACTCTAATCTGCCCGTAGAGATGCGCAATGCACCACGTTCGGTTTCAAAATTACTTGTAACAAAGCACGAACCTGAGACCGATCTAACCCTGCGCGAAATGATCGACGATCATACAAGACGGATCATAATTGCAACGCTCAAGAAAACCAATGGGAATCGAACAAAGGCAGCGCAGACGTTAGGCGTGAAACGTGGCTCGCTACTTTATCGAATGAAGGAGCTGGGAATTGACTAGCTGTCAAATTCTTTGACAGCTCAAAATCCGCGCACTGTCAAGAATCCTGACACTTACTCGGACTAGAAATCCTCATAAATCCCGTATAAACAAGGTTTTCTTCATATTAGCGCGGCACAGGTCCGCTTCGGACGATTCAGTTGCACCTGGCACGCTTCTGGCATTGCAGTCTGCAACAGGAGAGTTTATGAAACAAACATTTTTAGCGATGACCGTTGGCCTATTCCTCAGCGTGAACTGCGTATCCGCCGAAGAAGGTGGACCAAATACTCATTCGGGAATTCGCACTGCTGGCCAGGGACTAGTGCACTTGATTCTTTCACCGGTCCAGATCACCGCAGGATTTCTCGAAGGCGTAGCGTCGCTTCCGTATTACGCTGCAACCGGGCTTCACACACTCAATCAGCGTTTGAACGATTCGCAGGCGCAGGTAACCCTGGCCGATACGTACGGATCGGCCTATGGAAAGGATTTGCGAAAGGTGAGCGATGATGGTGATACTGGACAATCGTTCCGTCGCATGAAAGATGCAACGGAAATGTTCCAGAAAATTCTGAAAGAATATGGAATCAAGGATCATCAGAATTACATTCTCACAAGCATCGATACGGCTAAAAACGATGGTTTTGTTCTGTTTGCCGTAGTGTATCGTCCCGCGCAAAAAATTGCAGTGATGGATCGTGCAAACAATAAGACCAGGAATACGTTTGATTCAGCCGACCGTCTGTTCTATGAACCCTTTGAGCTGGATGCGAATGGTACAAGGTTGGATGTAGTTGTAGATTTTGGTGGTGTTCCAATCGAGCAGGCACGCACTCAAAAGATGCAGGCGGTGCTGCTTACGCTTGCCGCAAACTCAGTTGCGCGCGGAGACAGGAAACCAGAATACTGGGAAATCCAGCGCAGATGGATTCGCGGTGAGCATCGTGAAATTGTTCAATCGCGTCAAAATGATATCAATCAGAAACTCGGAATTAAGTAGCGTCTAGCGACGTTACTCATTTCAGAATCGACCTGAAGCTTGATACAACTTCCTTCCGCGCAAAACGCGGAAGGATTTTCAATTGTATGACCTGCTTCAATCTTGCGAATACATTTCCCCAATCAAAGCAGCGTATTTTTCGACCAGTCGTTTTAAGATCTGCGCGAACGGTCGCGGGCGCTTCCCTATCCTGGCTCAATTACCCAGGCGAAATGATTCATTTTTTGCTGAGTCCTGCTAGATTCGGATGCACCGGTACCACAGACTTTTGGAATTCTATTGCTACCTTTAGTATCTGTTGCTCTCCGCCTTTTGGTCCAACGATTTGCAGCCCAAGCGGCAAATGCGTCGGCGTGCAGGGAATGCTTATCGAAGGCAGTCCGTAGTAGTTGCAGAAGTACGTGTTTGCCGCGGAGATTGCCAGGGGACCAGCGGCAATTGCGGCCGCGAGCGTAGGCGTAGCTTCCGCCGTAGTAGGCAGAACCAGAACATCGCACTGAGAAAACACAAGGTCTCCGATCCGAGCGCGATCAGCCGTGATGTTTGAAATATCCATTGGGCGAAAGTCCATGGGCACATCCACCGCGACAGTTTCAAATCCGGGACGAAGAATTTTTAGAGCTTGCTCGAATCCCTGGCGAACCTCCTCAGACGCTTGAAAGTGATTCACTATTCCAATTTTCAGTTTAGCAGATTTAGGCATGCTGTCTTTGTATTTACCGTCAGGCGACAATGCATCGAGTAGAATGCAGGCGTCGTCCGCGCTTCCAGTCATGAATGCGGCATGTGCAAGCGCAAGAATCACATCATCGACTGGTTCTCCGTCTAGAATTCCAATCGTGGGAATTAGGCCATACCCAGGCTTGAATCCAACAACCCCGCAGCATGCTGCAGGTAACCTGCATGAACCCACTGCGTCCGTATCCAGCGTGGCGTAACACATACCCGATGCGACGGCCGCAGCCGAGCCACCAGATGATCCACCTGCAACATAGTCTTGATTCCAGGGATTGCAGACTGCCCCGAAATGACTCACTGCAGAAGTGGTTCCCATTGCAAGCTCGTGCATGTTTGTTTTTCCAATGATAATTGCGCCCGCCTCCTTGAGCAGTGTTACGGCTTGCGCATCCTTTTTTGGAATCCGTTTGGCAAAGTGTTTGAAAGCGGCGGTTGTCCTGATTCCGGCCGTATCGAACATGTCCTTTACGCCCACAGGAATGCCGTGTAACGGACCTCTCCAATTGCCAGCCTGGATTTCTTTTTCAGCCTCCTGCGCAGCTTGCACGGCCTCCTTCGCGAGAACCGTTATAAATGCGTTCAGGATGGGATTAAAATGTTCGATTCGTTCCAGGCAGGACGTCACGACTTGAATTGGAGAAATTTCTCCTTTCCGAATCAACGGCGAAAGTTCCGCAATACTCATAAATTCTCGCAGCATACTGCCTCCTCACCCGAATAACCAACCCGGAACCGCTAATCCAGAAAGTCTCGGGCTTTTACAACATACCAACTGGTCGGTTTGTTAGTCAAACCCGAAACAACCCGGGGCAGCCATGTTTAACTGCAGAGTTGAGGCGGGCCTGCTCAGTCTTTTTTGTCGTTCAGGTCGAGTATACTTTTGTCTGTTATGTAATTCATAACCATTCGCGAGAACTTCTTCATGCGCTCCCAGGAGTATCTTGAATCCGGAGCTTTAAAAATCACATCGAAAATCTTTTTGGCCATGAACTTGGCTTCCGTGAGAAAGAACATTTCCGCTGCATACGGCTTTGCAAATCGGAAGAAACTGAAGGCAGGAGTAATGGACATTCCCAATCCTTCCAGGGTTAATAGCGCGCGCAGTATATACGTAAAATGCGTTGGGATTGTAAATGGATAACGATAGACGACTTCCGAAAGCGCATATACTATCTCATGGAAACGAATGCTCGACCTATCCGTGGAATCAAGATAGCGATGAAACACTGCTTCAACTGCAGGCTGAAATTCAGCAAACGCATGACCGGATCTGAGAAATCCAAGCTCGGCTAGATCTTTCACTATGTTTTCAACGTCCTTCTCAGCTACGTGAATTAGAAGATCTAGAAAGAGCGAGCGCTTCTCCGGCTCCAGCTTCCCCGCCATTCCAAAATCAAAGAAGGCTACGCGGCCATCGGTCAGGTACCTGAGGTTGCCCGGATGGGGATCGGCATGATAGAATCCGTCTTCAATGAGTTGCTTCAAGTAAGAGCGGATCACAATTTCCATAGCAAGAAGCGGATCCTGCCCCGAAGAGCGAATTGTCGAGACATCAGTCAGCTTCTTTCCGTCGATGAACTCCATGACAAGCACGGTCCTGGTTGAATACTCCGGATAGAAACGCGGAACATGAATGTCCTTCCACTTCTTGAAATTCTCAGCAAACAACTCACCGTTGGCACGCTCGCGTTCAAAATCTAGTTCCTCGCTGATCATGACTGAAAACTCACGAACCGTATCAGTCCAGTTGAGTCCCAGTCCAATGTCTTTGCGTTTCTCTGCGTAACGCGCGACGATCATCAGGGCTGCAATATCACGCTGGATCAAGCGGCGCATACCAGGACGCTGCACCTTTACTGCTACACGCTCACCGTTTTGTAACCTGCAATCGTATACCTGGCCAAGACTTGCCGAGGCTATGGGACGTTTTGGAAACTCCTTGAAGGCATCGTTGAAACGAATATTCTTTGAACTCAGAGCCCGCCGTACCATCCAGCGCGCGCGCGGACTCCAGAAGGGTGGAACGCTATCCAGTAACTTTTCAAACTCTTTTAAATATTCATAGGGGACAAGATCCGGCCTGTTTGCCAGCGCCTGGCCAATTTTAATAAAGGTGGGCCCGAGGGCGACAAGCAGCTTCCGTACGCGCTCTGCGCGTTGCTGTCTGGACCTTGCGTCAAGCAAAGGTCCGTGAAAACGGAATTGAATAATTAATGGAAATGAGCGAAAGAGAATTCCGATGAGTCGAATGTAGCCAGCCATCTACAAGGTCAAAATGGAGGCCCACTGGTTCTGCGTCTAAACCAATTTTGAATCAGCGAATCGGCACGGCTGTGCGATGTTCTACCCCGATGATCGTCAAATCGTCCTGCCTGGCCGTTTCGCCCGTAAAAGCGTTCAGCTCGGAAAGCAAACTGCGAATCCCGTCTTCTATTGAAGAACGCCCTTTTCTGTTGAACACGTCCAGTAAGCGCGCTTCACCAAATTCTTGCTTCTCGTTGTTGAATTGTTCGTAGGCTCCATCCGTAAAAAGATAGAGTCGATCCGTTTCACTGAACGGTCGTATGCCAGTGCCGTAGTCACCTTCTTCTGAAATACCAATGAGCCTGCCGGTCCGCGGAAGTGGAATCAACTGATCGCCTGAAATCAGAATTTGTGCCGGGTGACCTGCTGAAGCATACTGCAATGTACTGGCTTGAAGATCGAGGTCGACGAGCATGCAGGTAAAGTAGGTGTTTAGCGCCACATACTTCTGGGTGAAATGCGCATTGAGCAATAGCAAAACCTCTCCGGGCGGCAGGGATAGATGTTTTAGATTCTCATACTCACTTTTGATTGCCATAGTGATGAGAGCAGCCTGAACACCATGACCTGTCGCATCAGCAATTAGGATTCTCACGCGATGCTCCGAAGTATAGTGAATGTCGAATATGTCACCTCCGACCTCAGACCGCGGCGAATACTGAATCGATATATTCAGTAATTCTGAATCCAGGTCCATGGGCATCATGTTTTCTTGAATCTTCCGTGCGAGATTCATATCCTCCTGAATTCCTTTGAGCAGCGTATCAGACGTTTCCTTTGCCACAAGAATCTCGCGCGTGCGCTCGCGAACTTTTTCTTCAAGGTTGGCCAGCAAATCTCTGTGCTTCTGAAAGATAGAAGAGACAGTCTGAAACCACGGGGCCCAATCGCGCGGGGGAGGAACGTTGTCAGGCGCTTGAGTATTTGTGTCTTCGGATTCAATGTGTTGGACAAGACGTCGGGCAGGCCGTATGAAATCCCGGTACACAAGCTGACTTGTAACCAAAAGCTGCAGAAAAAATCCAAGCATCACAATCAGAAGCACAAGCCCAATGCCTTCGAACACACGACTGAACATACTGCGCGGCCTCATGACGAACACCATCTTCCACGGAGCATACGTAAGGTTCTGATAATAATATGCAATTCCCGATTTCTCAAGATATGTCAGCGGCTTCCCATCGAACAAATCCTTTGCGTCTTTGATCTCAACCGGAAGGGCGTCTTGTGCTGCCTTGATTGATTTGCTGGAAGAAACCAGCGCCGGGTGGCCCAACAACTGCCCTTGATTGTTTATGATGAAGGCAGTACCTCGATTAGCCTCAAAATCTCGCACAAAATTCGTTAAGATATCAAGAGTAAGGTCAATTGCAACTGTTCCAAGGAAGGCGTTGTTTCTGTAAACGGGTCTTGCGCATGTAACCATCATGCCTTTCCCGCCCTCGTCCAGATAGGCTGAAGTCCAGAACGTTTTCTTCTCTGGATTAGCCGCAGGCAGTCCCATCGTGTAGAATTCGTGAGTGAATATTTCATCCTTGATTGCAAAATCAGTTGAGTGAACATGCGGATAGATATTGATGAACTTTCGTTTTGATGTGTAATATACCCAGGCCGCGTTCGGAATATTTTCCTTTGTCCCCCGAAAAAGAGGATTGAGCGATAGACTCATCCTCATCTCTTCCTGAGCCAACGGATCCAGAAGCAACGTCTGATAGCCCGTAAGATTCCCGGTGTCGCTGGCAGTGTACGGATACGGAATCGAATCCAGAGAAAAATAGTTTTTCCCGGGAACGGGACGGAGTGCTGCAAGCAGCGCAACCTCCGCACCGGAACGTTCCTGCCCCAGAAAATAACTTTCAGCCTGTGTTCCCATCAGGTTAACATGATTTACAGAATCTCGAAGTGTGGCGTCAAGAGTCAAAGCCTGAACCTTCAGCGCATTTGCCATACGCGATTCCTGTTGATCCTGCCCCATGTCCCACTGTAACCAGAGAACAGCCATCGAGAGAGAAATGATGGCCAGGAGGGAAAATGCAGTCCATCGATTGTAACGCGAAAAGAAAATGGGACCGCGTCTCACAGGAGCCTCATGTCATTTAAGACAGGAAAGGATGTTCGCCACTCCTGCATAATTTCAAGATTCAGGTCAGCCGTTAACTGCATTTCTTCCGCGAATGCTTCCCCCAGCACTTCGCCCTTTGGATTGACTATGATACTATCACCGCACAAGGTTAGCGCACCACATCTACCGGTTGCATTACAAACAATTACATACGAGAGATTCTCGATTGCGCGAGCCCGGGCTAGAATCTTCAAATGCGATGCCCTTTCCATGGGCCACATAGCCGGTATGATAAATAGATTCACACCCGTAGCTACGAGCTTTCTGAAGAGCTCAGGAAAACGTAAGTCGTAGCAGGTTGCGAGTCCCGCCTGAAACTCCCTGGTTTTAGTAGAAACCATATTCTCACCGGCAGTAAGAAACCGGTCTTCCCCAAGGACTCCAATCAGATGAATCTTATCATACGTTGCGCCAATCGTGCCGCCAGAAATAAGAAACTGTCGATTGTAAAACCGATTGGCGTCCTGTATTAAGAGCGGAAGCACAATCACAGAGCGATCATCCGGATTCGCTTTCTGTTTTTGTAAAATCCGATCCAGGAAAGTTGAATTCAACCGAGAGACTTCGGCAAGCCGTCTATACGGAAATCCAGTCGTGCAAGCCTCGGGGAAAACAAGCAAATCCGCAGTCGATTGAGCAATGCAAGCTTCGATCTTCGACATGTTACTTGAAATATCATCAGGGTTCACGCTGATTTGAAAAAGCTCTACGCGCACGCTGCATTTGAAAGCAGGCGGTTTACCCGTCACGTATTTTCACTGTTTCATTCTTGTCACAGGACCCCCGATCCGCATCCTCGGCGGGTGATTTCGATTCGTGTTCTAGCGATTATACCTTCGGCCTTTTTCTCAATAGTTCTGACTACCCACTGCGCTCGCTTCAGGGTGCAGGAATTGAAACCTGCCAGGTCGTTCGCAATTCCCATCGGTTCGGCGTTTCCGCTGGTCACAAAAGGTGCAGATGAGTACACAAGACCTCTGAATCTTGCGGGAATTCCATTGAGCGCTGGAATTCTCGGAAACAGGATATTCCTTTCCGACCCGGCCAGCGGAGTGGTTCGCGTCTTCAAGCGGAACTCAGAGAAACCGGAGTTCATCATTGGCGACAAGATGGACAAATCAGAGGAGGCAGAGCTAATCAAGGTTCGCGCAGGGATTCCCTGCGAGGTTGTCTCAGATGATGACGAGAATGCATTTATCGCAATTCACGAAGTTGCACTCGACGACAAACCGGAGCCCGAAGTTCCACCGGAGAATCGATCTACGGACAAACCACCAGTTGGACAATTCACAACTACTCCGGCTCGTATTGTTCAAATCAAAGAAGATGCAATCGTTGCGCAGTTTGGCCGGGAAGGACGTGAGGGCCCTGCATTTGAACGAATTCTGCGAATGCACGCTTTCGAGAACACTCTATATGTGTTTCATGCCATTGGTGAGACCAGAGCGCTGTCCGTTTTTCAAAATGGTAAGCGAATCCGTCAATTTGAGAACTTTGCTATTAAGGACCAGGACGTTCAGAAATACTTTATTGATGTTGAAGATATCTTTCCTTCAGGCCAAACGGCTATCGTTAGTGTAGCATTCAGAAATAAGAACACATTCGCACCGGAACAACGTCGCATCTATTCCTGGGATGGTGGTGAACCGCGCTTGCTTTATACTGTGGATGAAGAGGCTGATCAGTTTATCGCTGCACGCCCTGACGGTGGCTTTACACTGGCGAATTCAGAAGATGGCAATCGCTTGCTTTTGAAGATCTACTCACCGTCAGGCGAGTATCTAAACAATCGACTACTCGTTTTTCCTGACTTCAGGAATTCCTGGCGTGAAGTTACGCTGGATATGACAGGCCGAGTTTTTTCAAACAGGATCTTCCAGGGGAATTTCGAGGTTTATGAATGGAAATAGGCCGCAGCTCACATATGCTGAGTGCGCGGATCTAGACAAGCGAACCATCGCTGCCGGTTTCTCGCAGATTCAGCTTATGGGACAGGCCGCGACTGCGTCGGCGAATCGGATTCTAGCTACACGCACATTTTCACAGATTTTCATTTTATGCGGAGCCGGAAACAACGGAGGCGATGGCTATGCGATTGCCTGGATGCTCATTGGCCACGGATTAACCAGTAGAATTCAGATTTTCGCAACCGAGCCACCTCGCACTGAGGCTGCGATGTTCTATGCTAATCTTGTCGGGGATTTCTTACTCGCTCGCCCCATGACTGATTTCTGTCTCGACCCGGGCGCAACACCAACGCAGGATGATTTGATACTGGATGCAATACTTGGTGCGGGGCAAAAGGGGTCACTGCGCGGCCCTGCTGCTGAAGCTATTACAAAACTCAGCGCAATCAGGAGCAAACCTCACAGGCCTTGCTTAATTGCGATTGATTGTCCTTCTGGGCTGAGCGAGGAATCGGATTCAGTTTTTACGTCGATTAGCCCCGGCCTACCCTTGCCGGACGACGTCCATTGTTTTGGGCCAGGAAACCTAGCCTTGTCGCTGAACGCCTCGCTGCAGGCTGGAAGCGAGATTCACTCTCTCCCCGTCGGTTTCTTGCCGGAGGAAGGTCCTGTTCTTGAATGGGTTGAAGAACCTCTGAAGCGTAAGCAGCCGCTCGATCATAAGTACACTGCCGGGTCAGCATGGATGGTTGCTGGGGAGAGGGGCATGGAAGGAGCGGCGATGCTCTGTTCCGGCGCATTTTTTGCCGCAGGCGGTGGAATCTGTGAACTTCGCACATTTGCAGAAGAGTCTCGGCTGGCAATTCTCGCGGGTAACCCTACCCTTATGACTGGCGTCCTGCCTGACCCTTTTACTACCAGGGCCGGTGTGCTATTGATTGGGCCTGGACTGCGAATTGATTCAGAGAAAAGATCGATTCTATTGGATCTGTTGCAAATGGTTCCTGAGAGCATGTCAGTCATTCTTGACGCGTCGGCTTGCGCACTTGTTCTAGATCAACGTTATCCGGCATTTCTACTAAAACAGACTCTCATCACACCGCACAGCGGCGAATGGGAGAGACTGGGTGGTCCATCGCCCAGGTTCGCAAGGTCTTTCAAAGATGCAGTCTCGTTTGGAAGAAGCCTTGGATGCCTGGCACTGGTGAAATCTGCCGTATCGGTTCTACTTGGCCAGGATCGGTCCTTTGTGTATCCAAAGCCTGAGCCTTCCCTTGCTGTTGCGGGTTCCGGCGATTGCCTGGCAGGAATCATAGCCGCGCTGCAATCGCGACCGGGCGCCTCGCTTGAACATTCAGCGTTGGCCGGGCTCGACCTTTTGCATGCAGCAGTCAAAGAACAGATTCATCCCGCATCCCATGAGTTCCCGGCTTTGATCAGACTGGCTCTCGCCAGAGCTGAATCTATTTGAAGGCAGCCAAAATTTCCGGCCTCAAAGCGAGATCTCCCCATAGTATCATACGCTCCAAGTGCGACACGGTTCGGTTGACAATTTCTGGATTCGTGCTTCGACTGGTCGCCGCCTGGGGCCGACTCCCACCTCCGGTACCACCCACAATCTTGGGGGTGGGGGAGATGTGCCCGAGCAAAACTGAGGGCCAGGTCAAACTTGGTTGCGCGCTCGCATTGCAAGGTCAATCTGACTTATGGCCTGGGATATTGTAATTGGACTCGAAGTGCACGTGCAGCTGGGAACGCGCACAAAATTATTTTCAAGCGACCCGTATGGATTCGGAGCGCCGGCAAACTCGCAGGCCGGGCCAGTAACTCTGGGCCTGCCCGGTGTACTGCCGGTTTTGAATGAGGAAGTCCTCCGTCTTGCTGTGACGGCTGGCCTTGCGCTCGAATGCAAAATCGCTGAGATCACCAAATTTGATAGAAAACATTATTTTTATCCGGATCTCCCAAAGGGGTATCAGATCTCGCAATACGATCAACCCTATGCGCGCGATGGTCGTGTTGCGTTTCAGCGCAAGGGTGATGCAGGCGAAACAGTCATTCGGATTCATCGAATTCATATGGAAGAAGATGCGGGTAAACTGTTACACGCCGTGAACAATCGCTCTTACGTGGACTTGAATCGGGCCGGCGTTCCTCTCCTTGAAATCGTTTCTGAACCGGATCTGCGCAGCTCCAGTGATGCCTACGACTATCTACAAACGCTGCGAAACATCCTGCGTTCCGCACGCGTTTCAGAGTGCAGCATGGAACAGGGTAGTCTGCGTTGTGATGCAAACGTTTCGGTTCGCCCAACCCCTTCAGATCCATTTGGAACGCGCGTTGAGATCAAGAATCTGAACTCGTTTAAGGCAGTGAAAGCAGCCATCGATTACGAGGCCGTGCGCCAGCAGGATCTAATTGAGTCCGGTGGAAGAGTTATTCAATCGACAGTCCTCTGGGATGCAGACCAGCGCGTGACAAGACTCATGCGCACAAAAGAAGATGCAGAAGATTATCGTTATTTTCCAGATCCGGATCTGCTGCCGTTTCGAATCGAACCGGCTTTCGTTTCAAATCTCCAGAAAAGTATGCCGGAGCTTCCAGCCGCGAAACGATCTCGTTATGTGCGCGAATATGGGCTCCCTGATTATGACGCAGACGTGCTAACACGCGATCTGGATGTTGCAACGTATTACGAGAAAGTCGTCTCAATTTGTGGGGATGGGAAGAAATCGTCAAACTGGGTAAAGGATGAAGTTCTAGGCGTAACCAATAAAAGTGACATTCCAATTTCCGCTTTTGCATGCACTCCCGAGCGTCTGGGTCGCATGATTCAATTGGTGAACGAAGGCAAGCTTACGGGCAAAATGGCCAAGCAAGTATTTGAACACATTCATCAGGAAAATCTGGATCCAGATAGGATTATTGAGAAATACGGATACAAACCCGTGGATGTATCATCGCTTCCGGATATTATCAACAAAGTTCTGGATGCAAATGCCAGTGCAGTTGAAGACATCCTGGCGGGTAAGGACCGTGCGCGCGGATTTATCATGGGTCAGATCATGAAAGAAACCCGTGGCCAGGCTCCAGCGCAAGAAGTGAATCAATTACTCGATCAGATTCTTGCCGCCAGAAAGGGCTAGAGGCCCAGGCAGCTGCGGTTAAAACTACGCCCTGGTCCAGCGGTCCCGGGCTAAGCGACGTAGATTCGTTTGGAATCAATCCAACGGGCAAGGAGTGCAATTATAACGTAACCTGCAAGGGCCTGCGCTGAAAGCTCAAAGATCGTTTTGGGAACAGGCATGAATGGAGTTGCAACGGTTAAAGCCACCAGAAATCCAAAGAAAACCGACGCCCCATATTTACCGACAGCACCAGGACCTGGTTGGCTCATGCGAATATAAGCAAACCAGGCAAGACTCAAAAAGGCGCCCTCCACAATTATGGTAGCAATTCGATTTTTCCAGATACCAAGGCCCAGCTTCATGCCCGTTCCAGAGAGAATTGGCATATCAGGTGTATGCACCAGCACATCCAGGATGTAATGCGAGAAGACAGCAGCGCCGCAGATCAACAAAGCGCGCACAAAGCCCAATTTCTTAATCAAGAATGCACACGCTGCTCCGTATACAACTGACCAGAACAATGCTGCAACCAGGCTGTGTGAATATGGCATGTAAGAGAGAACAAAGGCATTGACCTCGGTAAAACCGGGCACGATTTCCATGCGCTCCACGCCAAAGAGGATAAAGACCATGAACAGAAAGTCCATGAACTGGACGCCAATCATCAGCAAGAAGATGGGAACCCTGGAGTCCAGGCGCTTCAGAGCAAAGGACGCACTATAATGACCGATAAACATGCCCGAGAGTCCCTCAAGCATTCTGACCTGTCAACAAATTGCGATTGATCGGGTGCCATATCCCAAAAATCTGATTTTAATAGAACATGGCTGCACTCATTCAAGTTTCCCATCTACACAAACAATACGGCCCCAGAGTCCTCTTTGACGACGCAGAAGTAACCTTCTCCGAAAATCAGAAGTTCGGAGTCATAGGTCGCAATGGCGCTGGTAAATCCACGCTATTCAACATCATCACTGGTAAGGAGCAGGCAGACTCTGGTGAAGTC
>JAIOPQ010000097.1 GCA_021413825.1 Spirochaetia bacterium | reverse complement strand
ACGTTCTTCTGCATCGCAAAGGGAGATTGCAATGCCTTGAGCTCCTGCACGCGCAGTTCTTCCAATTCTGTGCACATAGCTTTCTGCTACGTTTGGAACTTCAAAATTGATCACGTGCGTAATATCATCTACGTCGATTCCGCGCGCAGCTAGATCAGTTGCAACGAGCGCTCTGATCTTTCCGGCTCTAAAGTTTTCAAGGGCGCGTTGTCTTGCAGATTGCGACTTATTTCCGTGAATCGCTTCAGCTGAAACACCATTGGCATCCAGCAACTGAGCTACGCGATTTGCTCCGTTCTTGGTGCGTGTGAAGATGATTACGCGTTTTAGCTTTGAATCCTTAAACAGCACAAGTAGAAGATCTTTCTTTTTGGCCTTGTCCACAAACATCACAGATTGAGCGATTAGCTCAGCAGTAGAGGAAACGGGCGTAACTTCAATTCGAACAGGATTGGTAAGAATCGATGCTGCAAGCTTTTCAATATTTGGCGGCATAGTTGCAGAAAAGAAAAGTGTCTGTCTGCGTTTGGGCAGCATGGATAGAATTTGCCGGATGGGTTGGATGAAACCCATGTCAAGCATCCGATCCGCTTCATCCAATACAAATACTTCAAGGCCATCAAGGACAAGGAATCTCTGGTCAATTAGATCCAGGAGTCGACCCGGAGTTGCAACGAGTATGTCAACGCCGGTAGACATGGCGCGCACTTGATTGCCCTGTCCGACTCCCCCGTAGACCACTGCGTATTTGAGTTTTAAATGTTGGCCGTAGACCTTAAAGCTATCGTGGACTTGAATTGCAAGCTCACGCGTTGGGGTAAGTACGAGCACTCGAGTATGTTTTGCTGCGACGCGGTGCGGGTTTTCTGCGAGCCGCTGCAGAATTGGCAGAGCAAATGCAGCTGTCTTGCCAGTACCTGTCTGTGCACAACCAAGCAAATCCTTCCCCGCGAGTAATGGCGGAATCGCTTGAATCTGAATGGGTGTGGGTGTGGTATAGCCCGATTCGCGCACGGCACGCTGCAGAGGCTCAGCGAGTGCAATATCTGAAAAATTAAAAGACTGTTCTATTTGTGTCAAAGGTTATCCGGAAAATCCTATTCTGACCATCAAACTGCAAGACGCAGGAGACGCCAGAAAAACGCTGGGCAATATGGGCCTCTGCTCTGAACTAACTTTGCGTCGCATTTGCCCTGCTTCACGCATTTGTGAGGGATATTAGATGTTTGAACACGGTTACTATGGCCAATTTGGCGGTGCCTTCATCCCGGAAATTCTTGTTTCAACGTTTGAAGAGCTGGAAGCTGCATTCAACAAGGCCAAAGAAGACCCGGCCTTCTTCAACGAGTATCAAACGCTCATGGGAAGCTATTCGTGTCGGCCCACTCCCATTACATTCGCAGAAAACCTTAGCAACCATTTTGGTGGAGCTAGAATTTATGTTAAGCGTGAAGACCTAAATCACACTGGAGCACACAAAGCAAACAATGTAATGGGCCAGGGACTGCTTGTTAAGCGCATGGGTAAGAAACGCGTAATAGCAGAAACGGGAGCTGGCCAGCACGGTGTGGCAACCGCAACCATGGCCGCTCGATTTGGATTTGATTGCACCATTTATATGGGAGAAGTCGACGTTGCGCGACAAAGACCCAATGTATTCTGGATGGAGAGACTTGGAGCGAAAGTTGTACCAGTCACAGAAGGAAGTCGCACGTTAAAGGATGCAATCAACGAGGCGTTTCGCGATTGGGTGAACAACATGGATACCACGCACTATGTGCTCGGCACTGCATGTGGTCCCCATCCATTTCCGGAAATGGTTCAGTACTTTCAGTCCATCATAGGAAAAGAAGCGCGCAGACAAATTCTCGAAACTCCTGGTAAGCTGCCAGATCGAGTATTTGCATGCGTTGGCGGCGGGTCAAACGCGCTTGGCCTTTTTTCCGGATTCTTAAACGATCCTGGTGTGGAGCTCGTTGGCGTTGAAGCTGCAGGCAGAGGAATAGAAACCAGACAGCATGCTGTTCGCCTGGGCACAAAAGATGCGTCCATCGGAATTGCCCAGGGCTATAAAACGTATTTCTTACAAGACCGGGACGGACAAATGTGCGATACTCATAGCGTTGCTGCGGGTCTCGACTACGTTGGGGTTTCTCCTATTCTTGCAAATTACTATGAAACCGGTCAGGTTCGTTTTGAGTCAGCAACAGATAAAGAAGTTGTAGAAGCGCTCACGCTAACCGTTCGCAAAGAGGGAATTATTCCCGCGCTCGAATCGTCGCATGCATTCGCCCAAGCCTTCAAGGAAGCACCTCAGCTCAGCCGGGATTCAGTAATTCTGATTAATCAATCCGGTCGCGGAGACAAGGACATCTTCACAATAGCAGATGCAATGGACGATCCATCCTGGAGAGAATTCATAATCGGCAAAGCGGAGGAATACCGTGCTAGAAAATGAAATAGCATCCAGAAGAAAGAGCAAGGACATTCTAATAATGGCGCACATTGTGCTCGGCTATCCGAGTTTTGACGCGTCGCGCAAGATTGTAGATCAAATGGTTCAGGCGGGCGTTGACCTGATTGAATTGCAAATTCCCTTCTCAGAACCTATTGCAGACGGTCCTGTAATTCTTCATGCAAATCAAAAAGCTCTGGCGAACGGCTCCACTGTGGACGAATGTATGAAGATCGCAGGAGAGCTCGCAAAAAAGCATCCGATTCCTTTTTTGTTCATGACTTATTTCAATCCGGTTTTCGTGCGAGGTGTGGAACGGTTTGCGAAAGAAATGCACGATGCAGGCCTCAAGGGTGCCATCATTCCCGATCTGCCGCATGAAGAAGGCAAGAGAGTGTATGATGCACTTATCGCAAATAACATTGATCCTATTTTTCTTTTTTCCCCCAATACAAGCCCGGAACGGATGAAGAGCATTGGAGCCCAGGCGCATGGGTTTATCTATTGTATTGCGCGCAAGGGTGTAACAGGTGCAGAAACGCAATTCGCATTGATCCAGGATTATCTGGCTCAGTGCAGAAAGGCTACCCAGCTTCCTCTGGCACTTGGATTTGGCGTGAAGAATCGCCAGGATGTGGATGGGTTAATTGGTAAAGTGGACATCGCAGTAGTTGGATCAGAAACAATTCGATTGATCGATGAATCTGGAGTGGAGGCAGTTGGTCCATTCATTCGATCATTGCGATCGCAATGATTGCACGCTGCAAAATGCGACCATACGGATTTCCGGATTACCCCTGGCTCAGGTGAATTCCAACGGCAAACTTCACAAGCTCCGCTGCACTTTTCAAATTAAGTTTCTCGAGCAGGCGCCCGCGATGTGCGTCAACGGTTCTGACGGAAATAGAAAGAGTTTCAGCAATTTCCCTGCTCAATTTACCCTGGCCAACCAGTCGCAAGACTTCGCGCTCTCTAGACGAGAGGAACGCAATATCATGACTACTTGAAGGAGATCTCAACCCCGTTCCCGCCCTTTCGGGTGAAACAAAATTCCCTTGCATGACCTGGCGAATCCCCATGATAAGTTGTTCGGGGTCTGCATCTTTGAGTAAGTACCCAGAAGCCCCGGCTTCCTCAGCGCTGGCCAGATACGACCAATCCCGATGCAAGGTAAATACAATGACTTTTAAGCCTGGTTTTAGCGAAACCAACTCCGAGATAATGGAAAGCCCGCTTGCATCCGGTAGACCAATATCGAGCATCACAAGATCTACAGAGATCAATCGCAACTGGCCAATAGCCACCCGCGCACTTCCTGCTTCACCAACCACATGCAGATCAGACTGGCTCTCGAGTATAGATCGAGTGCCGGCACGGAATGTAGGATGATCATCAATCAAATAAACGCGTGTAATCAAAGGTCAGCGCACTACAGGAGGATGTACGCATTGTTGCGAATGTCTGCATGTGTTGCCACAATTTTATTGTTCGGCAGTTGCAAGAATCTGGAGCGGCCCGTAGGTCCCATTGCAGTTAACGGTAGCCTTGATCTCAGTACATATTATTTCACTGACCAATGGACACCCCTTTCTGGAGCCTGGGAGTTTTTCCCGGGGCAGTATATTCAGAAAGGAGAGCCCAGCAACGACCATCCGGAATATATTAAAGTGGGCAACGTCTGGAATGATCGATTCAAGGACGGGACTGGATTTGCGTCGTATCGGCTCAGGCTGAAATTGCCTCCAGGATCTTATGCGTTGCATGTGCCCGATGCTGGAACGGCCTACTCGCTGTACTGCAACGGACAAATAATAGCGACCGGCGGAACCATTGGCCAGAATGCAACGGAAGAAAAGCCACGACTGTTGGTTCAAACAGTCCCGCTCTGTCCGGGCACAGAGATTGAACTCATCCAGCAAGTTTCAAATTTCCACAGCCGCTGGGGTGGATTCTGGTTTCCATTAGAACTTGGAAATGCTCAGGAGGTTCAGGCAAAAGCCAGGCGCCTTGTAGCTCGCGACTTTGTCCTGATGGGAGGAATGGCGTTAATTGGCCTCTATCACCTTGCTTTGTTCCTCATTCGTCCAAACGATCGATCCACCCTTTATTTTTTCTTCTATTGTTTCTGTATCTCCCTCCGCGCCGGATTGATTGGTGAACGCGTTCTGATTCAGATTTTTCCCGAACTTCCCTGGGACATTGCTTATCGCATGGAGATAGCCTCGATCTATTGTGCTGTTGGCATTCCTATGTTTTACTTACGATCTCTGTTCCCGGGCACTGTGGGCAGATTCGCATTTTTATTTTACACAATTGGCGGGTTCAGTCTGGCGGCCGTCGTCGCGGTTACGCCGAATT
>JAIOPQ010000106.1 GCA_021413825.1 Spirochaetia bacterium | reverse complement strand
CCCAGCTTCCGCCGCTACTGAAATCTGAACTTCCACTGCTCCAGCTCGATCCGCCTCCGCCACCTTTGCGGGATGCGAAGAAGAAGGTCGCAAGCATTCCAATTGCACCTAGAATGACGCCTGACGTTAAACTCATGAATAACCAGCCAACAATTCCACCGACTAGCCCCGTAGAAATTCCCGCAGTCATACGGCTAAACAACCCGGTAAGAACACTCCCAAAAACCACCAGGCAGACCAGCAGAACTATAAATGACGGTGCCCGGCGTCCCGCCAGGGGACCCTTACCGAAGGTGGAAGAATGCCCGCTTGCTTCCTCCGGTTTGGGTTCCGGCAATGCTTCGCCGTTTACAATGTTTATCATTGCGTCCACACCTGAAGCGATACCGCCTGCATAATCCTGGCGTTTGAAATTGGGAACGATTTGTTCGTCTATGATGCGTTTTGCAGTGGCGTCGTTCAATGCCCCTTCCAGGCCATAGCCCACTTCGATGCGAAGTCTGCGGTCATTCTTTGCTACGATTAGAATTGCCCCGTCATCTACTTTGGCACGGCCAACCTTCCATTTTTCTGCCACGCGAATTCCGTATTGCTCTATTGACTCAGGTTTTACTGTAGGAACAACGAGGACTGCTATTTGGCTTCCCTTGGTTTTCTCAAGCGTGGCCAGCTTGGATTCGATTTCAGTTATTTGCTGAGCGCTTAACGTCCCCGTGATGTCTGTTACACGGCGATGCAAGTCGGGGATCACAGCGAGTTCCTGTGCATGCAAAGACATTGAAGTGATAGCTAATCCCAGAAGCAAGAGGCCGGTTAAAAAGCGATTCACATTACTACCGGTTTGTTGGAAAGCTCATTTTGATTGCTGGCTGAAGCTGGGAAATGTTGCGCCAGAAGCGCCGTAATTGATTTGAGTCCGTGGATCACTCCGCTTTCGAAATTACCACCCCGGAATTCTTTTTCCATTTCTCCGGCGATTTTGGTCCAGGCATCCGTTCCCACTTTCTTGTGAATCCCGCGGTCTGCGACTATCTCAAGCTGTCTATCGGCGAGAAGGAGATAGACCAGAACACCGGTGTTCTCCTCGGTGTCCCATACACGCAAAGCCGAGAAGGTATCAATTGCACGTTGGCGCGCAGTAACCCCTCGAAAAATCTGTCCAGCACTAAGATCTATCTCAACGGCAAAGCGGATCTCTCCGCTGTGCGAACGTTCAGATTTTGTGATTTCTTCTTCAATACGTTGCATAGCCGCCTTCGGGAGAAGGCGGCGCAAAGTGATTGGAGAAGCAATAGCGTGCCGGAAGAGTCGGCCAATTTTGCTCACTTTTTCTCCTCAAAATTGACTTCTGGTGGTTTGGAGATTTCTTGTTCGTTTTCAACCGTGAAGTTAGGCTTGGTTACGTATCCAAAAACTCTCGCGGTAATGTTGCTTGGAAATTGACGAATGATCACGTTGTACTCTTGCACAGACTTAATATATCTTCCACGCGCAACGGTGATGCGATTTTCAGTCCCTTCGAGTTGTGCTTGCAGATCACTGAAAGCGCGATCAGATTTCAATTGCGGGTAGTTTTCTGCAACAGCCATCAGGCGAGACAGTGCTCCTTGCATTTGCCCCTGGGCTGCAATGAACTTCTGGAACGCTACTTCATCATTGAGCAGTTCTGGCGTGGCCTGGATTGAACCAACGCGTGACCGTGCGTCAGCAACACCCTGGAAAACGTCTTTCTCTTGTTTTGCAAAACGTTCTACCACTTTTATCAGGTTTGGAATGAGATCTGCACGACGCTTGTACTGGTTGAGCACTTCGCTCCATGCTGCTTTTACTTCTTCATCCTGGGATTGAATTTTGTTATAGCCGCAGTTACTGTTTGCAAGCAAAGTCAGCGCAGCTACGAGGATAGTGGAACGGAAACGGTTGGGGGTCTTCATGAGCTTTGTGTGTTGCAAAAAGAGGGCAGGTCAATCAAAAAATATTGGCGTCGGGCAGGCTTCTGACTCTATGGAATTACAATGAACTTGCGAGATATTGAAAGCGACGTGCTTAAGATAGCAAGCCTTCCGCCTGAAATGTTTCCGCTTTTCATAATCACGGCCGCGGCGGTGATTCTTGTATTTACTGTTCGTGCATTCATACTGCGTCTTGCTTTGCGTCGCGTGAATCAGAGCACTTCACGCCTTCTCTGGCAGCGCAATAGCGCGTATTTTTCAATCCTGATCTTGATGGTGTTTTTGTTCCCGGTATGGTTGCCGTCTTTGCGAACAATTGCCGCTTTTCTGGGTATCTTTGGCGCGGGCGTAATTCTTGTTTTAAAAGAAGTTATCTTGAACCTTGCGGGTTGGTTCTTCATCATTATCAGGAAGCCATTTGAAATCGGGAATCGAATTACAGTAGGACATTTTTCAGGAGACGTTCTAGACATCAGGCTGATGGACGTTTCTCTGATTGAAGTTTCAGAAAAAGAATTTGGCGGTCAGAGCACGGGACGTGTCATCCATGTTCCAAATTCGTTTATCCTCGTTACGCCGTTCGCAAATGCCAGCAAAGAGTTTGCATTTAACTGGAATGAGATTCGAATTCCGATTTCGCTTGATAGCGATTGGAAGAAGGCCGTTCAAATTGTAGAAGAAACTACAGCAGAGGTTATGGAGCCTATCTCCGAGGGTGATCATCGAATCCGGCATTCTGAACGTGAATATGCAATCCGCTATAAGCGGATGACTCCCCGCGTGTTCGTTGAGTATACCCAGGGTTCAATCGTCTTAACACTGCGACACCTGGTGGAGCACAAGACAAACCGCATGGCTGCCGATCGATTCTGGAGATCCTTCCTCCAACGATTACACCGTGAAAAGAAAATCAAGCTGATGGGTCCCTCGTTCGGTTAACGATTATTATCTAATTGTACGGATGCGAAGGGTCATCCGGTTTCCGCATTGGAGGTGTCGGCGTATCCTGTGGTGTTAGTGTCACCTCTGCGCCTGCTTGACCCGTTGCCGTAGCGATCGAGTGGATGGGAGAACTGGAAAAGGCTTCCGTGGAATCGGGGCCTGTGTCACCTAGCAGCATGTTAGATGCTGCGCCGCGCATTGCCAGACTCAGTGGCATTGCAAATAGAATGCCTGGAAGACAACACGATGCAATACCAACTGCTGGCAAGATTAGATCGAAAATGAGTCGGAACGTTCCGAGTGGAACCGTATGTGGTCGCGTGATTCGCCAGGATTCCTTGAAGGCTTCAAGCGCCGGGAGTTTTCGCTCCATGACCAGATTAAATGCAAGTTGAAATCGAGCCCCTAGAAATGCCTGGGCCGTGAAGCCCAGACCAAAAACCAGGAATAGGAAATATTCGAACGGTGAGTTAGACCCTTCGGTCTCGGTGAGCCTGGCAAGGGCCTTCCAATTCAGTGCTTCTGACCAGAAGCTCAGCAGGAATATCATTGAGAAAAATATGAAACATACAAACAAAAAACCCACTGAGTAGATTAGAGTGAACAGGCCACCTGCTGCAAATACAGGGCCAAAACTCTCGAAAGAATTGAACATGGCCTCAAACCTGGGTTTGTTTCTAGCGATCCCGATACCTGCGATAGCCCAGCCGGCCGCAAGATGTGGTAAAACAACAAGGCCTATGCATGAGTTGGTAGCGAGGACCATTAACAGGGTCCAGACTACGGCAACACCTGTGGCTACCATGAAATGATCCTTGTATCTTTGCCAACCCAGCGCCGAGGCTTCTCTGATGCTGAAGCGCGAAATTCGTTCCGGCATCTTCTCTTGTAGCAAATCCGGCGGCGAGTACGGGTTATCCATATGCCTTTCTTGGACTTGAATTCCTGGGTTAAAGCCGGTTTTTTTTGTGCCGGGGAACACCGCTTTCGCCGATTATTAAGCGAGATGTTCCAGGAAAGAATCGCAGAAATTCACAAGCACGTAGGAGACATAATCCAGAAGTTTGAGCCCGGCAATAGGCAAAAACCGGTGAAGACCAGTTTTGCAAACGAGCTCAAAGCTGCAGTTGGTGAAAAGGCCACTGACTACGGGCTACCTCCTGTCGTTGACCGATTGATCGAGCAGCAGTCCGCGAAGCATGGCGTTTCATCGGATCTGATTCGTGCCGTGGTTCGTGCTGAATCCGGAGGAAATCCCAACGCGGTTTCAAAAGTTGGTGCGGTTGGACTAATGCAACTTATGCCGCAGACTGCAAAGGAACTGGGAGTCAATGCATACGATATGGAAGAGAACATTGACGGCGGGATTCGCTATTTGAAAGAAATGGCAGGGCGTTTCGGCAGCTTGAACGATGTCCTTGCTGCTTACAATGCAGGCCCCGGTGCAGTCGAACGCCACGGCGGAATCCCACCTTACAAGGAAACCCAGGACTACGTGAAGAAGATTCGCCAATCGCTTCATGATTGGAAAGGATAACAAACGCGTTTGACATCCAGGTGAACTAACCGAAACCTCCGTGATGCGAATGCGCGCCACTCCAATCGTGGCTTTGCTCCTGCTCTGTAGCTGTCCTAGAAACGAGGATGATGCAGTGATGCTTCATCTCTACCACAAACTGGACAAAGAGATACAGCGCGCGACCCTTGGTACAGATATTTCCTCCTCATACTTAGCTGCGATTGTTTCCCTTGAATCGCATCCGCCAGGAAATAGGGAGAGTGAGCGATTTGAGCCTTACGTTTATGAAAGGCTTGTTGAGCTAAAGGACGACGGTCGTCCATTTGGAAAAATCAAACGTGAAGCAATTGCATTCATGAGCGACAAAGAATTGCGTCAATTAGCCACAAGCTACGGGCTAACGCAGGTTATGGGGTTTCATTGTCTTGAGCTGGGCTGCTCGATTCAAGATCTCAAAGGACCATATCACTTGCAATGGGCTGTAGGTTATATGATCCGTCACTATGGCGGTCCCGCAAAAAAAAGGAACTGGGGCGCGTGCTTTAGAATTCACAACACAGGTCAGGCAGATGGCCAGACATCGCGGAGAGATTACGCTGAGGTTGGATTGAACCGTATGCGCTACTATGATCGATGGATTCGGACGGGTGGAAACGTATTTTCCTGGGAGTAGTAAGACGGACTCTAGCCGCTACTCGTGTGATCTATTTAAAGACTCTGCTCTTAACTCCGTTCTTTCCTCTGCGCTTCACAGAATACATTAAATCGTCCGCATGGCGGATCATTTCATCGACCGATTCTGGTGGTCTTACGTAAACAGCAACTCCAATGCTAAACGTTACAGGCCAGGCTTTGTTTTTCATTCTATTAAGAAGACTATGTCTGATTCTTGCAATGTGCTGTTTCTGATTTGCCGGTCCCGTTTCAGGGCAAAGCAACACGAACTCATCGCCGCCCAAGCGTGCTACTGTATCTGTTAATCTGGATTGTTCAACAATTGATTCAGCTACTTCGCGGAGTAAATCATCTCCTTGCATGTGACCAAGTTCATCGTTGACTTCTTTGAAATTGTCACAATCAATATAGACAAACGTGATTGGATGGCCATGGCGGCGGCTGAGCGATAGGGCATGCTCCGCGTTCTCCATAAAATGCCTGGCGTTTGCAATCCCGGTCAATGGATCGGTGCGCGACAGGGCCCATTCCTTTAAGAGACGTTCCTTGAGACTTGCAACAATCCAAACAACAAATATATAGAATCCGAACGTAATGCAGGCGTTCCAGAGATAGACCAGCGTCCTGGCCGTCAGCGTTGTTGATTCTAGATCTCCTGCAACTACGATGAGGATGCTGAGAATGGAAAAGTAAATCCCCGATTGCTTGTTGATGTACCAACTAACCAGGCAAATTGGGCCCAGGTAGAAAATTGCAAGCGATACTTCCGCGTTTGTAATAAAATCGATTATGCCGAATGCAATTGCAAACGCCCCTGCAAACAGTATGATAAACTGGCGCGACTTACCAGAGAAGAAGGCGGAAATTCTCTCCATCATACGGTATGAGCCTCTGGCTTACGCAGGAAAAAATAATAGATGAGTCCGGTTCCAGTCAACGCTACTCCAAGGAGCGATTGAACTGGTGCTGTAATGAGCGCGGCTATCATTAGCGTTGCATAGACCAGACAGGCTACAATTACCGGGATTGGATAGAAAGGCACTCGGAATGGTCGATGCATATCGGGGAAACGTTTACGCAAAATGAAGATTGCCCCGAACATCATCACATTAAAGAACGATGCTGTAAATGTGAAGAAATCGATTACCGATTCGTATGCGTTTTTCTCGAAAGAAGCAAACAGTACCAGAAGAGTTGCCCAGAAAGCCTGAACAATCAGTGCAACGTTGGGAGTTTTGTATGTATCGCTTAGTTTTGCCAGGGGCTTAAAGAACATTCCATCGCGCGCCATTGCATGCCAGGTTCTGGCTTTGACAAGTATCTGTGTTCCTACATTTCCAAAAGTGTTTATCATAACGGCAAGCGCTATCAAAAGGCCGCCAAGCGAGCCAAGAGCGTGTCGCATGGCATCTCCTGCTACATATTTGGAAGCTTTGAGTTCTGCCGGGGAAAGTTGGAGCAAATACGAAACGTTAGCCGCCATATATAGGATCATCACGCCAGAAATTCCGATTAGTAAAGAAAGAGGAAGATTGCGGGTTGGGTTCTTGACCTCCTCAGCCACGTACGTTGCTCCTTCCCAGCCGCTATAAGCAAAAAAACCGTACCGCATAGCAGCAAAGAATGCCAGGAATGTTTCAAACCCAACAGACTGAGGCCACCAATCGATTCCGAAATGCTCCGGCTTTGCATTCTGAGTGATACCGCACACGATGATTGTCAACAGAGCAATCAGTTTTGCCGCACTGAATACTACCTGGAATTTCCCGCTCAGAAACACACCGAAACAATTTGCAGCAGTCAGAATCCAGATGAGCAGGACGGCAAGTACGGTGCGATTCACGAATGAGAGTGGGAACCCGGAACTCTGTTCCAAAAAGAAGGATGAGTACTCGGCGAAGACGAGGGCTACAGCCGCAATCGCACCAGTCTCTGCTACAAAGAACATTGCCCAGCCGCGCAGAAAGGTCCAGACTGGAGGGTAGGCTGCCTTTAGAAATGCATACGGGCCGCCTGAGCGCGGCATCATTGCAACCATTTCCATTACGCAAAAAGCGCCAAGCATGGTTACAAATCCCCCGAAGATCCACACTCCAAAGAACAGTGACCCCGATCCAACAAGCGCAAAAATAGGCGCAGGAGTTCGAAAGATTCCAGAGCCGATGATTCGGCCTATAACTATTGCAACTGTTTCGGTTAAACCCAGGTCCCGGGCGTATTCATCTTTTCCGTTTGTCGGATCAGCCTGTGGTTTACCCTCCCGCATCTATGTTGCGGGTTCCAGGGCTAGTTCAAGCGGAGCCGGTGAAATTGTGTTATCAGTAAACTGACAGATCAATATTCCTCGTTCAATGCGTGCGCGCAGTCCAGGGATTTCCATTGTCTGTGCGCCCCTTGCATTAAGGCCCGTAAGTGTAAAGGGCCTATTCCCCCATTGAATGCGTGCAGAAGCCGTTGATGCATTGGATGAAAGTTCAACCAGTACCGGAACTGGCGTCGATCCGTCCCAGTAAGATCCTTTCCACTTACCGTTATGCGCTTCTGTTGCATCAACCGCGCGAGAAATGATTACTGCGGATTTACGCTTTCCTTCAAGGGCTGTGACTGCAGTATTTGAATCGGGCGATTCGCCCATTCCGGCACTGGACCGTACCGTGTAATAGAGGAGTTCGCCTGGTTTTGCGTCCAGGTCGCGGAACTGGTTGGATGGAACTTCTGCGTAGACCTCGAAATCGGCGTCCTGCTCACGTTTACGGAATACAAAATATTTATCTGCATTGCTCACAGAATCCCATTGCAAGACCGGCGAGCCAGAGCTGGAATCCGCCCTTAGATTCCCTGGAGCTGCGATTGCGCTGCGCTTCATGGCCGGGTCCGATTTTCCAAATACAAAACTTGTAAAGCCTGCGGTGTTACCCAGTATGACTGGAGCAACTGTATATCCAACCCAGGCACCTGATTTAGCGCGATCGGACGTATCTTCAAATTGAGGTGATGTTACAAACGCGGGTGCTGCGTAAGATCGGCGATCCGGATCGTATGCATACACTAAGTATTTCTCAGCACCAGCAATAGGACTCCATTTCAATTTGATGCGATCGCGTTCGGTTCCTTTGCTTACATCCAGTCCATTAATCTTCAAACGACTTTCGCGAATAGGTGAGCTCCATGGCCCAATTGCGTATGCGCTCCGGGCGCGAACCGTGTAGATTCGTTCGTCTTGATCTGTTACAACAATTTCTGAAAAACCTGGTTCGCGTGAAATCCCTGCAGGACGGAATGTTTTTGAAGCAGCATCAAATCGTGCAATCTCATACCACTCTGCGCCCGGAACTTCATTCCAGCTCAAACTTGTTCTGCTCTGCGGCATTGCAATAGTGTTTCCTTGTGCAGCCGTTGGAGCCGCTTGCCTTTGGTCCTGCGCAGCTTCGCTTGCCATGGATCGCATTGCAACCCCCAGTCCGGTAAATACTACGTCGAGTACTCGCGGTAAAGTAAACCCGGCCACAGCACCAGGGATTCGGGAGAATCCCTCTGCCACGGGGCTGAGTTCAGCGTCTGAGCGACCAGAGCGATAGATTGCGATAATTCTGTAGCGATACATTTCACCGGATTGAACTGCGTTGTCAATGAATCGCGGCTTCACTGCATAACCGATTTTGTCGAATCGGCCTGAACCACTGTTCAATCGTTGGATTTCGTATGCAATTGCTCCATCTGAATGAACCCAGGAAATTTCTACACGATCTTGAAATAGTCCGCGCGTTGCGGCAATCTCCCGCGGAGGAAGAAGATTCTTTTCTGGAATCTCCGGAGGCGGCGTACTTTGAGTTCTTTGCTCAACAACAAACGCCGCTGTTGCTGCAACAGGCAGGAACTTGTATGTGATGTATCCATACCCTTGGTCGCCCCAGGCCTTACCCCAGGAATTCATTATCTTGAAAGCACCCGTAGTCCCGTTTACCGATTTGCGATCATCATATCCAATGATTGTGATTGCATGTCCGCCATAAAATTTGCCGCGAAAGTTCTCATATACATTAATATCTTTATTTAATTTATAAAAATTCTCATATATCAATAGGCCCATCATGACGGGCCTTCCCGCTGCAAGCTCAGCCTTGATTGATTCCACCGATTGTGCATTGATACTTTTGAATCCGCCCGCACGGAATTGCAGGGCTTCATTGATTGCTTCTGGAGCCGGCTGCGCTTTGTAGTCGGTCAGATGATAGGGCATTCGCTTCCATGTTGAGACGCCGCGTTTTACCAGGAACTTCAAAGCCACTACAGGATCGGAGCCTTGATCGCGTCCGCCATTGATTTGATTGTAAAGGAACGCTGGTGAAAGTACATGATCTCCGGCTCCACCGGAAACCGGAGAGTCGTATGTCCAGCCAGAAGCCTTTCGCTCCTGATAGGATCGAATTGTGTAGGCCAATGACCAGCCAAGGCAACTTCCTTGCTCGCCTTGAAAGCCTACTGGTGGAAGTTCAGGTGCAAGATCGACGAAAGGAGGGAGGCCGCGATTTCTGAAATAGCTTGCATCGCTTGTGGGGAGACTGCGCATTTCATCGGGTGTTGGCGGCAAGAATCCGCAACGGAATTGCCCATTCTTGCATTCGGCTGGCATAACGCTGTACGGATTGAACTCATCCGCAAGCAAGGATGAAACGCCGCCTAACGTAACAAATGCAGCAAAGACGGTTTTGAGAATTTTACTCGTAAACAGGTGTGACCCAGGATTTAAATTCCGCATCTTCCCCCAGGACTGACGCAATGAATCTCTTGCGGAGTCTTTCCGTGATGGTGCCAATATTCCCTTCACCAATGACTCGTTTGTCAACCGCAGAAATCCATGCGATCTGGGCGCCTGTGCCTGTGAAGAAAACTTCATCTGCGATATAGAGTTCCGCTCTGGCAATGTCACGCTCTTCAACGGGGATGCCTTCAGATTTTGCGATTTCCATGACGCTTCGTCGCGTAACGCCTTCGAGAACGGAAGCGGAGACCGGTGGAGTAATGAGTGTCCCCTCGCGAACCAGGAAAATGTTCTCAGCTGAGCCTTCGCAAACGAAACCGCGGGTATCGAGAAAAATTGCCTCATCGTATCCATTTTGAACCGCCTCAGACTTGGCCAGGCCTGAGTTGGCATAGCCACCCGAAACCTTGCCACGCGTTGGTATGATATTGTCATCAATGCGCCTCCAACTTGAGACGCAAACTGACAGTCCTTTGTTCGTGTCCAGGTAGTCGTCCATCTTCAAAGAATAGAGCGAAAAGTCATCTTTTACATCATGGAACCTGGGCGACAGCTGCGTGGCTGACTTATACAGGTAAGGACGAAAATAGACATTCTGGCGGTAATTGTTCAGCCTGGCCACCTGGATCAGGATATTGGCCATTTCCTTTTCTCCAAGGGGAGGGATCATCTGCATCATTTTTGCGCTCTGGTGCAGGCGTCTAAAATGGCGATCCATCCGGAAAATTAACAAATTCTTTTGCGATTCTGAATAGTATCCGCGGATTCCGCCAAATACTGCTGTGCCATATTGCAGCGCATGAGTGGCGATGTTGACATTGCAATCTGACAGTTTTTTGAATTCACACCGATGATAGGCAATGCTGTTGAGGTCCATAGTCAAACCCTCGGAAATGGCTGTTTCGCGTCAAGTCTTTGGATTGTGTGTGAACCCCGTGCCGAGTATTTGCGTCAAAACCGGAGAGTATATGAAAAGCTACCTGCGCCTTATTTTTTCGCTTTGTATCCTGTTTCTTGCATTCACAGGCGTTGCGGCCGAAACGCTAACTTCATTTGAACTGGATGGCAGATACGGCTTCAAGAACGAAAAAGGCGATGTTCGCCTAACAGCCCGTTATTTTTTTGCATCCGAATTTAATCGGCACGGATTTGCCTCCGTAGCTGAAGAGTCTGGATTCTTTTTTATTGATCAGAAAGGCAAACACAGATTTCAAATGTTTGCCTATGATAACGGCCCGGACTATTTTGCTGAGGGGCTTGCACGATTTGTGGAAAAAGGCAAAGTAGGATTTTTCAATGAGAAAGCTGAACGAGTAATTCCTGCAACCTTTGATTTTGCCACCCCATTTGAGAATGGTTTCACGGTGGCCTGCAACGGTTGCAAACGCAAAATGGATGGCGAACACTGGACTATGGAAGGCGGGAAGTGGATGGTGCTTCGCAAATCAGGCAAGGTTGCACTAGACACTCAGTTTGA